>JAGWAX010000090.1 GCA_021296175.1 Nitrosopumilaceae archaeon | reverse complement strand
CTGCGCGGCTGCGGCGGCGGCATAACCTGCCCGCGGCGCCCGTTCCCCTTCCGTCCAAGTACCGGCGCGCCTAGGCCGGTTCCCGGTTCAAACAGACGGAGTTGGGGGCTCCGTGGCACACTCCCTCTTAATAAGTACATATAAACTGCCACCAACCGCATTTTCGAGAGAACCCACCCTGAGCAATATTTATTACAAATGGTTGCAAACTTGAGCCATGAACAGGATGTACATTCCGGCAATCACGCTGTCCGCTATGGCTGTAGCGGTGGTGCTTGGATCCGTATCTCCTGCCTTTTCAAGCTCCGACGGCGAATCCTATACGCGGAACTGGGTAATCTCAATTGGAGATGCGGTAGGAATGATAGAGGTTTCTGAGGATACGAGTATTGACGATGTCAGGGATCAAGCCATATCCGAAGAAGAGGCAAAGGACGGATATGATGCCCAAAAGGCCAGCCTCACAAAGGCCGTAAACGACTCGGATCAGTACTTTCTAGTATGGAAGCTGATCGAGCGCGCGGAGACGAATACGGTAACAATGTATGTTCTCGATGCCGATACTGGCGAACAACTGATCGAACCGATCACCAAAGAAGGCGGCACGTGCGGCGGCAAGCAATCCTAGCTTTGAGCAAGTAAGAACACCTGCTCACTGGTTATGTAGTGAATTCGTGACCCGGTCTAGAGCGGCAGGCGGGTCCTGAATCTGCAGCAGAACCGCAAGCGAAATTCATTTTAAGGCACCCGCGTGCCGCAACCCATGGAGCTTGTAAAGTATGAGGATTTTGCGAGGTTGGACATACGGGCGGCAAAGGTGACTGACGCCAGGCCCATAGCGGGAAAGACGCGCATAATGGAGGGGCGCGTCGACCTGGGCGGCGGCGACGAGCGCAGCGTGATAATCGGAGGCGCCCAGTACCATACCCCGGAGGACATGATCGGGAGGACCGTCATCGTAATAGCCAACCTGGAGCCAAAGAGGGTGGCAGGCATCGAGTCAAATGCCATGCTTCTTGCCGCAGACGTGGATGACAGGCCGGTCTGGCTGACGCCGTCCGGCGAGGCCCCTGCCGGGGCGCCGGTCAAGTAGCGGCGGCGGCGCGGATCCTACTCGTACGCCATCAGCTCATACTCCTCCAGCATGGAGTGGAGGTTGTTGACCGAACGGTCGACGTCGGCCTCTTTTTTTGCGCCCGTGCAGACCAGCTTGCCGGAGGAGAACAGCAGTATGACGGTCTTCGGGTCTAGCGTGCGGTGGATCAGCCCCGGGAACTGCTCCGGCTCGTACATGCTGCGGGGCAGCGAGCGCGCGGCCTGCTCCAGGTGTATGCGTCCGCCCAGGTTTATCGAGGCCACTATATTCTGAATCTCTACCGTGGCCTCGTTTTTGACGCTTATGCCCCCCTTGCGCAGCCTCTGCACCACGGTCTTGACGGCCTTTCTTGCCAACGCCTCGGACTTTGAGCCGGTGCACACCATCTTGCCGGAGGTGAATATCAGGGTGGCGGTCTTCGGGGTCCGGAGCCGGAACACCAGCCCGGGAAACTGGTCGGGATGGTACTCGACGTCCGGAAAGGTGCGCGTAATCTCGTTGAGGTCCATCGGCTGGTCTACTGACGCGGACGCGACCACGTTCTCCACGCGGATTACGGGCTTGGTCTGCGGCATGCCATGTGTGCACAAACGGCATAATAAAAGGACTCGCCGATCACGGATGCAGTAATACCGGTGGCGACGGGTGGAAGAGGAGGGGAGAAGAGGGAGTGGCCGCCGGGGCGCCGCGACGCAGGTTTGCCCTTTCGAATCATTTATGTTGAAAACGGCCCCCGCGCACTCCCGTGAATTTTACGGGTTCCATACTGATACAGGTTGTATTTTACGTTCCACTATTTAGGCTTGAACCGTGTTGGGGCGGCCGATGCGGCGGCGGGCAAGACCACGATGATCACCGCCGTATTCACGATGGCCAACACTAGCTGCATTGCTATACGATAGAAGACGTGCTCGAGTCCAATTTGCCGCACCGTCACGTCAGCCGCCACCAGACCACGATGAACTCGTCATTGCAGGGGACGCAGGGCAAGGCCGACGGCGGGGGCGACAGCTTTGGCGTCTTTGACCTGTGCAAATTGTCATTGAGGTTCCGCCCCGATTTCGTGCTGGTCGGCGAGATACTGGGCCAGGAGGCCGACGCCTGTTCCAGGCCGCCGCCTCCGGTACTGGGTGCATGTGCTCGTTCCACGCGAGCAATGCGGAGCACGCCATCACCAGGCTGGAGGCCCCGCCCATATCACTGTCAAAGTCGCAGACCGCCCTGCTGACCTACGTGCTGCACATGTCCTAGGTGCTGCACGACAACAAGAGGCAGCGCAAGCTCATATCAATCACGGAGATCGCCGCCGGGCAGGACGACGGGACCTCTGCAGGCGCGTCGTGCGCGTCCAATACGGATGCGGCAGCAGCAGGCAACCTCGACTCACAGAAGAATTTGAACACGTTATTTTGGTACGACCCAGAGCAGAACCGCGTGCTGCCGGACAGCCTGGACGAGGTCATAGAGAGGAGCACGGTGCTGTCGCGCATGAAAGTCATGCTGGGCGTAAACGACATCAGGGGCGACATTGAGCGTCGCATGCATATTTTGGAGCGCATACGCGACGAAAACATCACCGACGTGCCCCCGATACACGACGCGATAAACGGCTTTTATCACTCCGTCTAGAATTGGACAAAATCCATTGCCGCAGCAGGCATATATGAAGTAGGAACGGCGAATCAATCGGAACACGGCGTAACCTGCTACGGGGGCCTGACGTTGATGGAGTAAACTAGGACATCGGGATAGACGCACGGCATCGGATCTTTCGTCTCCGCGTCATAGTGCCATAACTGGAAATGCTTTCTGTCTTCCGCGTCGACAGTCCCAAGGTATTTGAAAAATGACAAGTATGTGGTGTCAGCATCTTCTGTGCATCCAATGGCAAACGAGGAATTTGCCGGATAGTTGTTTGTATACTCGAAGAACTTGGAACGTATGTTCCGTTGAAGATGATGGTCAGTGAGTCGTCATGCTCGTTGTGGAGCATCTCCCTCATAAAATATGGATGGGCAGGCGTGTCAACCGGGATCATGTCCAAATGGGCAAATGTCGGATCCGTGGATATTGAGTTTTTGATCGGGTTTGTAAGGGTATCGTGTATGTAAACCTCGTAGCCTAGCAGGGACAGTATGGCTGCCGCCGCAACCACGGATGCCATCACAATCAAGACTTTCATTGTTTAAAAAAAAAGAAGGGGTGTTAATAATCCCAGTAGTAACTGCCAATTGATTCTACCTTTATTTCCAAGATCCAGTAGTGTGTTGCATATAGATACTTGGATGCATATGCGCAGGAGTTGATGCTTAGGTCGTCAACTGTGTGTTGGGTTCGCAGTACGTTTGCAGACATGAGGTGGTACGTATCCGAATACTTTGGGACGTCAAGACTCACGCCTGACATGTACGCGTACATTAACAGGTGGACCACGTCCATGCTCAAGAACTTTTGATCTTAGCTATAGTTGATCGTGCAGTAATATTTTTTAATTACACATACCATCATGATCCATGCTCAAACGAGGAGGCAAACACGAGTTAGACAAGATACAAGACAAGCTAAGGACGGACGAGGAGGTTTTGCACGTGATAACGCAAAAGCATTTCATGAAGCCCTCCACTTATTTCATCACGAACCAACGAATGATAATCCGGGATCCGTCATTTTTTGGAGATGACGTGCAGTCGTTGATGTGGAACGATGTGGGAGACATCGAGATAAGCAAGGGGCCGTTAAGGGCGACGATAACCTTTCACCGTGGCGGCGGCGGACTGAATCAGTCAATGGTTAGCAGTGGTTTTTGGAAATCTATACAAAATCGCGGCGCAAACGTCTTTACGCTCAGCGACATAGGCAAGTCCGAGGCTGAAGAAGTATATAATATGTTGGATGGGTTGATCCGTAGCGTGAGGAAAAACAAGTCTGAAGCGCAGATGTTGAAACAGCAATCCCTACAGAGTCCACTTGACATATTGAAAACCAAGTTTGTCAACGGCGAGATAACTGCCGAAGAGTACGAAACAAAGAAGAAGATCTTGGAAGATTAGTTGGTTTAGATCTCATCAATGAACACTTGCACTGAAGATGTGTTTGATTCTGGTGATCTGAGATCGCAGGTCATCATCCTTGGGCAAAGAACATATCTCGTCAAATGCTAGTGATCCACAAAGTCAATTTGATGACGATGATGTAAAGTGTGACTGCACCAACATCATGATGTTGCAAATACATGTTAATCTTGGCCGTGCAGACATGTGTGAGAACCCGGGAAAGGATACGTATATCCTGTGGCATGAGCGCAGTATTTTAGGTAATATTTCAAAATAGTCGCGGCAAGTCATGTATAGTGCCGATCCAAAGTTCATGCGTATTCTGAAGTTTTCCTGTTTAGATATTTGTGTACGTCAAGGTCGAATCGTACCGTTAAGATACCTCGATACGGCCTTGCGCATGTTACCAAGCATCTCATAATATTCAGAATTCAACAGATCGTTTTCCCCTACCACAGTACCGCTCCAAGGCCCTGAGGCGGAAGTTCGGGCGCAACGGGGACGTCAGGTTCGTCTACCTCCCGCGCGAGCCACCGCACCCCGACATGATCAAGGAATGCCGGCGGCAGGCTAAGAGCCGCCTGCCGGCGTCATAACACTGTCCCGCGTTTGCAGACATGTGACGGGCCGTATTCGATACTTTAGAACATCGAAGCTCAGTTAGCATGTGCGCGTGCCTTGACAGGCGGGCCGCACCAATACTCGAGAACTTGATCTTAGTCATAGCCGTCTCGGGCCGGCAGGCACGACATGAGTGCGCCGCATACCTTGCGCCCGGGACCAAGAGCTGCATGCTTGAAGACTTTCCGGTATCAGAAGAGTGCGACCACACCACAGGATACGCATCCGGCCTAAAACAGCGTCGTTTGTTTCGTGGTCTCGTGCGCGTCTATCCTTGACGCCGGCCTCCTCTCAAAAGCGTGCGTTTCGAGCCTGTGCCCGACCACATTTCGCTCACGCGGAATCCACCGGATTTCGTGGCCTGGCTTCTTGGCACGTAAGGCTTCCCTCTTGAGCTGGCGCATGCGCTCATCTTTGGTCTTGTACGCGCCGCTCACCTGTGAAACAATCAGCCGTGAGTCGGAGTAGACGATCAGCTCGTCGTGGTCTGCCCCGAAGTGCCTGAGCGCCGAAATGATGGCCAGGTACTCCGCCTCGTTGTTGGTATGGGCCGGCAAGGACACGAACGATTCCTCGCCTGTCTGGATACATGCCCACGCGTATCCCGGGTTGTCGCCACCAGAACCGTCCACGTATACTTCGATGCTCACGGCTCGCGCTTGTCGCATTCCCTTGAAAAGAGTTTTCGAATCCTATTTTGAGCTGGAGCTGTATAGATTATGGTCAGTTTCACATATACTGCGGGTCGCGGATCGCTTTATTTGTTGTCAGCCACGACACTCAGAATCTGACGTATGCATGGATCTACCATCGCTCTGCGTGTGAATAAAGATCGGGTGGCATTCCCTCCAGCCTCACATCAAACTTCAGGGACGGTTCGGCCCTTGAACTCGCGTTATGAATCCTAAACGATATCTGCCACCCGTGGTTCAGCATGATTACCATCCTGTTTTTGCCCACCCTCTCGACATCGACTATCCTAGATGGGCTTTTCAGACTTGGTATCTTGCTCTGCGCGCTTGCCGAGTTTGAAGGCATGTTGAGCGTCCCGTTCATGTTGTAACCCTGTATTATCACACTCTTGTCGTACTTCATTATTTTGTAAAAGTCCTTCCTGCCAAGTAGGTACTCCAGCAGCAGAGAGGGGATGCCTCCCCCTTTCTGCATAAACCTCTTCATCTCGTCTTCAAAAGCGTCAAGTACTGGAACGTAAAACTTGTCGGCCTTTCCTTGTATCTCGTTCCACAGCAAGACGCGTCCATTATCCTTCTTGCTTTCATTTACCATGTACCTCACATTTCCAAAAATTTTGCATGCCGCACCCATGTATTGAGGCGAGCAGTCCACACCAAACCATTCTTTGCCGAAGTCAATCTTATCCGACAGTCGGGAATGCTTCACCGCGCTGTTCTGGTTCTTTGCGGAAAATCCGATCTCCCAACCACTTCCGGGTCTTGCCACCAGCACGTCCCTGATGTCACCGTCCTTGCCCGCCTGATCCGGCTGGACGGACACAACTATCTTGTCATTGCCGCCGGCGGAATTCTCCAGTCTGGGTTCCAGCGCGGCAACGTGTCCGACTGCAGCATTGGCGGCTTTGGAATACTTCTCTTGTGCGTCACTTGAGCATGATTCAAAAGATCTTTTCGCAGTTTCGTACGGGCCGTCCTTCTTCAATACCCTGGCCTCTCTGCCGTTATTTGCCCTTTCATACGCGGCAATCAGCAGCGCGTACTCGAAGGCCTTCCCCGACGCAGTCTGCGAGGCCATCATCTATCCGTAGGCGCTCCTTTTTCTGTGGTGTTACGGCAGAGTGGCGCCAGAGCTTCTGCCAAGTCCCTTGATCTTTCCGCAACGTCGTGACTAAGCACCAACAGCTCCCTGGCTTCCTTGTCATTAGACATTCCGTAACTCCACTTGGGGTAGTAAAACTGATAACCGCCGTACATGTGGCGCACTTCTTCTGAATTGTTATACGAGAGAATCCACTTATCCCTTCCCTTTAGGATCTCTGCAAGTCCCTCGTGGTCGAATCCGGCGTGCATGTCGCCGTTTCTGCCGTAGAGCTTCTGATCCAACATGTACGGCGGGTCTAGGTACAAAAAGTGTTCTTCTGATTCCGGTATGGATTCTTTGAAGTCCGCCTGCCTCACACTGAGGTTGTCTGCCTCGAAGTTTCGGATCCTGTCGATGGAGGATTTGGTGAATCTTGGGTGGTTCGGCGACATGCCACCGGACATAGTGGTTCCAGAAAATGACGCGCGATTCAGCACGTAAAATCTGGCCGCCCGCTCGTACTTTGACTTGCTTTTCCCCTGTGACTTTTGCAGCGCGTAGAATTCCTCCTTTGGTAGAGGGTAATGGTGTTGTACGGTGTCGGCCAGCTTGGCAGGATCCTTGAGAATGCACTGCCAAAACTCCACAAGCGGTTTGAAATTGTCGTATCCATCGACGCGCATTCCTTTGTTGGCGCACGCCAGTTCGACCGAGCCGCCACCTAGAAAGGGTGAGCAGATCGTCTCTCCGTCCGGGATGAACTTCATTATCGTCTCTACCCCTCTGGTCTTTCCGCCTGCGTATCTGAGGGGGGAGCGCGGCGCTGCGGGTCTCATTATCGATCCACCGCAAGCCGTATATTTTGGTTTTCGCGTATTTCAGCCAACTCCAAAGTGCGTCCATAGTTGAGTCGGGAAGAGCGATTTTGGAGTGGGGGAAGAAGGCTCGGAATCGACGCAACACTGGTGTGTGGTATGACGCTGGCGGGCGGGCCATGGCAGAGAATGTGGACTTGCATCTCAGTTATTCTATAGCTAAGAGCAAAAGTTCGTGAGCATCATAGGGCATTAAGCGAAATCTTTATTGATCACACATGTTGACACATGGCATGGTCAAACTGTCTGAAGAAAAGTTCAAGGAGGCATACAGGCAAGAAAAAGATCTCAAAGTTGCCAAGAGG
>JAGWAX010000089.1 GCA_021296175.1 Nitrosopumilaceae archaeon | reverse complement strand
TGCGGCGGATGCGGCGGCGGCAGGCTGGAGGCCGGCCGCATCGCGGACATGAGGCAGGCCACGGACATCCGGCCCATGCTGGATGCGGACACCGTCACCCGCGTGGCGCACGACGGGGTATGCGGCCGGTGCGGCCATGCCACGAAGCCTGCCAACGCCGCGCCCTTCCCGTTCACGTTTGTAAACCGTCCGGGGATGGACCCGACAAACAACGAGTCCGAGCGCATGAAGATCCGGTTCAGGATAGCCGGCAGGGCCGGTGCCAGGATGTTCTCAAACATCATCCTGCATGCTGACATGGAGGAAGAGGAACCTCAACGTGTCGGACATGCTGCTGAAGGCCTTGAAGGGAACCTAATCGGTAACCGCGTACTGGCTGCCAATATTTATTTGTGGGAGCGCGGCAGTTTCATTATGCACGACGACGAGCCTGACACGTTTGAGGCAATGACTTGGCCCGAAAAGTTTGCAGGTATGCTTGCTGGAATCGGAGTCGAGGCGGAGGCCTGTGATGTGGGCACGACTTCTGCAGAATCTGGCGATTACTACTCTAGATATGCGGCAAGCACGCCGCGTATGGTGACAAACCGCGGATGTGCTATGCTGAAGGGGTGCAATATAGACACGGTGCACATCGTACAGAAGGGATGACTTGGCAATTAATGGCAGTGACAAATGATGGCAGTGATGATTACCGCAATGATGGCGATGGCGAAGGGCAGGCGATGAGCGGGGATGCAGGATCCAAACGTCGCGCCATGGGGGGCACTCGACAGGTACCAGGCCCACTTTCTGGTGAGCATACCGAATTATAACGAGAGGGCGCACAAGGGCGCCGACGTCTTTGCAAGGACAAGGCTCGAGACCCGCGGGCATTTTGCGGCAAAAAGGGTCGAGTCGGTCAGCTGGGAGGGGCCAAGCCATCCACTGCTGGTGCGGCTCAATCAGGACGCGGAGCTCAACGGGATGATCGCGCGGCAGTCGGTATGGGACGCGGCCATATTCGTCGAGCAGACCGGCGAGAACATACGCATACACGGGAGGTGGAGAGACGGGGCCGCGTTTGGCATTGGCCGCGACATGTTTGAGATTTACGACCGCATAGCCGGGCACGTCAGGGAGTCATGCCTTCCACCAGTCCAGTGACACAAAGTCCACGTTCTTGCTGCTCCTCGGTATTGCCAGTATGAACTGCTTTCTGACAGTCGATGCAAGCCGGCCTGCCAGCACCACCCCCGTGGACGTCACGGGATCCGCCCTGCTGTATACGTGCACCATGTATGGCGCGTGATCAATCCCGGGCCCGTTCTCATACACTGCAAAGTCGCACCCGAACTTTATGCCGGAGCTGACGACATACCCGAGATCCCTGAACTTTTTGTATACGATGTACTTTTTGTCAAATTCGTGGTACTGGCTGCGGCACATCTGCGCCATCTGCTGCGCCGACACGCGGCGCCGCGACATCGTTATCTTGATTATGTTGCTTTCAAGCAGGTAGAGGCTCTCTATGAGGTCCAGCACGAGCGGCACGTCTATCTCCTCTATCCTCGGCTTTGGCATGCCCACCGGCTTGCCATAGTATCCCATGGAGAACACCGTTTTGGCGTCGTCCCTGTCCCATACCATCACGCGGTTCTCGACAAGCTCGCAGGGTATGGCCCTTCCCTTCTTTGCCATGCGTAGCGTGCGCATTGCCTGCGTATATGGGTTGCACTCTTCCTGTTTCCCGACGCGGCATGATCGGTACCGTCGTCACACCCTGTAGCAAAACGCATGCGCGGATTCAGAGGCTGAGGGCAAGCAGTATGAACGAGTCTGAGACTCTCTGGCACTTGTCGGCCATCTCCTCTATTCCCTCTATCACGTCCTTCATCAGCATCATCTCCTTCGTGTTGGTTATCTCCGTTAGCAGCTTCATCGTGGCCTGTCTGTACTTTATGTCGATCTCCCTCTCTATGGTCTGGGTCTCCTGCGCAAGCTCTATCGCGTTTGCCGTGTTTGTGGTCAGGCTACGTATTATCTCGTTGAGCTTGTACACCTCGTCGACTACCAAATCGATTAGATCCGTGATGTCCTTGTCGATCTTCGCGCTTCGCAGGGTGGTCGGCTTTACGTTTGAAAGCTTGAACGATATGCCTGTGATGTATCCTGCAATCTCGTCCATCGTATACGCGGTGTTGAGCAGGTTCTCCCTGTTCATTATCAGGCCCCCGACGTCGGCGACCTCCCTTGTTATCTTCCGGCGCAGGTTCTCCACGTCCTCTTCGATGGACGATATCTGCTCTAGCGCGGACTTGATTCCCGGCTTGTCCCTCCTCATCATCAGGTCCGGCAGGGTGGCGAGTTCTCTCGACGCGTTGAGTATGCGGTTAATCTCGTCCTGGAGCACGGCAATCGCCTTACGCTTTGCCTGCACCTCCAACTCCCCACTATACATAACAGAGAGTAAAAGGCGATTCTGTAATTTAAGTTGTGTATGGTTGCGGCCACAGCCTCTTCTGGGGCGGCCCCGTTTGCGGCCCCGTTTGCGGCGGCGGTGGTGGCCTGCTTGCACATGCGCCGCGCGACGATGCGGATCATTCGGCCTGCACGATATTTCGACCTGATGATTGAGAATCGTCGGACGGCACGCTCATCCCGTCACTCCGCGTGCAGGGTCTTTTTCTGACTCCTGTACAGCGAGACTATCTCGCGCGTCGTGGTCGCGCTCTCTGGGAGCTTTTCGTCCCTTGTACGGCCCGTATACTTTGGAAACCTGAGCGCGAGCCCCGCGCCCTTTCTTACCGCATCCCACGCGGCCCTGTGTACGGGACTGAGCGTTATCTCAGATGCCACCGCCTCTATCACAAGCTCGGGCTCAAACCACACTTCGGCCTCCATCGCGCTGTCTATGCGCGGGTTTCTTCTTATCGTAACCTTGGGATGAAGTATCTGGTAGAGCCTGTCAAGCTCCTCGTCGGTGAATCCGGTGCCCACCTTGCATATGCTGGGGAACGCGTCGAGCTGGTCGTCGTACGCTGCGAGCAGGAGCGTGCCGTATATGCCCGTCCTCCTGCCCTTGCCAAAAAACCCCCCGACCACCACCAGGTCGAGGCTGTCACCGAGCTCGTTTCTGTACTCTTTTTTGAGCTTTAGCCAGTTGCTCCCGCGCGCCCCCGCCTGGTACGCGGCGTCCGGCATCTTTAACATCAAACCCTCGCTTCCGGCGTTTATCGCATTCTCCATAAACTCTGACATCTCCTGCGCGCTGGTTATCGTGGCCATTGCAACGCACCTCACGCGCTCCCCCTCCGTTACGGTGTCCTCCAGCATGGCGCGCCTCTGTGCATACGGAGCCTCCAAGCAGCTCTTGCCGTCCAGATACAGTATGTCGAAAAAATTGACCGTAACCGGGTATTCGGACACGGCCTTTTCGATCTTGTGCTTTCTTCTGCGATGCATAAGCTCCTGAAACGGCAGAAACTCCCCGGTCTTCTCGTTTACCGCAACTGCCTCTGCCTCCAGTATGGCCTCGCCTGCGGACACATCCTGTGGCAGCCTCTCTGCGATGTCTGGATAGTGGGCGGTGATCTTCTCGAGCCTCCGTGAGAATATCTCGACCCTCTTGCCTGACATGTGCACCTGCACCCGCTCGCCGTCAAGCTTGTATTCGGCGGCGAGTCCGGCGCCCATCTTCGATATGGCGTCCTCCTCGCTCTTGACGCGCTCGGCGAGCATGGGCCGTATGGGGCGGAACGGCTCGGCCTTGAACCGACCTGCCCCGTCTAGTCCGTCCGCGGCGATGGCTTCGGCGACGGCCCCGAGGTCGCTTGACACGTTGTATGCGCGCTCGACCGCGCCGCGGTTTGCCTTGTCCCCCGTGAACGCTGCGGCCAGCGCATCCATTATAGTGTTCTCTGCTATTCCAAACCGCAGCGTCCCGAGCAGTATCTTTAGTATGTATCCGGCCTCTGCCGGGCGCGCGTCGTTCAGCAGGCTTGATATGTACCTCGACTTCATGCCCTGCGAACGCGCCCCCTCGAGCCCTGCAATCTTGAAGAGGGTCTCGTACACCCTCTCTACCGTAATGTCCTGCACGAAGAACGTGGTCTGCGTCTTCTGCCCCATTATGTCGATTGACGCGCGGCCCAGGTCGCCGTCCTTGCGATACTGCTCCTCTATCCTTTTCGTGGGGATGCCGGAGGATTTCGAGAGGGCCTTTATGGCAAGCTTCTCTGCCACCCCGAGCTCGATGCCCTCAAAGTCCGGCCTGATCTTTCCCTGCAGGAGGTACACGGCCCTTGCCACCACGTCCCGCGGCGTCTGCTCGAACAGAGCTATCAGTATCTGCGTAAGCTCGTTGCGTTTGGTGGTGGACTCCATCTTCTCAAACGCGTCTGCAAGAACGGAAAACTCCACTGCCTTTTTGCGGCGGGGCCGAATAAAAACAGTTCAGATGTACCTGAGTATGGTGGGCTTGTCGTGCCCTGACGCCATCATGTCGGAGACGAGCGCAAAGTTGTGCAGCGGGTACGCCGCCTTGTACTGCTTCATGTAGCTCCATGCCACGTCGTGCGTCTTGAACTCGGTGCGTATACCGTCGACGACTATCTGCTTGCCGTACACGTCAAAGACCACCATGCGGTACGCCTTTGGACGGCTGTGGGGCTTTGCCTTTAGGAGCCAGGCCATGGCGAACACGAAGACGGCGCCGAGCACTACGTACTCGCCTGCCACCCTGAAAAAGTCGACGACCACGCCGGGTATGGTCTGCCCAAACAGCACCGCCATAAAGTTCGAGAACGAGATCACGGCCAGTGCGGTCGCAAGGTACGTCCTCCACTCAAAGATCCAGCCGACCCTGCTCATCAGATGGACTTTGCGCCTTTTTGATTTAACTATTTCCCGCCTTTCTGCCGATCTGCCCGCCGCATTCTGCCATTTGACCCAAAAACGGGCGGCGCGTGCAGGGGCCGCCGATCT
>JAGWAX010000088.1 GCA_021296175.1 Nitrosopumilaceae archaeon | reverse complement strand
TTCGTACCGCCGCCCCGCCTCAAAACCCGTCAAGATGAACACAAATTTGGGGCGAAAAACTCCGGATTGGACAGCGCCGATCAGATCCCCACGGAGGTCCCAGCCCCCTGAAGATTCATGCCTGTCAGGCTGCATTTTCAGACTTTACATCAGGTGATCTGAATACATACAGATCCCACGCCGCATCGCGCACGGGACAGGCACGGCAGGCAAGCCCACAAGAGCTCCGTGGGCAGGGGCCGGAAGGGATCACCGGAAGGTCGGCAGGTAGCGCATATCGGAAGTCTGCGACGGCACGGCTGACGTCAGTTCTGCTTGGTTTTTTCCTGCATCATGTTCTTTAACATAATGCGGTTGATGCCCTCGATTACGGCCTTTACGCTCGTAGTGACTATATCCTCCCCCACCGACTTTGCAGAGACGGAGTTGCCGCCGGCGTCCTCCACGGATATGGTAACCTCGCAGAGCGCAGAAGAGCCGCCGGATATTGACGCGAGCCCGTAATCCTTGATGTGCAGCTCCGACGTCCGGTCTGTTATGCGCTCAATTGCGTTGAGCGCGGCATCGACAGGGCCCACTCCATAGTCAGTCCCGTAGAACTCCTTGCCGTCGATGTCAAGCTTTACAAACGCATAGGGCATGGTGCCGATTCCAGTAGACACTGAAAAACCCGTCAGGTGTACGAGCTGCTTTATGCCGCGATCGCCGAGCACCTCGCTTGCAAAGGACAAAAGCTCAACGTCAGTCACGTATTCGCCCCGGTCGCCGAGCTCCTTTACCCTCTCTAGTATCTGCTTTGACTGCTCCTCGTCCGGCTCTATTCCGTATTCTTGCAGCATCGCGTTCATTCCGTGTATGCCAGCGTGCTTGCCCACGTGAAGCCAGCGCCGGCGCCCCACAAGCTCCGGGCTTATCGGCTCGTACGTAAGCGGGTTGTTGAGTACGCCGTGCGTGTGTATCCCGGACTCGTGACCGAATGCGTTCTCCCCCACGATCGCCTTGTTTGGCTGCACCTGTATCCCCACCACGCTTGAGATGTACCTCGACATGTCGTAGAGCTGCTCTGATATGATTCCGGTCTCGTATGTGGCCTTGTCAGGCACGCCATTGCCGCTGCTATCACCAGTCCCGTGTGAGAGGCACTTGAGGGCCATTGCCAGCTCCTCAAGCGAGGCGTTGCCGGCCCTCTCGCCGATGCCGTTTATCGTAACATGAGCGCACGAGGCCCCCGCGCCGATGCCGGCAAGAGCGTTGGCGACTGCAAGCCCAAAGTCATTGTGGCAGTGCACGCTGATGGGAAGCCCCCCCGAGGCCGATATCGCGTCGGCCGTTATTGCCGCCACATACTCGGGCGTCGCATAACCGACCGTATCGGGAATGTCAATCCGGTCGGCCCCTGCAGACGCCACTGCCGAGAACACTTCGCCGAGAAACTTGCGGTCTGTGCGCGTGGCGTCCTCGGCCGAGAACTCCACCTGCATGCCCCGGGATTTTGCATACTCTACTGCATCAACTGCCCTCCGCAGCGCCTCCTGTCGGGACATCTTCAGCTTGTACTGCAGGTGCAGGTCGGACGTTGCAATAAACGTGTGGACATACCGGAGGCCGGCGTCCGCGGCAGAATCTATGTCCCTGCGGTTTGCGCGCGCAAGGCCTGCGATTTCGCAGGAGAGTCCATCAGATGCAATCATGCTTACTGCCTTGTACTCCCCCTTTGATATGACCGGGAAGCCGGCCTCGATTGCGTCCACACCGAGCCGGTCAAGTCTGCGCGCGATCTCCAGTTTTTGCTCCGGCGACATCGATATGCCCGGCGTCTGCTCCCCGTCACGCAGGGTGGTATCAAAAATGCGGATCCTTCTTGAGCCCGTGCCGCCGCTGCCGTTATCGCCGCTGCCGTTATCGCCGCTGCCGTTATCGCCGCTGCCGTTATCGCCACCTCCGCCGCCGTCCGCGGGGGTTCGGTTCTCGTGTCCCATGTCACACCCTGCTCCTCTGCAGCGCCGCCACCCCGGTCCTGGCCACATCCACGATTCCAAACGGCGCGGCCAGCTCCTCAAAGGCCTTTATCTGGTCAGGAGTCGCCGTCAGCTCCACCATTATCGAGTCGCGCTTTACGTCGTGCACCTTGCCCCCGTACGCGCCGGCCATCTTGTTTATCTCCATGCTGTCGCTTGCATTGCCCACCTTTATGCGGAATATGCACAGCTCCCTGAACACGGTCATGTTCTCATCAAGCCGGTCCACGCGTATGATGTCTATCATCTTGTCAAGCTGCTTTACTATCTGATCTATCTGCTTGCCATCCCCGTACGTGGTGATGGTCATTTTCGAGTAGTCGGGATTGGTCATCGCGCCAACAGAGATGCTGTCTATGTTAAAGTTGCGCGAGCGGAACATGTGGGTCACCTTGAACAGGATGCCCGGCTTGTTCTCCACCACTAGGGACAGGATTGCCCACATTATGACGCCACCGTTATCCCCGTATCAAGCAGTCCGGCGGATGCCGTTATCGTTGTTGTTACTGCTGTTGTTGCTGCGATAGTAACCGCAGTCTTTCCCGCGGCCATGTTAGTCGCCATCATCATTATCACCACCACCATCATCATCACCATCATACAAATCACGAGGGGAGTATCATGTCCTTGAGCGGCGTGCCCGGAGCCACAAAGGGAAGCACGTCCTCCTCTGGGTCGATAGGTATGTCGATCACAGTCGCAACGTCGCTTGCAAGGGCGGCCTTGATGGCAGAACCCAGTTCGTCCAGAGACTGGGCCCTGATGCCCTGGGCCCCGTACGATTCGGCAAGCTTGACATAGTCCGGACACTGGCCCTGATCCACGCCAATCATGCGGCGCTCATAGAACGTGCGCTGCCACTGGGCCACCATCCCAAGCGAGTAGTTGTTTATCAGGAACACTATAACCGGAATGTCTTCGAGCACCGCAGTCGCAAGCGAGTTCTCAGTCATGTTAAAGCTGCCGTCCCCCGCAATATCCACGACGTGGACATCGGGCCTGGCGACCTTTGCCCCGATCGCGGCGGGGAACCCCCACCCCATAGTACCGAGCCCAGTCGAGCTGAAAAAGGTGCCCGGGTGTATCACATCAAAGAACAGGGAAGCCCACATTTGGTGCTGCCCGACCTCCGTGGTCACTATGGAGTCGGCTGGAAGCAGTTCGCGGAGCTTTCGGAGTATCTTGGCCGCTCCCATCTCGCCGGGGTGCATCTTGAGGTTTTCCTTCCAGTACGACTTTGTCTCCTTGGCATTTTTGAGCCATGCGGTCTCCTCTACGAGGCGCGGCTTGTTCTCCAAGAGCTTCAGCATGATGCGCAGGGAGGCCCTGACGTCGCCCACCACGGCCACGCTCGTAGTCTGGTTCTTTCCAATCTCCGCGGGATCCACGTCCATGTGGATTATCTTGCGCTGGCGCTCAAAGTCCTTAAACGTCCCGACCGACCTGTCAGAGAACCTCGTGCCGATCGCAAGCACGCAGTCGGACTGGTCTATGATGCGGTTTGCCTCCGCGTGCCCGTGCATCCCTATGGGACCCAGCGACAGCGGGTGGTTCTCTGGAAACGCCCCCTTTCCCTTGAACGTGGTGACGACTGGGATCATCAAGAGCTCGGCCAGCGCCTGAAGCTCTGCAAAAGCCGACGAGATTATGGTGCCGCCGCCCGCAAGTATCACGGGCCTCTCTGTGTTGAGCAGAATGGCAATGGCGCGCTCCACGTTTGCAACGTCCGGGTCGGTCCACGGGTGGTATCCCTTTATCTGGAACTCGTTTGGAAACACCATGTCATCCTCGTTCTGCTGCACGTCCTTTGGGATGTCAATCAGCACGGGGCCCGGCCTGCCGGTCTCGGCTATGAAGAAGCCCTTTCTGACCGACTCGGGGATCTCCGATGCCGTACGAGGCTGAAACGCGTACTTTACGACCGGGTTTGCCATGCCGATTATGTCGCTCTCCTGGAACGCGTCGCGCCCTATCATGTGCACGGGCACCTGTCCAGTCACCGCCACCATGGGCGCAGAGTCGGCCTGCGCAGTCGCAATGCCCGTCAGTATGTTCGTGGCTCCCGGGCCCGACGTTGCAAAGCACACGCCCGGCTTGCGGCTGACGCGCCCAAAGCCGTCGGCCATATGGGCCGCGGACTGCTCGTGCCTCACCAGTATGTGCCGTATGTCGCACCTTGCAAACTCGTCGTACATGGGCAGGTTGGCGCCGCCGGGCAGCCCAAATACCTGCCGGACGCCCTCCTTCTCCATTGCTACCATCAGCGCCTTTGCGCCCGACATGTGCCGCGCTTCGCTTACAAGATCGCTTGCCATCGTGCTGCAATCACATCCAGGGCCGGAATCCGGCGGCACGCGGTGCAGCGCCCGGCGCCGGCTCTGACATGGCGTCCGCGGCGTGCGCCCCCGGTGTCTTGGCACGCGCGCACATCGTCACTAGTATCATCATATTCAAACCACATAAATAACCTGCGTCACATCTAATAAAGTTTCCCAATCATTCACGCGCACATGTGCGGGTATGCTGCGCGCTACGCGCAGGGCTCACACCAGTGCGACTCGCGGCCGGACAGACTGATGAAAGGACTCCGGCGTTAGTGCGCATGCGACTCCAAGACTCCAAGCCCCGGTCACGGCCTGCGCGCAATCCAGAAAATGGCAGGCGCGCGTCTCGTGTTTTGGCGCGCGTATTTCCGCAGCAGCAACAACAACAGCAGCGGCAGCAACGGCCGTACGCCGCCTCTGCCGCACGCCTTTGCGCCAGATCCGCGAACCGTACAAAAAGGGAGGCATGCATGCT
>JAGWAX010000087.1 GCA_021296175.1 Nitrosopumilaceae archaeon | reverse complement strand
CAAAGCCATGCCGGTACCGTACTCTGACATGCGCATACGGATTTGGATAAAGATCAGAGGGGTGGACCTGACTTGTTACAGTCCATACGCACGTCTCAAACGATACATTTTAAACTAGGTTACAGAAAAAGTATGAGAAGAGGTTCAAATGAAGGTTGCATTAATCTATAATGAAAAAAAGATAGACCCCAACGATGTAATCAATGTCTTTGGTGTTGCCACCAAGGAGCATTACAGCGCAAAAGCCGTGGAGCGCGTCGCGCGCGCACTTGAACGGGGGGGACATACAGTCAAGGTAATCGAAGGCGACATACACCTCACAGACGAGCTGCGTGAGTTCATGCCAAAAGTGGTCGCAGGCGATTCTCCCGGAATGGTCTTTAACATGGCCTATGGGATTCAGGGACAGAACAGGTACACCCACGTTCCGGCAATGATGGAGATGCTTGGCATTCCGTACATAGGCTCGGGGCCTGCGGGGCATGCAATCGTCCAACACAAGGTCATGACCAAGATCATACTGCAGAGGAAAGAAATTCCCACGCCTGGATTCTGGGAATTCAAGACACCCGAGGATACGTTTGACGATCTGGTATTTCCAGTTATTGTCAAGCCCTAACTTGAATCCACATCCATGGGCATGGAGGTGGTGGACAACTGCGATTCACTCAGGAATGCTGTGCGCAAGCAGATTGAAAAATTCCAGCAGGAAATACTGGTGGAGCAGTTCATCCCGGGCCGGGAGTTTGCAGTTGGAGTGGTGGGGAACAACCCCAACATAGAAGTACTCCCAATAGTCGAGATCAACCTAGGCGATCCAAATCAGATACAGACAGTCTCAGACAAAATGAAGAAGGGGGGAACTGACAAGACGTGTCCGGCTAGCCTCTCAGAAGAAAAGACGCAAGAGATGAAGCGCCTGTGCATAAGGGCCTTCCAATCCCTTGGACTAAACGACTACAGCAGGGTGGATTTGAGGATGGACAAGGACGAGAACCTCTACATCCTTGAATTAAACTCCATGGCCACCTTGGGACTTGGAGGATCACTCTACCATGCTGCAAAAACTACCGGATACACGTACGACTCGCTGATCAACAAGATTCTAGACGTCGCCGTAATGCGTTATTTTGGCGCGTCACACCACGTGGAAGGCAAGCCGGACATGACCCAGCCCGTGCGGGTTGTTGCAAGGACATACCTGAGGGGACACTTGCACAGCATAAAGGAGACCTTGAAAGATCTTGTAAACATCAACACCCACGTGTATAACATAGACAACGTAAACAAGATAGGAGACATCATATCCCGCAGGCTCAAACATTTGGGATTCAAGGAACACGTCCACAAGCAGTTTGATGTGGGGGATTTTCGTTATTTCAAAAACCACGATGGACCCAAAAACGACATCCTGATAGTATCACACCTTGACACCCACTACGGCCCAAACGAGCTGGTAAACTATTACGAAGAAGATTACAAGATACTGGGTTCCGGGGTGGCCGAGAGCAAGGGCGGGCTGGCAGTAATGCTGGGATCGTTGCATGCGCTACGCTTTGCAAAAAAGCTGCGCAAGATAAAGTGCGGCATATTTCTCACCACTGATGACAGCTTGGGGGGGAAATTCAGCAAGAACATGGTAAAGCACTACTCAAAGATGTCAAGGTATATCGTGGGCCTCAAATCCGCCAGCCGGGACGGGGGAATAATCACGACATGCCACGGGCGGCACGACTACCAGATCCGCTTTACGGCATCCGACACATCATCTGACATACACGGAATCATTCCCGTGCTGGCAAAGAAGATTTCTGCAGTCGAGAAGATGTCAAAGGACGAAAAGGACTACATGATAAGAACCACCTCGGTGGTGGCCCAGGGAACACACGGACACACCCCGAATTATGCCACCCTGTCGCTGATATGCAGCTACAAGACACCCAATCTGGGGGAACTGCTTGATACCAAGATACGGGCTGTCATGAGAAAACATGAGACCGGGACGCCAAAACTGGCCGTCACAGTACAACAAATTCAGAACAGACCCCCTGTAGTCGAAGAAGAGTCGGATGCGGCCTTCTATGACATGGTCGAGGATCTTGCGCGCAAGCACGAGATCAAGATAAAGCGGCACGAGCAGACAATGTCATCGGACATAAGCAACGTTCCCATGGAACTTCCGTCCCTAGATGGTTTTGGTCCGATAGGACACATGTACCGCACCCCGCACGAGTACATAGTCCACGACAGCATAGTCGAGAGGGCGGCGCTATTGGCATCTGTAATCCACAGTTGTGTTGGGCGATGCTCTCCAAGATGATGGTGCCTCTTGCCACGCCGGTCGGCCTTTCGCGATTTCACGAGCCGATCCCTGCGGCCTGCGCACGATTGTTCCGGTTGGATGCCTGTACTGGGGGCGGCGCAGGCACCCACTGCGGGAAGGGAATCTGAGATGGACATAAGGAGAATAGAAGAATCCTTCCAGAATTCGACTGACAAAAAATGCTCCTCTGCCGGGGGCGGCATGGTCTCTTCTGCCTTTCCCGATGCCACCCGCGCGGGAGTGAAGATGCTTGAAAAGGGGGGAAACGCGGTAGACGCGGCGTGCGCTGCGGCACTCGCGTTGGGCGTGTGCGAGCCCCAGGCATCCGGGATCGGCGGCCAGTCCCTTGCCATAGTGTGCGTGGCCGGCAAGACGGTGGCAATCGACGGTTCCAGCAGGGCCCCGTCACTTGCGCACAGAACGTTCTTTGAAAAACACTCCCGCAGATTCATAGGATACAAGGCGACCACCGTCCCCAGTACTGTCGCGACGTTGGGCTACCTCAGCGAAAAGTACGGCCGGCTGGAATGGGCAGACGTGGTGGAGCCTGCAATCGGCATCGCCAAGCGTGGGTACAGGATAACCCCGCTGCAGCACAAACTGCAAGCAGACAGTCTTGAAAAATTCTTCAGGGTGAGATCAAGATCCGGCGCAAGGTATATTCTCAAGGGCGGCACCGTCCCGTACGATGTCGGGGACTTGTTTGTCCAGGATGATCTTGCCGAAACGCTCAGATACATATCACAAAACGGCTACCGCTCATTCTACCACGGGATGGTAGCGCGGTTAATAGACAAGGACATGAGACTCAACCGGGGGTTCTTGCGCCGGGAGGATCTTGCGTTGATTCCCGAACCCGTCGAGCGCAAGCCGCTCAGCAGAAGGTACCGCGGGATCCGGGTGTACACCATGCCGCCCCCGTCTGCAGGCGATACAATGCTGCTGGTGCTCATGATGCTTGCAAACCTGAAACAGCCATTTTTGCGCGGCAGGGATCCGCAGTCGTACCACTTTGTCGCCGAGACGTTCCGAAAAGCGCTGCTTTACAGGACGCAGAGAAAATTCAACCCCGTGACATACCACCATGTGGATCCAAAGACCCACCTGAGCAGAAAATTTGCCCGATCGCTTTCCAAGTCGATCCGGGACTCCATCGATCCGGAGCTGCCCCTGAGGGATTCGCCGGACATAGAGGACACGACCCACCTTTCCGTGATGGACGGGGAGGGAAACGCCGTGGGGATCACCCAGTCAATCGAGCTGGTGTACGGCTCAAAGGCTGCAGCCGACGGCCTTGGCTTCCTGTACAACAACTACATGTCTGCCTTTGAATTTGAGAACCCGAACCATCCGTTCTACCTCAGGCCAAACTCCATTCCGTGGACGTCAGTATCGCCTGCGATCATATTTTACAACCACGAGCCGTGGATGGTCTTGGGAAGTCCAGGCAGCTCGAGGATCTTCTCAGTCGTCAGCCATTTCATATCTAGGGTGATCGACGGCGACGACTCGATTGACGTGGCCATGTCAAAGCCTAGGATCCACTGCTCCCTTGACGGAAAGATCAGCATAGAGCAGGACGAGCACGCGCATGAAATCGTCAGGCACCTGAAAAAGACCGGCTACAAGATAGATATCCGGGAGAGGTACTCGTTCTTTCTGGGGGCAATACACGCTGTACTAAAAAGGAATACCGGGGAAGGGTTTCAGGGGGTCGCAGAGATCAGGCGCGACGGAACTGCGGAGGGCCCGGATTGACAGTACTGCCTGTGTTGCTGTCAATACCCCACGGAGGAACGCGACAGCCAGAGGAACTGCGCGGCAGCGTGTGCATAACTGACCGGGATCTCTTTGACGACTCCGACCCGTTTGTAATCCAGATATACGATTTGGGGAAGAAGGTGCGGCATGTAGTCAAGACTGATGTCGCACGTGCGTTTGTTGACATGAATCGCTCCTTGCAGGACATGCCGCCGCACAAGCCGGACGGTCTAGTTAAGAGCGCCACGTGCCACGGGATGCCGATATACAATCCTGGCTCCGAGCCTGACGAGTCTACCAGATCGCTTCTCATCAAAAGGTACTACATGCCGTATCACAGGGACATCCAAAGAAGCATCCGGGAGATGGACGTGCAGCTCTGCCTTGACTGCCACTCGATGGCCTCGCTTGCCCCCGTCGTGTCGCCTGACGGGGCCCGGCACAAGAGGCCGGCATTTTGCGTCTCAAATTGGGACGGCAGGACATCATCAGGTGAGATGATCGGCATTCTTGCAGACTGCATATCCGAGTCGTTTTCCATCGACCGGAAGGATATACACATCAATGATCCGTTTCACGGCGGTTACATAACTCAGGCGTACGGCAACAACCCGGTACCGTGGATACAAATCGAGATGAACCGAAACATGTACGTGGCGCCGCCCTGGCTTGACGAGGACTCCCTTTTGGTGGACGCGGCGCGCCTGCGGGAACTGAACGGCCGGTTCGGCGACTCTCTTGACCTCTTCTTTTGAACGTGTTTAGGTGATTTTGGGGGACCAGCTGCGCAAAAAATACGCGCCCCATCCGTGCCAGTTTGGCATAACAT
>JAGWAX010000086.1 GCA_021296175.1 Nitrosopumilaceae archaeon | reverse complement strand
TTGCCCTTGCAAGGTACGCCGCGTCCAAAATGACGTGGCCGTCACCCGGGGGCACCGACTCGTACATCTCCCTGAATACTGGCGAGTCGTGCGCGCGGCCAGCGGTCACCTCGCACGTGACTATCATCCCGTGTGGCGCCATCAGTATGTGCAGCTTGGTAACATGCCGACTTTCTGAAGTGGTTTTGGGCATAAAATGGGCACATCAGGGACTTGTGCTGCCTGTAATGCACTGGATGAATGTATGGCGGATTGTTCTGGTATGCGGCGTGCGACGCCGCGGGGTTTAGGCGTGTGTATATATGAAAAATATTTGATCGGGTTTCTAAAGTCAGGATATCCGGCGGCGCGCGTGGTTTGTTCGTGAGAATCGTGTGGAGTTTGGTAGAAATTCCATGTGGCGTGGCGTGCTTCTGGCGTGGGCTGCGCGGCTTTTGCCTGCCTGGACGCGTGTCTTGCGCCGTCATGCGGCGCACGCGGCCGCAATCTTGGGGGCCGCGCCGGGGATTTCCGTTGCCTCGCCGCGCAAATATCTTATTGTGAACTCGCAGGGGTTTGTCCCGCGCCTCTCGCACGTGGCAAATATGGTCTCGCGTATCTCCGTCGTCTTCAGCCCCTTTTCGGACCTGCTGCCGTAGAATATCTTTCTCATTATGGCAAACATGCGCACGGCCTGCTCGCTCGCGTCGTTGTGGTACGGGACGCCGTCGTACCTTAGAAACGTCAGCAGGGCGCCGCCCTCCCGCCTCAGGCGCTTTGCGTATCTTTTGCAGTCGCCGTCCTTGTACGTCCCGGACGCGAGGGCGTCTATGCGGTTCTGCAGACGCGTTATGCTTCCCCGGGGGATGTCCGCGGCGCGCTCATACCTGCCGCGCAGGCCCATCGCGGACTTTAGTATGGAGCGCAGCTCGTCGAAGAGCGCGACGAACTCCGCCGCGTTGTTGCAGTCGAGTGTGCGGTACAGGTCGCGGAAGTAGTGCAGCAGGCATTTTTGCAGCGCGCGGCCCACCGCGTTCCATGCGGGGTGCGAGTCGCCCACTATTACGCCCTCAAAATCGCCCAGGATCGCCTCTGACACCGCCTTGCTGCGGGAGTGTGATATGTGGAACACCGCCGTGTCGAGGGTCTGAAACACCCACGCCCGGCCCAGCCGCCGTTCTTGTACCGGCCCGTCTCGTCGCCCCCGAGGATTTCCGCGTCCCTGAGGCCGGCCACCAGGCCGTCGTACACGGGCTCCAGCTGCGCCGATACGAGCGCGTCGGCATCCTCCAGCCTGGAGACGGGCAGGTTCCTGCGGTAAATCATCGAGAACAGCTTTTCGATCTTGCCGTACGAGACCGTCAGGTGCCGCATGGTGTAGATCATTGTCAGCGCGTTGATGCCGAGCCGCATGTGTGGAAGAAAGTTCGGGGATTCCGCATACTGCACGCGGCCGCATCTTTTGCAGTACCGCCCGAACCGCCTCAGCCGGACGCTGCACCACCTGCCGTCCCTGACGTCCTCGCCGCAGATCCTGTCATAATAACTGGATGACTCGCCAAGCGGATCCCCGCACACGGGGCAGAACCTGTGGTCGGCCTCCTCAAGAACCGTTTCAAACTTTTGCGGCTCCTGCGCGTACGCGGGGGGCTTCCGGGACGTTTTTTCGGGCCTGGGAGTCCTTGAACTTCCTCACGTTGTAGCTTCGGGCCCTGCGGCCGTTCCCGGTCTTTTTTAGCTGCTCGACAAGTTTCGTCAACTCTTCGACCTGCGCTCTTAATTCCGCGTTCTCGCTTCTAACCTCCGCGTTCTCCTGCACCACTTTGTCATATCTGGAATTTATCTTCTCAAATTCTACACTAAAAAACTTGAAAATCTTGTCGACGTCTGGATTGTCCCAATCCACGCCCGGGATCTTGTCTAGTGGAACCACGTCTGTGTCCTGGTGTATGTGATCTTTATACTTTCTTGCCTGAGTATATAAAGAACTTCAAAAAGTCGGCATGTTACTTAAATACGGAGATTCCGCGAGCCGTGCATAAGATGAAGGATGCGCCAGACGTGTCACCCGGTGCTGCGCGCGCCGCGGGACAGGACGCTGTGGAAGGGCAGGGCGCGCGGCAGTTGCCGCAGCATAACGCGGACTCGCGCCGCGCCGCGTCTCCCACGGTTCTGGTTACCGGCGCGACTGGATTCATCGGCTCGAGGCTGATCCCGCGGCTGGTCTCTGACGGGTTTGACGTAGTCGGAATGAGCCGGAGGCGGATGGACGGGCAGGGAGCCGGCCCCTCCAAGGGCGTGCGATATGTCCAGGCCGACGCGTTTGATCCCGAGGGGCTCAGGAGGGCCATGCGCGGCGTGGATGTCGCGTACTATCTGATACATTCCATGGAGGGCGGAAGCGACACATGGCAGAAGTTTGCAGAGCGGGAGATGCTCCAGGCCAGAAACTTTCTTGAGGCCGCAACGCGGGCGGGCGTGAAGAGGATCATCTATCTTGGCGGGCTGCACGACGCGGGCCGCAACTTATCGCCCCACATGAGGAGCAGAAAGGAGGTCGGGGAGGCGCTGGCCTCGGGCGGCATCCCGGTGACGGAGCTCAGGGCTTCTCTGATAATCGGCGCCCGCGGAAGCTCGTACGAGATGCTGCAGTACCTTGTGAAGCGGCTGAACGTGATGGTGTGTCCCTCGTGGGTAAAGTCCATGGCCCAGCCCATTGCAGTGGGAGACGTAATAGAGTACCTGGCAAGGTGCCTGACGGCCGACGCCACTGCCGGAAAGGTTCTTGAGATCGGAGGCCCCGACAGGGTCACCTACGAGGACCTCATGAGGATGTATGCTGGGCGCCTTGGCAGGAGGCTGTTCATACTGCAGATACCCTTCCTGACGACGCGGCTCTCGTCGTACTGGGTGGACTTGGTGACCCCCGTCCGGGCGTCGCTTGCCAGGCCCCTCATAGACAGCCTCGTGCACGATACGGTGGTTACGGACGGTGCGATGTCTGACATAATCAAGATCCAGCCCAAGCCCGTGCGCGAGTCCATCGACATTGCCATCGGGGAGACCCGGAGGCTTGCTGCCGCAGGGGAGCAGCAAGAAAGGGGGGCAGTGGTGGCCGGAAACGGCGGCCAGGGGGCGGGCCGTGCCGCGGTTCTGGCCATGCTGGTTCTGCTTGGGGCGATCGGAACGTCCTACTACTGGCTGGACGGCAGGGCCGACGCGTACCATCCCCTGTGGCTGTCAGGCTTGGCACTGTGGCTTGCCGCCATTGTGGCCGCGGCGGCCATGGTCGCCGCGGGAACGCGGCTGGGATACCTGATTGCCGGCGTGCTGTCCGCGGCGGCAGTCGCATTCTGGCTTGTCGACAACGCCCACGTCGCGCTTGGCGCGCCGATCATAGCGGCGCTGCCAAGCGAGGTGATAGTGGTGCGCAACTTTGCCGGCGCTACTCTTGCTGCTGCCACCATGATCGTCTCGCACCTCATGTTTCACGGAAAGAGGCACAGGTAGCAGGCGCCGGCATGCCCGGATACCTCAGGAAGGTGAACAGGTGGGCGGTGGCACCCTCCAGCGTCGCCCCGAGCTTATGATCATGTCCGTAGTCGGCGGCCTGCAGGCTCGAATCAGTTGCCCAAGCCGCGCTTTGGAAGAAACGGAATCAGCGCCCTTGCAAACTCCATCACGTTCTTAGTCTGAATGTAGACCGTGCCCGGACCCATGATCTCAAGGACAAGGGCCTCTCCCCCGAGCAGTGACGTCTTCAGGCTGCCGTGCTTCGTCACACTGTATTCGGTTGTAGTATAGTCAAGGGCAAAAGTCCATGAGCAGGAATTTGCTCTAGGCAGAACCTTTATTGATCATACTATTTGACACACCGCATGGTTGAAATATCCCGAGAAGAGTTCAAACGCGCATATCGAAAAGAAAAGGACTCAAGGGTGATCAAGAGGATAGCCGCGGTGAACATGGTGTATTACAACCAAGAGAGCGCGCAGCACGTGGCCGACTCGCTCATGCAGTGTCCAAACTGGGTCCTGACGTGGGGAAGGCGGTTTGAGGAGGGCGGAATAGACGCCCTCCAGGATCTTCCCAGAAGCGGAAGGCCTCCAAAGATCGACGGTGCGACGATGGATAATATACTGTCGGAGGCGGGACAGGCAAAGATCACCCTGCAGGGCTCCGGCAAGAAATATGACAGAAGGCGGGGATCCTGCACCACATAACGTATGTCGGGAAGCCGATGTACAAGGCCGGACTCTCCGTCAAGACAGCCGCCATGGTGCACGTCAGCCACGCAGGCAGCGGGACGGCAAACCCTTGGCGCTACCGGACAAAGATGAGCATTGCACGCCTGAAAAAAGCCGGATTCGCCATTGCGGCGATGGACAGTCGTTCTTCATACACAATGACTCTGCGGGGCGCAAGTACTGGTCCCCGATAGGGGTCCCGGTGAGGATTCTGCATGCGAGGGGACGCAGGAGGCTGACCGTATTCAGCGCAGCCACGGACGACGGAAGGCAGCTCTTCAGGACGACCATCCGAGGCTTTAGCAACAGGACGTTCATACCGTACGTCAG
This sequence comes from Nitrosopumilaceae archaeon, assembly GCA_021296175.1. GTDB lineage: Archaea > Thermoproteota > Nitrososphaeria > Nitrososphaerales > Nitrosopumilaceae > Nitrosopumilus. The sequence goes on along the minus strand of JAGWAX010000086.1, from coordinate 369 downwards.
GGCCCTTCTCCGCCGCTTCAAAAGGGTGGCGCTGATACTGGACAGGGCGTCGACGCACCGCTCAAAGCTGGCAAGGAAGACATTCGACAAAAACAAGAACGTCGAGCTCATCTACCTGCCCAAGGCCTCGCCATACCTCAACACCTCGGAGCAATGCTAGCGCAGGGGGGAAAACGATCTGTTGAATTCAGAATATTATGAGACGTTTGATAACATGTGCAAGGCCGTATACGGGTATCTTAGAACGGTACTGGAGTGGACCCCACAAAATGTAACCGTTTTTGCCACGACTGTCCATACGGTGGGCCTCATTTATTCCTCAGCTCCCATTGTGTGGCAAATTCGGCGGGTGTCATGTATCCGGTGGCG
>JAGWAX010000013.1:25700-47910 GCA_021296175.1 Nitrosopumilaceae archaeon | reverse complement strand
AAATCAGGCAGGTGTGGTCACATCCAAGGACTGTTATGATACCGCAATGCCGTTCAAATCAAACCGCGCATGGCACCAAACACAGCAGCGCCGACTCTCGAAAATGAACCGCCACTCGAACAGGTTTCGTCGACTACATGCCAAGATCCGCAAGAGGCTACAGAGGGTTTCAAACCGCCGAACATATGCAGAATGCATCGCAGCCAAGCACATATGCGATGACCACAGCCCCGGTATGATCGTCCTTGAGGATCTCAATCTATCAAAGATGACCGGCCGCGGCGGCTCCGACAAACGGCACATGAACCGCGAGATGCGCTTTGTAAGACACCATATAATCGAACAGCGCATACGCAGCCGCGCCGAAATGCAGGGCATCCGCGTCACTATGGTCAGCCCCAGATACACGTCCCAGACGTGCGCCCGCTGTTCCCATATAGACAGGAAATCCCGCATAACGCGGGACATGTTCAAGTGCACAAAGTGCAATTATATTCAACAGGCCGACATCAACGCGGCCATCATAACCGGAAGGCATGGACTGCTGTCTTCCGATCACACGCAGGCAGTCCCGCCGGAGGTAGGAACACCCTTCGTCAGACGCGAACTGAACGCGCGCCTTGGCTGCTTTGCCACAGCCGGGGGCTCCACAAACAGGAGGTGTGAGAACCAAGCACCGGCGCATTCCCATTGCATTACAATGGAGAAACAACGTCAAAGGCAGCACGCGGCCGACAGGTCACGAATTAGCACCAGCTCCCGGAAGTGTACGAATAATTCTGCCCAGATACTTTTGGCAAGGTATTAATTGTAAAGCCGGGGCAGCACACGCATGCAGGAGGCCGCCGTCGTTACAGAGGTGCAACCCAAGATCTTCGCGGACGTAAGCGAGGTCGAGATTACAAGGGCCATCGCAAACGAGTTCCACGAGGTCCTGATAGACAGGGCCGACTCGGACGTCATTATAATAGGGGCGGGCCCCTCAGGGCTGACGGCCGGCAGGGATCTCTCAAACATGGGGTTCAAGGTTTTGATAATAGAGCAGAACAACTATCTCGGAGGGGGGTACTGGCTGGGAGGCTACATGATGAACCCCGTTACGGTCAGGGAGCCGGCCCAGAAGATATGGGACGAGCTCGGAGTACCGTACAAAAAAGCGGGGGAGGGCCTGTACATAACGCCCGGCCCGCACGCGGTCTCAAAGCTGATAGCGGGGGCCTGCGACGCGGGCGTCAAGTTCCTCAACCTGACAAAGTTTGACGACCTCGTAATGAAGAACGGAAGGGTCTCCGGCATCGTTGTAAACTGGATGCCCGTCTCGGCGCTGCCGCGCAACATAACGTGCGTCGACCCCGTCGCACTCGAGGCGAGAATGATAATCGACGCGTCGGGGCACGACTCTGTGGCAGTGAAGAGGTTGGTCGACAGGGGCCTCGTCACATGGAAGGGCATGAATCCGATGTACGTCAACGAGGGCGAGGAGAGCGTCGTTGAAAAGACGGGGGAGGTCTATCCGGGACTGGTCGCCGCAGGCATGTCCGTGACTGAAACGCATGGGCTCCCGCGCATGGGACCCACCTTTGGTTCCATGCTGTTTTCAGGAAAGAGGGCGGCCGAGATTACGGCCGCAAAGATAAAGGAGCTGGAGAGATAGCAGGATGCCGGGGGCGGGAGGCAGATCCCACGGCGCCGGTTTGAGGAATTAGTGAGAGTGTAGATGACAATGAGGGCGTCAAGGATTACAATCAGCTGCGAGCCCCAGATATCAGCAGAGATTAACGCACGGGGGCTGCCAGAGTTCGTACGGGGCGTGTTTCCGGCGGCGCAGGTGGAACTGAGACAAGACTGGGCCTTTGCCGACGGCGACAGGGCCAAGGCCCTGATATGCGGTGCTGAGGGCGCACGCCGTGCAGGAGATGCGTGGGGAGGAGGGCTAGGCGCCGTGGATGACGGCCCGGACGGCGGCTTCCCTGCCATGTACGACGGGTTTGCCCTGTGCGATGCCGCATCCGAGACGATTGGTGCGTGGCCCGGGCCGACGCACCCGGACCCCGCCACCCTGCATGTCGTATTCACAGGAATGCTTTCGTGCACGTTTGAGGAGGGGGACCAAAGGTATCATGCAAGGACGCTTGTCGGGGCCAATCCGTTTCTGGTGTCACTGCAGGGGATCGTCGAGGGCCCTGCAAGGCCTAGGGGGTACTATACGGAGCGCCTTGCAGGACTGTACGCGGCGGCCATGATCGGCGGCCGTGCGCGAGATGCAGGCGACGCGCAGGCCAAGGATGCCAAGAAATATGATTATGTGACACGCGGCGACTGCCGTATGCCGGACGTTGCAAGGGGGTACCTGTTGCAGACGATTGCGTACTTTGAGACGGGGGAGGCGTTCTGCCAGGACGACTCGTGCCGCATGTACAATGCACACTGGCAGAGCGAGGTGATACGCACCCAGGTGTCAAGCCCGCGGCTCTGCGCTAGGCACCGGGGGATGGTTGACAAGATGAAGGTGTGACTGGGCGTAGTTGCCGCTGCCGCTCGCACCACCCGACACGCCACGGCCGTCACCGACAGCAACGGTGGCAGGCGCGCCGCTTCCCATCTCTTCCTCCTCCTCTCCCTCTTCCTCCTCCTCTCCCTCTTCCTCCTCCTCTCCCTCTTCCTCCTCCCCCCCCCACCACATCCCAGTGACGCGCACAAGCACCGATCTGGTGTCACGCCGTATTCCGGGGAGTCTTGTCACAAAAACCACGTTGGATGGATCCTCACGGATCGATACACGCAGATGCTTTTGGTGTGCGCTGCATGCGGCGCCAAAAAAAACGGCCACCCGGGCCTAGCTTTGGGGCAGGCAGGCAAGTAGTGAAAAAAAAGATACGGCGGGTCTTTCTTGCAGCCAGTGCCGGACACGGCTCTTGTCCCTTCGGTATCAGTCGGGGCGCCTGCCCATGCCCTTTGCGTCAAGAGCGGTGTACACGTCGGGCATTGAATATACATAGCCCACGTGTATGCAGTCCGCCGCATCGCAAAGGAAGCAGTGCAGTTCGCCCTTTTGAAGCACTATCTCTACTATGCGGTTCTGCAGGTTGTCCTTGAGGATGACGCGGTCATCCTCAACTGAGATGCTCTCTATCTTTGGCGCATACCGGGCAAACGTCTCGTCGCGGTTCATGGCCTCCTCTAGCATGTACGAGACGTAGCCGGAGAGGCTTCTGACGCCCTTCGTGGCCAGCGCTTCCTTGTTGCCGTTGTAGACTTCCTGGAACCGGTCGTAGATATAGTCAGAGACTGTTATCGACTTGAATCCTTCTTTTGGCATTGTACCTTCCTTAACGGTACAATTAGGTACGAATATAAAAATATGCCGATCTAACATGTATTCAAACGTATTACTACGGTTTGGGTGCCCACCCGGCGGCGGCGCTCATCCCGTAGACGGGACAAAGGCCGCGCGGTGGGCAGCATCTGGCGCGCCCACGGCAGGCCGGCTTGCGGAGGCCGCGCCGGCACTGACTTTAAATTTGTCATGGCGCAGATTGCATTCATGATGGCGGGGGCAGAAGCTGCTGCAGAGACACAAGCCAGAGGTTCCGACGACAACGACGGGGGCGGAGCAGGAAGAAAGCCAGACGCCGGTGCGAGCCCTGCCAAGGACAAGACGTCGTACGATGTGGTTATAATCGGCGGAGGCCCTGCCGGGTATACGGCCGGGATATACTGTTCCAGGGGCGGCTATGACACGCTCATACTCTCAGGTATACTGCCGGGAGGCCAGCTCGTGAACACCACGGACGTGGAGAACTATCCCGGGTTCAAGTCCGGCGTGATGGGCCCCGACCTGATGATCGACATGCGCGAGCAGTGTGCCAGAATGGGGACCACCATATTGGACCACGAGGTCACAAACGTGGACTTTAGGGGCAGCCCTCTCAGGGTGCTGACGAGGAGCGCCGAATACGAAGCGCGAGCCATAATTATAGCGACGGGAGCGACCTCGAGAAAACTAGGACTCGAGGGCGAGCAGACGTTCGGGGGGCGCGGAGTCTCGTACTGCGCCACGTGCGACGGGCCGTTCTTCAGGGGGCAGCCCATTGCGGTGGTGGGGGGCGGAGACGCGGCCATAGAGGAGGCAACGTTCCTGACAAAGTTCGGAACGGAGGTGCACCTGATACACAGGAGGGACGAGCTGCGCGCAAGCAAGGCCATGCAGGCCAGGGTCTTTGCAAACAAAAAGATGGTATTTCACTGGGACTCGGAGGTGGCCGACATAAGGGGCGACGAGAACAAGGTAAGGCAGATCGTGCTAAGAAACCTCAAGACCGGCGCCGAGGATGCGCTTGATATTGGAGGTCTCTTTGTGGCAATAGGGCACAGGCCTAATACGGACCTGTTCGAGGGGCAGGTCGATCTTGACGCCAAAAAGTACGTGGTGCTAAAGGACGGCGGGCAACACACCAGCGCCAAGGGCGTTTTTGCCGCAGGGGACGTCCACGACGCATCTTACAGGCAGGCTGTCACGGCGGCGGGGTTTGGCTGCATGGCAGCGCTAGATGTAGACGAGTATCTCAGCAGTGGTGGCGGGGACGGCGCATGACGCGCCACGGGCGCGCATAGGAGTGCACAGGATCAAACCCGCGCGCGCCAGCAGTAAAATAGAGCACATGCATCCGACATGCATGGGGGCAAAGACGCCGGCAAGGGGGCTCCGCACCTGCCCCAGAAGCTGCACGCAGCACCGCACAAAATCAGGCAGGCTGGCAGAAAGGAACACGTTTGATGGGACCAGATGCCGCAACTGCGGATTCGCACTAGACAGGGACGACACGGACGTAAAGTTTGAAAGGGCGTCGGACTTGTGAATGCGGCATGTCCCCCAAAGGGCGGGGATGCCGCACCGCGCATAATTCCATCGCGCGGATCCGAGGCCAGAGCGCCGCCGCGCGCAGCGCAGGATCTCCGGCAGCCGCCTAAAAACCGGAACCTAAAACCAGCCCATCTCGTGCCCGTGGCAGCAGAGCAACCCACACAAGGTTTTTGCCCAACAGCACGCAGGACGCATGCGGCAATTAATTGCATTCACCACATCGGACGGATCCCCGGTATGGCACTCCCGCGCCGCCTTTGTCCATCATAACAAACGCCGCAAGGGGGATCTGTTCGGCCCATACTTTATATAATTAGCAATTTTGCTCAGGCCAGAAGCCAATTGCTGGTAATTTTTGACGTGGAGGGAGTGCTGTATGACGAGGAGTACCTGCCCATCCTGGCAGAAAAGATAAACAAGGAGAAAGAGATCTGGGAGATTACAAAAAAAGGAATCCAGGGCAAGATAGACTGGGAGCAGGGCCTCAGGACCAGGATTGACGCCCTGAAGGGAATAGACGAGCGCACGTGCAGAGAACTTGCCGAGTCACTTCCCATTATGACGGGGGCGAGGGAGGCGTGCAGGGCGCTCAAGGCGGCAGGCTGGAGACTCATGGCCGTGTCAGGTGGATTTACGATAATGATGGACAGGCTCCAGAAGGAGCTGGGCCTCGACTACATATTCTCAAACGAGCTTGTATTCTTAGACGGCAAGCTGGACGGCGTCAGGGTGAACGTGGACGCAGACAAGTCAAAGTCGGCCAGAATCAAGATTGCAGAATGGGGAGAGTGCAAGGAGGACATCGTATGCGTGGTGGACGGTGCAAACGACATAAAGCTCTTTGACATATGCGGGCTTGGTATAGCATACAGGGCCCACGACATGGTAAAGGACAGGGCCACGGCCACGCTTGAGGTGAAGGATCTGAGGGGAATACTGGACATCATAAAGCAGCACTACAGGATAAAGGAATTTCCAGAGCAGAAGGTCGGGGCGCACAGGCCGGTCATGCGTCAAAAGTGAGCGCGGCACGGGGGCGCGTGTAGGTGGTGAGGGGAAGAAGCGCAGGCAGCGATGGCATTACAGAGCCTTGTAGAACATGGTGCCAAGGTTCCGCTGCTTCATGAACTGCGGGTCGAGTCCTTCAAAGTTGACCTTGCGCGATATGCGCCTCATTGCGCAGACGCACAGCCTGTATATCAGCCCCCACATACGGTTGTCCTGGTCAAGGTCGTACATCCTGAGCAGCAGGCGCAGGAACCACTTTGCGCGCGGATAGTGCTCTGACATGTATTCGGTGACGTATTCGCGCGAGCTGTTCAACTTGTACCGCAGATGGTCAAGCGTCTCGTCTCGCATCGCGTATCCGGCCTGGCATATCTGCGTACGGCCCCGCCTTAGCGCGTGCAGTATGTCGTCAAGCGCGTTCTCAGAGTCGATGATGTTTACACACCTTCCAAGAGTCGAGAGGACGTGCGAGTCGCTGCCAGCCACGGGCACCATGTTCTTCTCGGCCGCAAACTGCGCAGCCCTCGCATTTGACAGGACGTCGACGTTGTTGCTGTTGAACACCTCGACCATGTCACAACGGGCCGCGTCGTCCCGCAGCGCGTCAAGCAGGCTGAACGGGTGCGGAGCCGACGAGACCCCGCCCTGCTCCCTTACGGACTCGACTATCTCCTCAAGGGGGGTTCCAGATGGTATGGCCTCCCGTATGCCGTACGCAAGGACGTGGGCGCCCCTGTCAGTGGTCACCTCTTCGGCAGGATGAACCCGTATGCCTGCAAACTTCTCATGGTCGTTCCTGTACTGGAGCATCTGCTCGTACCCATCAAGCGTGTTGTGGTTTGTGACAAACACGGCATCAAGCCCGAGCGCCCGCGCGCGTTCAAGCTGATCGCGTATGGACACGTCGCAGTCGTACGGGGGCTCGCCTGAGCCCAAGTGGAAGTTGGAAAAAGAGTTGTGGCAGTGGAGTTCAGCCTTGAGGGACATGATGAGAAGAAGTGCGTCGCGTTGGATTATAACCCTATTGAAGACCGGACGGCACGTGCGCGAGGTGCAGAGGCGTCAGGCGACAGTAGGTAGCGCGAAGGGCATGCCGCATGGCGGCAACGGCGGCGACAGCAGCGGCAACGGCGGCGGCGGTGCCACGTACGACAACACCAGGCATACGGAAGTTATGAAAAGAGATCGTCGGAGCTCGGCCTCTGCAGCAGTGCAGCCCCGCTCCGCCCCGCGCCGTCCCCGTCGCGGCCCGCCCCCGCGCGTATTACATGCGACGGGTCGCATCCCCGTACAATGGCAGCGGGGCACCGGGCGGCCTTTTGCATTACAAGTTCGGCGGCGGCTGCAATTTCATCAGTGGTTGCAATCTCGGTGACGCGCAGAGTCCTGCCAAACGTATCGTGCCTCCCAGCATAACTGGTGAGCGGCAGCAGTCCCGCCACTCCTATGGCGCAGTTAGTCTGCCCCATGCGTAACGGGCGGCCAAACGTGTCAGACAGTATCACGCATACATGCTTTGAGGTGGCGGCGCGTATTTCAGACTGCAGTTTTCGCGCAGACTTGTCAGGGTCGACAGGCAACAGCGTTGCATGCCCCTGCCGCACGTTGCTCTCGTCGATGCCAGCGTTTGCGCATACCAGTCCGGAATGCGTCCGGACTATAATAATGCCGTCGCGCATGCGCACTATATCAGACGACTCGGAGAGTATCAGTTCCACAAGGCGCGGGTCCTTGCGGTATTGGGACGCAATTCCCTCTGCGAGCATGGAGGGTTTGACGTCAGAGAGCCGCACGATGCGCCCCTCTCTCTTTGAGGCGGCCTTTTGCGCAACCACCACGACGTCCCCGTCGCACATGTCAGCAGAGCGCGCTATGATCCCCCCAAGGTTGTCAGATGCCGTTATCTCCGCGTCCACAAAGATAGGTATCACCTCCATGGCACCACGTGTGGCGCGCAGGTAAAATAGTATGTCGCCGACCACACCCAGACGGCAGAAGAGTCGGCAATCTGAGGGCGTGGGAGTGGAGGGAGCAAAAAACGCGTGGCGCGGCCCAACACCCAGATCATGCAGATGGCAGTCACGCGTGCCTGCGGCGACAAACCCACAGCTTTTATTATGACGCCTTGCCACTGCCGCTGTATGTCAGACGCCGCCGAGAAGGTAATCAATGCAGTCGGGCTCTACTGCCCAGAGCCGGTCTTTCAAGTCAAGATAGGGATGGAGCAGATGCAAGTCGGGCAGATCCTACAGGTCTCCGCCGATGATCCCGCAGCAGAGGACGACATTACCAGGTGGGCATCCAGAAGCGGGCACGACCTGCTTGGCGTTTCAAAGGACGGAAGTACAGTCACAATCAGGATAAAAAAGACAAAGTGAACAGACATGGCAATTGCCGAGAGTACAACAGTATTGAAAAGCCCAGAGTTAACGTTAAATGATGGGTTTGGGGGCGTTGCGGAATGAACGAGCTTGACCACAAGTACGAGGTGGACATAATACTGAATGACGAAAAACAAAAGCTCAGCAAGGAGGCAAAGTCAGAGCTGATGGAGTCCGGAATGATGGATGAAAAAGGCAAGCTGAAGATAAAGGGCGTCAGCCCCAAGATGCTAAAGAGGATGAAGCAGGAGTATGTCATATGCCCCGTCATGGAAAAGGAGGTACAGTTCATCCAATGTTTCGTGTGTGACAATTTCCAGAGCAGGGTGACTGGGCAGGTGCTCTGCAAGGGCGACCCGCTTACGGGCAACGGATCATAAATAATTGCATGCAAGTGCATCTGACGGCAGAGGTGTTCTTATCGCACATATCACCGCGCGTATCGCCACAAAAACCGCGGGGCGGCGTCTACGTCGGTGCCACGATGGCAAGAAGGGTACAATCCGGCGTATGCGAGAACTGCATCCTGTGTACTAGATTGCTTTGCGGCTACAGGTAATTCGTACCAAAAATGGGAGCCACGGTACGGACGTGCGCAAGCCTTCCGCGCCAATGCACGGGATCGGAGATACGCAAGGGGCAGCGTCGCAAGCCGCTCCTCAAGAGTATCAGGGCCGGCAGATGTAGCTCGTGACAGACGTGCAGCAGAGGCCGAATCGCACAAGTTGATAAAACGCGGGGCAGATGGCCAAAAAACCATCGCACCCTTTATTCCAGAAGGGGAGCAGAAGGGGAGCAGGCATGCGCCTGGATTCATTCTGATGCGAAGGCTAATTAGCTTATTAGAGACACGCCCGTCACAATTGGAGAAGCAGACAGTAGAGATCGGCATCACGGCCTCAAAGGAGACTGACTTTAGCGAGTGGTACATACAGACGGTCCAAAAGGCCGAGCTTGCAGACTATGCACCCGTCAAGGGGCTCATCGTGCTCAGGCCCGACGGTTACGCCATATGGGAGTCGCTGCAGGAGACGTTCAACCGCAGATTTGCAAGGGAGGGGGTCAGAAACGGATTCCTGCCCGTGCTGATACCAGAGTCGCTCCTGGGACGGGAAAAGGAGCATTTTGCCGGGTTCAACCCCGAGGTGTTCTGGGTCACCCATTCTGGAAACAACAAGCTTGGAGACAGGCTGGCCCTGCGGCCCACGTCTGAGACCCTGGCATATACGATGTACTCCAAATGGGTACAGAGCTGGAGGGACCTTCCGCTAAAGATCAACTTTTGGAACACTGCGCTCCGCTCCGAGATCAAGGCCACAAAGCCGTTTCTGAGAACGTCCGAGTTTCTGTGGCAGGAGGGACACACGGTGCACGCCACAAAGGAGGAGGCAGAGAGGCAGGTGCGTGCCATGCTCGATATTTACAGAGAGACCGTCGAGCAGGAGCTTGCAATTCCGGTCATATCGGGCACCAAGAGCGAGCGCGAAAAGTTTGTGGGGGCAGAATACACCATGGCAATCGAGTCCATAATGCCGGACGGCAAGGCGCTGCAGATGGGCACGTCGCATTTCTTGGCACAGAACTTTTCGAGGCCGTTTGACGTAAAGTTTGCAGACAGGGACAACGTGGAGCACTATGCGTGGCAGACGTCGTGGGGGGTGTCGTGGAGGCTCATAGGCGCCATGATAATGACGCACGGAGACGACAGGGGCATGTCGATGCCGCCCAGGGTCGCCCCCGTGCAGGCCGTCATAGTGCCCATATACCGCGGCGACAAAAGACAGAGGGACGACGTTATGAGCGTGGCATCAGAGGTCAGCGAAGCGCTCGAGTCGGCGGGCGTCCGGGTGCACGTAGACGACAGGGACGACGCGACGCCGGGCTTCAAGTTCAACGACTGGGAGCTAAAGGGAGTGCCACTCAGAATAGAGATAGGCCCCAGGGACGTAGAGGGCAGGAGTGTGGTGACAGTCAGGCGCCATGACGGCCGCAAAGAGTCCATGGACATAAAGGATCTCGGGCCCGCCGTACGCGGCGTGCTTGAGGAGATACAGGAGGCAATGCTGCAGAAGGCAAGGGAGAAGGCGGCTGGGATGACGTTTGACGCGTCGGATTATACAGAGTTCAAGGAGAGGTGCGGAACGGGATTTGTGCGCGCGGCGTGGTGCGGAGATGAGAAGTGCGAGGAGTCCATAAAGGAGGAGACCGGCGCCGAGATCAGAGTCATGCCGCTTGGAGAAGAAAAGGAGAAGGACGGGCAGGGCGCGATCTGCGTAAGGTGCGGGGGCCAAGGTTTATCAACGCCGATCTTTGCCAAGGGATATTGAGCGGCAGCGGCAGCAGTGGTGGTGGCGGTGGCGCGGCGAGTGCATCGCCAGACGGGGCCACAGAATTACAAAGCGACAACAGTGGCAAATACGACCGCGGCATGAACTGCGACCGGCCTGGCAGTGCGGCCGTCACAGAAGAGCCGAAGGCCGTCTTAGAGTCGCACAGGCTGATCACCCTGTTCAAGGAGACAAGATCCAGGACGCGGAATATGGTAAGCACTCTGGAGCCGGACGATTTTACGGTCCAAACGGCGTTCTTTACAAGCCCGGCAAAATGGCACGTCGGACACGTCAGCTGGATATACGAGGCCGTAATGGGCAAGATTGACAAGGAGTACGGGTTCGAGGAGGGCGAGATATCGGCATACCTCAATTCGTACTACCAGCAGTTCGGGGCCCCGCGCGACAAGGGGCGCAGGGGGGCCGTATCGAGGCCCACAACAAGGCAGATGTTCGAGTACTTTGAGGGGGTAAGCGGCAAGGTCGAGAGGTTTGTCGCGAAACACAGGGACGTCATAGACGGGGCGGCAGGCGGAGGCAGGGCCGGAAGTGGTGGTGGTGACGAGGGCGGCGCCGTGTCTGACGCGGCGCGCCTCCTAGAGATGGGAATGCACCATGAGTGCCAGCACCAGGAACTGATGGTGTACGACCTGCAGCACATGCTTGCAGACAGGTACGTCCCCGCGCCGGCAATGAAGAAGCCGGTGCCGCAAAGGGGCGGCCCGCGTGCACATGATGCAAAAAGGCAGGCACTCGTAGAGGGAGGCCTGTACGTCATGGGGCACGGGGGCAGCGGCTACTGCTATGACATAGAGCTTCCAGAACACAAGACCTATCTCGCGCCCTACCTGATCGACGCATATCCCACAACCAACGGGCAGTACATGGAGTTTGTGGAGGACGGGGGGTACGACACGTACAGGCACTGGCTCTCCGACGGCTGGGAGAAGGTAAGGGAGAACGGATGGGAAGCGCCCATGTATTGGGAGAGGGGCGAGAACGGCAAGTGGCATACGCGCGACTTTGCGGGATACCGACAGATAGACCCCATGGAGCCCGTCTGTCACGTGAGTTACTACGAGGCCGACGCGTACGCCAAATGGGCCGGAAAGAGGCTGCCCACGGAGGCCGAGTGGGAGATGGCCGCATGCTGGAACCGCGACGCGCAGAGAAAGAATGTCTACCCGTGGGGAGACGACGCGCCCACGCCGGACAGGTGCAACCTGCTGGAGTCAGGAGTGTGGAAGGGATCCAGGATAGGCTCGTATCCCGAGGGGGCCAGCAGCTGCGGCTGCCAGCAGATGATAGGCGACGTGTGGGAATGGACGTCGTCGGAGTTTGTCGGCTATCCGGGGTTCAAGTCCGGCTTTGACGAGTACAATGACAAGTGGTTTGCAAACCAAAAGGTGCTCAGGGGCGGCTCCTTTGGCACGCCGGCCGCGTCCATCAGGGCAAGCTACCGCAACTTTTTCAGGCTTGACGAGCGCTGGATGATTGCCGGGTTCAGATGCACGCAGGACGCAGTGCGCGGCAGTTGACGCCCTCCCTGCAGAGGCGGGCGGCGCGCTCCGCATGTCGTTTCGGCAGAATGGCCGGCAGGCGCCCGGGACGACAGGACATAAGGCGGCGGAGGCAACCACAATGGCGACTGCGCCTGCAACCGTGTGTGTGCACGCGCGTCCGCACCATCAGCCCGAGACGCGTCCGCCGTCACAGCGGGGGCGCCTCGGCAAGCACAAGCATAAAGTAGCCGTTCTGGTCCGTCCACTGCCTCACCGTCCTGAATCCTGCGGAGTCAAGCATGCTGCGGATCTGCCCGGGTTCGTACTTGTACGAGTTTTCAGTGTGGATGAGCTCGCCGCGCTCGAAGCGCAGTTCGAGCCCGGGCTTTGAGACCGTCACCGTCTGCTCACACAACGACTCCAGGTGCATCTCCATGCGCTGCTCTGATGAGTTATAGTATGCTCGGTGGGCAAAGTTGCCAAGATCAAAGTCCGCGTCAAGCTCCGAGTTGATTCGCGACAGTACGTTGAGGTTGAACCTAGACGTCACGCCCGCAGAGTCGTTGTATGCGGGTTCCAGCACTTTGCGCTCCTTTGCCATGTCAACGCCCATGAGAAAGAGGTCGCCGGGCTTCATGGCAGAGCGCACGCGGCCCAGGAACGTCGCCCCGTCCCCGGGCGCCAAGTTTCCATAGCTGGAGCCCAGAAACATTATCAGGCTTCTCCCGCCGTCGTACTCTTTTAGGAATTCCAGTCCGCCCTCGTACGTGTCTACTATTCCCGTTATCCCGAGATTTGAATAGTCCGTGAGCAGTTGCTCGGAGCTCTGGGTCAGGATGTCAGATATGTCGATTGGAAAGTACTCCGTGGCGCTCTGGACGCGGTGCAGCGCGTCAAGTATTATCCGGGTCTTTACGGAGGAGCCGCTGCCCAGCTCCACCAGTCTGAGGTGTCCGCTGTTTTTACCGCCACCGGCCCGGGCGGCATCGTCAGCGGCAGCCGTGGCGGCGCCGTCATCATTATCAGCACCGTCGCCGAGGATGCCTAGCGCGTCATCTGCAACCAGGGCGCCAATCTCGTCTGCGATCCTCTCCAAGAGCGCTATCTCAGTACGGGTCAGGTAATATTCGGGGGTGGTGCATATCTCCTCGAAGAGCGCGGAACCAATCTCGTCGTAAAAGAACTTTGGGTCTATGAACTTGGAGCCGCTCCCCCTGCCGAGACTGCCGGATATCTCCTCGGCAAACGTCCTCTCGACTTTTGACGCGTGCGGCTTGAAGTACCTCAGCCGAGAGTCAATCTCAAACATCTTGTACTGCGGGCGGAGCTTGTGGAAGCTGTAGTGGTCCGCCTCCTTTTGCCGGGCTTCTGCCAATTTTAGACGAAGTCGTGCATTCTCATAAATGCCTTTTGAGGCAGAACGGCGCCGACGGGCCCCATGCCGATTAGACCGGCGCGGTTTGTACTCGATTTTCCGAGGCGGTCGTATTGTTGCCGGGCCAGCCGCTTGTACCAGAGCGCGCCTCTTCATATAGCGCGACATGCCACTCGCGTCGTGGACGAGATACTGAGGGTGGAGGGCCTCAAAAAGCACTTTGTTGTAAAAAAGGGAGTATTTGGACGCCGCCCGTCCGGCCCGTCCGTCACAAGGGCGGCAGACGGGGTGTCATTCTCCCTTGGGCGGGGCGAGACGTTTGTCCTTGCAGGCGAGTCCGGGTCAGGCAAGTCCACGATTGCAAAGATCATACTGGGGTCGGTGCGGCCCGACTCGGGACGGATATTCTTCGAGGGGGAGGAGGCCGCATACGGCAAGAAGAGCATGGATGCAGTCAGGGCGGGCTGCCAGACGATACAGCAAGATCCGTACGATTCCATAAATCCGCGCATGAGGGTGTCAGATATAGTGGCAGAACCGCTTGAGATACTGGGTGGCGCGTACGGCAGCGGGGGGGAGCGGGCGGCCCGCGTAACGGAGGTGCTCAGGGAGGTCAGGCTAGAACCAGCCGTGGAGATTGCGTCAAAGTATCCCCACATGCTCTCGGGCGGCCAGAGGCAGCGCGTGGTGCTTGCAAGGGCCCTTGCCACGAGCCCCAGGGTCATAATCGCAGACGAGCCAGTATCCATGCTCGACGTGTCGATCAGGGCAGAGATGCTCGAGCTTATGCGCGAGGTGCAGTCAAGGCACAACATATCGTTCATATACATAACCCACGACCTGGCCACGGCCAGAAACTTTGGGCACAGGATCGGCATACTGTACCAGGGGGCGATCGTGGAGACGGGCACCATAGACGAGGTGCTGCTGTCACCGCGCCACCCATACACGCAGGCGCTGACCGACGCGATATCAGAGCCCGATCCCAGAAACCTCCACAAAAGAAAGTCCATCAGGATCGTGACAGAGTCGCACGACGGGCGGCAGGCGGTAGGCGGTAGGGACGGCTGCATCGGCCCCTCAGAGCTCAACACCAGCATAAGCGGCGGGTGCAGGTTCGCACAGAGATGTCCATACGTGGCAGATGTATGCAGGTCAGAGCCCGCACTCGAGGAAAAAAAGCCCGGACAGTGGGCCGCATGCCACGTCGAGCTTGACGTCGACAGCAGTTTCAAATAGAGCCGAACGGGGCGTCAGGACCGGATACGCCTGCAGGCCGCGCATACCGGGCGTGGCAAGGCAGTTGGAGGAGTAGGAGGGCGGGCCGAAGACTGCCATACCATCACCGACAGGCGGCGCCGTTACCGCTTTGGCTTTATCACCGGCGACATAAAGCGGCGGTCCTTGTACGTTATAACGTTTGAGACGCCGCCCTTGGGAAACACCCCGTACACGAGTCCTGCCTTTTCGACCACAGCGTCCTTTAGCGATACCACCACGAACTGGCTGTCGCGTGAGCGCTCGGCAAGTATGTTCGAGAGCCTTTCGGCATTGGATGCGTCCAAGTGCGCATCGACCTCGTCAAGCAGGTAGAAGGGCGCCGGTTGGAGCTTTTGCAGTCCCAGTACAAACACGACGGCGGCCAGGGTCTTCTCGCCTCCGCTGATGGACGTGGATTCGCGGGGCTGCTTGTCTGGAAACTGCGCCATGTATGATATTCCCGAGCTGAAGATGTCATCCTCGTCCTGGAGTTCAAGCCAGGCGCCGCCCCCGGTCATCTTCTTGAAGACCCTGCGTATCTCCCCGTCCACTACTTCAAACGCGTCAAGGAACGTCTGCCGTTTTTCGCGCTCGATCTTGTTTATGAACCGGACTATAGAGTTGCGCTCCGACTCCAGAGAATTCTTGCGCACCGACTGCATCTTGTAACCCTGCGTGATCTCGGCATACTTTGACGGCGCGCCCGCGTCAAACTCCGCAACCGACTCGAGTTCAGCCTCAAGTTCGTTTATTATCTGTCCCACGTCAAACGCGCTACCGTCGCCATAGACAGAAGGAGAGGCGCCGTCGCTACCCCCGTGCACGGATACCGCATATGC
Organism: Nitrosopumilaceae archaeon; assembly: GCA_021296175.1. GTDB lineage: Archaea > Thermoproteota > Nitrososphaeria > Nitrososphaerales > Nitrosopumilaceae > Nitrosopumilus. Next base: position 32,351 of record JAGWAX010000013.1, on the reverse strand, counting down.
GGAGGGTTCCTCCCCCGTCCAGGCCTCGGCGACCTGCCGCAGCTGCCCGGCCTTCATCACCAGAGCGGAGAGGTTTGACTCCAGCTTGTCTGTCTTCCTCTCAAGACCGTTGATCTGCACGGAATGGGATCTCTCTTCTTTGCGCAGTACGTTTAGCTTGTCGTCATACTCCTTTATCACGTCCATCGAGGAGCCGGAATTCATTATCATCTCCTGCTCCTTCTGCCTGAGCTTGGTAAGCTCGTCGGAGAGGGGGCCCTCCGCCGTGGACGTCTCCTCTATCACCCTCTCAAGCGAGTCCATCTCCGAGCCGAGGGACTCGGCCTCCGCGCGGAGCCCGTCGTCTTGGGATGCGAGGTTGCTGGCAGTAGAGCTGCACTCTGAGAGCTCGGAGTGTATCCGGCTGTACGCGGTGTTGGCCTCGGTCCGGCGAGCCTCCAGCTCGGCCTTTTTGGAGTTTGCGGCAGTCAGGAGGCCGGCGATCTGCATCTGTTCGCTGGACATGTGCTTGGCGCTTGCGAGGTTTATCTCGTTTTGTATGCTCTCTATCCGGGAGAGCAGCGAGGTGATCTCGGAATCTGCCGAGTCGGACTCGGCTCGCAGTTTGTCAAGCTTGCCCGGCAGGCGCTCGGCCGCCTCCCTTGCCGAACCCAGTCTCGACTCCACATACTGGAGGCTCTGCCCCGCCGAGTCGACGCGCCCCTGCGACACCTTGAGGCGCTCGGCGTGTACGGAGATGGACTCGGCGGTCTTCTTTTCAATCTGTTTTTTTCTGCGTATGTGGTGTTTGACTACAGATATCAGCTTGAACAGCCCGTCCACGTCGCCGCTCATCGAGATAAGCTTTGTTATGCGCGATATCTTGGAGCCGGTGTCGACGGTAACCGTTCCGTTGTGGGGCTCAAAGTACTCGCCGGACATGGTAACCGCCTTGTGTCCAGACCGGGAGACCGATATGGCAGAGTCCCGGTCGCGTACCAGCACTACGCCCCCAAACAGGAACTCCCTGAGGGGCTCGTGCTCCGGGCGGCACCGGACGTGGCCGGCAAGCGTCCCGAGTGTCCTTACGCCCTCAACAACGGCGCGCGGGGAGCGGGCGTCTGCGGGTCCCAGGCTCGAGAGAACCTCCAATGGGAGGATCCTGAACTTTGGCAGATTCTGCGCGCGTGCAGACTCGGATATCGCAAAGAGCGTGGCAAAGTCGTCGACCACGACTGCCTTTATCCAGTCCGTACTGGCCGCCATTATGGGCCGCTCGTACTCCGGATCCCACGACATCATCTCGTATACGAGCCCCCTTATGCCCAGTTGGCCGGCATTCTCCAGCAGCTTTGCAGTCGAGTAGTCCTCGTGCATAAACCCCTTTACGGTCTTTATCTTTGACGCGTACTTTGTAGCCGCGCTGCTCGACCTTTCGAGCACGAACTCCAAGTCCTCCCTGTCAGATACGGCCTTCTTCCTTCTCTCCCCTAGTGCCCGCATGCGCGACTCGAGCTTGGATATAGTGTCGCGGCTGTTGGCCATTATGCGCTTCAGGCGCAGGGACTGGCCCTGCAGTCCATCCACCAGCTCCCGCCTCTCGGCCAGCTGCTTGTCGTACTGCTCCATCTTTTCAAGGCATGAGTCGCGCCTGTTCTCCAGTCTCATCTTTTCATAGACCAGTCTCTCCTTGTCGGCCCCGAGCCGCTTTATCTTGTCGTCAAGCTCGTTGCGCCGGGCGGCGGCATCGGACTGCCTCTGGAGTATGCCGCGGAGCTCCGAGTCGGTCCGCTCAAGTTCCTTTCGGACAGTCTCGCGCGTCGAGTCGGCCTCGGCAAGCCGGCCCTCCGCGTCCCTCACCTGCATGTCGGTGTAGTTTCGCGACTTGGAGATGTTGGCCGACTCGCCCTTGATCTCCTCCAGGCGCCGTCTTATCTGGGCCTGTCGGTTCTCTGCGATCGACCTCTTGCTCTGAGCCTCGTCGTACGCCTGCAGCGAGGAGCGTATCTGGGACTCGAGACTCGCCTTTTCGGTCCGGTAGGCCTTCTCGGCCTCCATGACCCCGGAGCGATCGTCCTCGACTGATCCGATTTCAGACAGGAGCCCGTCGCGGAGCTCCGAGAGTGCCGCGATACCGGCCTTCGCCTCGTTCAGTTCTAGGAGCATCGAGGCGCGTTGGCCCTCGACAAGCTCGAGCTGTGCAGCGGCGTCGACTGCGCGGTACCTTGTCAGGTCGGCCTGTATTATGTCGAGGCGCATCTTGAGGTTGCGGTCCACCTCTAGCTCGTCTATGCGCTTCTTGACCTCGTTCATGCGCGCAAGTGAGACCTCCAGCGTGCGGTCGGCCTTGTCAAGCTCTTCCCGCGCGTTGGCCGCCTTTTCATCAAACGACGATATGCCGATCAGATCCTCGATTATGTTGCGCTTTTCAGTCGGGGTGTACTCGGATATGCGCGTTACGGTGCCCTGCTGCACCACGTTGAGCTGCTTGGGCCCCGAGCCCGCCCTGGCCACGTCCAAGATGTCCGTGATGTGGGCGCGGCTGTCCTTTTTGTTGTTGAGGTAGTAGGTCTGCTCGCCGCCCTCGTCAAGCTCCCTTGTGACTACCACCGAGTCTGACGCGACAGGTATGATCCGGTCGGAGTTGTCAAAGTGGAGCGCCACGCGGGCCATGCGCGTGCCCCGCCGGGGGCTCCGGCCGCCGCTGCCGCCGTCCACGTCGTGGAGCAGCTGCTGCATCTTTGGCACCCTCATCATAGTCGGGCGCGTCTCGCCCGTGGCAAATATTATGGCGTCCAGTATGTTGCTCTTGCCCGAGCCGTTGGGGCCGGAGATCGAGACCAGCCCGGGGTCAAGGCTGACCACGGTATTCCTGAATCCGAACGACTTGAAGCCAAATATCTCCACCTTTTTTATATGAACCATATGATGTACTGCTGACGGCACCTGAATAAATAACATAACGATGGATTTGCTTGACAAATTTGCACACTTTTTTTGTCCAAATGGGCTCGTTTTTAACACGCCGCATCCATAGGGTAGCATGGCCAAGCTGGGGGTAATCCAGACCGTGCCGTACGAGAGCGACGACCAGGCGATCGCAGAGGTGTCACGGCTGCTCTCAGAGATGGGCAGGCAGGAGGCAGACATCGTGTGTCTGCCCGAACAGTGGCTCAGGGACAACGTCGTAGACGACTTTGGTGCCAGATTCGCAGAGTTTGGCCGCATCGCCAGGGAGTACTCGATGTGCGTTATTCCAGGCGCCTTTTACCACAGGACGCGTGCCAATGGCGGGGGAGTGCGCAGGACTGCAATAGCGGCGCCTGTCATATCGGCAGACGGGGGGATTGCAGGGATGCAGGAGAAGATACACCCGTTCTCATACGAGCGCGACTCCGTCAGCCCCGGATCGGCGGCCCTCGTATTCAAGGCAAAGGGCGTCAGATTCGGCATAGTCGTATGCTACGACATGGTCTTTGCCCCCGTCGCACGCTCGCTTGCCAGAAAGGGGGCGCAGATCATATGCTCCCCCTCAAGGATAGTCTCCAGAGGCGTGGCGCCGTGGAGCATGTACGTGCAGGTCAGGGCGCTAGAGAACAGGATTCCCATAGTGGCCGCCAACGTGTCTGGCGGCAGATTCGGCGGCAGCAGCATGGCAGTGGACCTCGAGATGGACGACGTTGTAAACACCCGCGTGACGCGGTTGGCAGACGGCCAGTCGTATGCAGTCAGGCAGGTGGAGCCGGAGGCATACGGGCAGCAGAGGGCGGCAAGGTATGCCGATGAGAACCAGTTTCAGTGAGCACCGCGGCGCGCCCGGGGCCGGTCGTACCATTGCGGGCCGATCAGCCTTGGGATACGAACGCCTCGCATTCGGCCTTTGCATTGACGTCGGACATCTGCCGTATCGGGTGCTTCATCAGGTACGCGCTTGCGGGTATTATCGGACCCCCCACACCGCGGTCAAGCGCGATACGCGCCAGCCGTACCGCGTCTATCACTATGCCGGCCGAGTTGGCCTTGTCGTCCACCTCGAGCCGAACCTCCATGTTGTACGGTATGTTCGCCCACTGCCTTCCCTCTATCCTCATGAACATCAGCTTTGTATTGCCCAGAAACGGTATGAAGTCAGACGGCCCCACGTAGATCTGGTCGTCGTCCAGGCGCTTGTCAAGCTGGCTCTGGACGCTCTCAGTCTTCGATATCCTCTTTGAGACCAGTCGCTCCTGCTCTTTCATGTTGAGAAAGTCGGTGTTTCCGCCCACGTTGATTTGGTACGTCTTCTCTATCTTCGTGCCGCGATCGTTGCACAGCTTTGCAAGCGTCCTGTGGACAATGGTCGCGCCCACCTGGCCCTTGATGTCGTCGCCTATGCACGGTATCCCCTTCTCCTCGAACCTCTTGGCCCACTCTGCGTCGGATGCAATGAACGAGGGTATGCAGTTTACAAACGCGACGCCGGCATCGAGGCACACCTGAGCCCAGAACTCGGTGGCCTTGTCCGAGCCGACAGGCAGGTACGACACTATTATCTCCGTACCAGTCTCCCTTATGACGTCCTTTATCTCAGACTCCAGCTGCTCGGTGGTCTTTGCAGACTTTATGGGCTTGACGCGGTTCTCGACCCAGAGTCCCACGCCGTCAAGCGCGGGGCTCTCGTAGACCATGGCGTTCGTGTCCGGCATCTGCCCCCTTGGAACCCAGTCCACCATGTTGGGATACTCGTATATGGCCTCGTTGATCGTCTTGCCGACCTTGTTCTCGCCCACGTCAAACCCGCACACAAAGTCTATGTCGTGTATGCCGTATCCGGCCAGCTTGTCGTGTATTATGCCTATGACCTCCTGCGACGGGTTCTGCGAATAGTACTCTATCCCCTGAAGCAGTCCCGAAAAGCAGTTGCCTATGCCTACCAGTCCCACCCTGATGCGCCCTGCCATCTGTGGATGGTGGTGGATCAGGCTTGTTTAAAGTCTTGGCATGGGGCGGCCGGGGCCGCGAAGAATCATTTATAGTCACGCAACGCGCGTGGCAGTCATGGCAGAGCCAGGCGGGCCGGTCAGGGACATTGCAATAGACGGCGACACCACCATAGAGGGGGTGTTTGCAGAGATGGCCCGGTCTGGGGGATTTGAGGCAAAGAACATGCACGACGGGCTGGAGATCATGTCAGACATGTTATCGGACGGTGAATGCCTGAGGTTCTGTTCGTTTGTGGGCGCCATAGTATCTACGGGGCTGCGCGGCATAATCAAAGACATGGCAAGAAACGGCTGGTTTGACGTGATGATGACCACATGCGGCGCATTGGACCACGACATTGCAAGGCACTTTGCAGAGTACAGAGAGGGGTCGTTTACCATGGACGATTCGGAGCTTGCTCGCGAGGACATGCACAGGCTCGGAAGCGTGATCGTGCCGCTTGAGAGTTATGGGCCGCTCATTGAGGAAAAGATGCAGGCGTTCCTGGCAGAGGAGTACGACAACGGCCAGAGGACCATGACCACGTCGGACGTATGCAGGATGATAGGACGGCACCTGGGCGAGGACTCGTTTCTTTACTGGGCCGCCAAGAACGGGACCGACGTGGTGGCTCCCGGCATAATGGACGGCGCGGTGGGCAGCCAGATCTGGATGTTTGCGCAAAGCCATCCGGACTTTAGGCTCGACATAATAGGCGACTCGGTCCGACTCTCAGATCACATATTCAAGGCCAAAAAGTCGGGCGCCCTCATGGTAGGGGGCGGGATCTCAAAGCACCACACGCTGTGGTGGAACCAGTACAGGGGCGGGCTGGACTATGCACTTTACATCACCACGGCCCAGGAGTTTGACGGAAGCCTGAGCGGCGCGCTGGTCAGAGAGGCCATATCGTGGGGAAAGGTGACCCAGGACGCAAGGCAGGCCACGCTCCATGCAGAGGCCACGACCGTCATGCCGTTTCTTTACGCGGCCCTGCTTGCAAGGCTGAAAAGGTAGGAACCCGCAAGCCGCGTGCGGCATGGTATGCCCCCATAATTGCAGGGCGTGGGTCTTTGCAGGATGCCGCCCGCGGCGCGTCGTGTGCCCCCGCGCGTCACCCACAGTCGATAATCTCAACTGTGGGACTGCACATGTCGTTGAACCTGTATATGTCGTCTAAAAGATCGAGGCAGAGTTCTGGATCCAGGGTTCCATGATACGTGTCAAGTCCCCGAAGAATCTCCATATGGGACAACCCACACGAGTCGACGGAGAGTGCAAGTATTACAACAATGGATGCGACAAGCACTGCAACCAGTAAGACGGCATGCCAGACACTAACGCTTGGAAATGTCAATTTCCATTGTGGAAACGTTGCGATGCTTGCCGTCGTTTGATATGAGCGAGTCAGAAGATATTCTCACGTCGCTTATCTCGTATCCCACAGTGTCCATTCGTTTGATAATCATCTGCGAGACGTCCACTGCGTTGGTAATCTTTTTGCCCCTTGCCTTTATTGTCACCGTGTTCTGGTTTGCAAGCTGAGTAAGCGTGGCAGAGACGTATGTCATTATGGGCTTGCTGCCCACAAATATGACGTCCCTCATTGAGGAGGATTCAGAACTAGAAGGGGTGTCAGGCGCGGTATCGCTGCTGGTGTCAGGCGCGGTATCGCTGCTGGTGTCAGGCGCGGTATCGCTGCTGGTGTCA
>JAGWAX010000013.1:0-25311 GCA_021296175.1 Nitrosopumilaceae archaeon | reverse complement strand
GGTGTCAGGCGCGGTATCGCTGCTGGTGTCAGGCGCGGTATCGCTGCTGGTGTCAGGCGCGGTATCGCTGCTGGTGTCATCGCAGCATCCGCACGAGTCGTCGGCGCCGTGGGTGTGGACATTTGACGATGCAGATACAGATGGAACATCATCAGGGCCACAGGCACATTCAGAGCCGTATCCAGTATGTGGCATATTCTTTGCAGAGTCAATCCCAGAAGACGTGTCAGGCGTGTGTGGATTAACAGGTATTTCAGACTGTATTTTAGAGGTAAATTCAGACAATATCTCTTCGGCATCGGTTGACTTCTTCTCGCCGTACATGTTTTACACTCATAATGCTTCATTATTAACTTTTATTTAACAATTTAGCCTGTTCAGCCAGATAATCGTCAAAGAGGGCCTCCAATTCCCCATCATCAGAACACTTGGAGATCTTCTCAACAAGGTCAGGATCCTCTATCTCATAGCAGTTCAGCACATCCTGAGAGTCCTTAAAGACCAGCATGGCCTTGCCTTTGAAGATGCAATGGTAGAGCCGCTCCGGCTTCATCTCTTCAGGTCGGAATTTTATTCCGGTCTCGCTGGCATAGACGGGGGATGTCATAAGATGTATGAGACCTCTGCAAATTTGAATCTCGCGATATAACTGCACCCACATACGCCCCATGGGGGAGACGTAACGGGCACACATGCTCCCATCATCATAGCCCGAGAGTACGACGCGGATGTGAATGCCTCCAGGAAGACCCCGACATCATGGGAGAGCATCAGAAACGTCTTACGTAGGAGTTAGGCGGTGGTTCAACCGGCTTCCAGCCTGCAATGCAGGCGGCGGTGTTTGCACATCACGGGTCAGACCAGACATGCAGAAAAATAATAACAGGCACGGCATCACAATTCCATGGCAGGCCGAATAGTCATGCACGTGGACTTTGATTATTTTTACGCCCAGTGCGAGGAAATACGGAACCCCATCATGAGGACGAGTCCTGTTTGCGTCTGCGTCTATTCTGACAGGGGAGGTGACAGCGGGGCTATTGCAACTGCAAACTATATTGCAAGAAAATACGGGGTAAAGTCAGGAATGCCCATATCCTTTGCAAAGAGAAAGCTTGCAGATGCGGACGGCGCAGAGTTCATCCCGGTCGATTTCAAGCACTACTCCCAGGTCTCCGAGGAGTCCATGGAGGAGATCGCCAAGTTTGCAGACGTCTTCGAATATGTCGGCCGCGACGAGGCATATCTTGATGTAGGCGCGAGGACGGAATTCAGTTTTGATGCAGCCGCAAGGCTGGGCCAGCAGATTAAAAATGCAGTAAGGACAAGGACCAAGATAGTGTGCTCCATAGGCATATCTCCAAACCGCATGATCTCAAAGATTGCATCGGACTACAAAAAACCCGACGGCCTCACCATAGTGAGGCCCGATAATGTAGACTCGTTCCTAGAACCGCTTGAGATCGTGAAGATACCTGGAATCGGAAAAAAGACCGAACAGAGGCTCTCCAGAATGGGCCTCAAAACCATAAGGGACCTGAAGAGCACCGATCTATTCCTGCTGACAAAGGAATTTGGCAGGAAGAGTGGCACGTACATCTACAATGCCGCAAGGGGTATCGACGAGGAACCGGTAAAGGAGAGGGCGCCCCGCATACAGTACAGCCGCATAGTCACGCTGAGCAAGGACTCCGGAAGCTACGAGTTTCTAAAGGAGAGCCTGACGAGGATCTGCTCGGATGTGCACGGCACAGTAATGGAAAACAGGCAGATGTTCAAGGTGGTGGGAGTCCAGTTTGTAAAGTCCGACCTCAGCGTCATGTCAAGGTCAAGGACTCTCAAGAGTCCCACTGCAAGCGCGTACGAGCTGCAGAAAAATGCAGAGCACCTGCTTGCAGAAGCGCTGAAATCCCAAGGTGCAAACATGTCAGTGCGCAGGCTCGGGGTCATGGTAACAGAGCTCTCAGACGCGCGCGGGCAGAGCGACATCACCAGCTTTTTCCAGGAGTGACGGCAAGACGGTGGCTCGGGCAGAACCAGTTGCGCACGCCAGCCACCGGTGACAATGGCAGTGTGGAGAACGTGCGACATGCGACATGCATTGTCTGCGGCAAACTCTGCGGCCGCTAATCCTCCCCGCCGCCGCCACTGCCACTGGCGCGGCCCGCGGCGCCCGCCCTAGACTCGGCCGCCTCCTGCCTCCTGAGCCGCCGCGACTCTATTGCAATCACCACAAGTATGAATCCAAAGAGCCAGGGCAGGAACATTATCTCGCCGGCAATCTTGTGGTACTCCTCCCACGCCACGGGATCGGCCGTGACCTTTAGCGCGTACCACGACAAGGAGAATATGCGTATCATGTTTATCACAATGGTGCCGGCAATGCCAATTCCAAAGTATGCCAGCTTGCGGCCCCGGGGAATGTTCATCTTCAGCATGAACGCGCCGATTACAAGCGAGAATATGACCACACTGTGCACCCCTGCAGATGGCCAGAACACGCGGAGCGCGATCGAGCCGTGGTCGCCCCTCAGAAGCATCAGGTTGTCGCGTGCAATCGCGGTGCCGAGATCAAGCGCCTCGACAAGCCAGACGTTTGCCTGGACCAGATAAGGCACGACGTACTGCAGCGGGCCCAGCGTGTCATACGGAAAGAATGCGTCAAGCGACAGTATTATCGCGGTGCCGGTCAGAAATATCGGGCCCGCCGGCGCGATTCTAAACCATCTCCTGCCAAATATCACATGCAGTGCGGCCACCATAAACACGGCCATTATCACAAAGTCCCACATCCACGTCCACGAGTATACGAGCTGGACGTTAAACTGGGACGAGGCCTCGGTTATCTGATCCCGCAGCCCGTTTTCCAGCAGATACAGATATGCAATTGTCGCGGCCGCAAGCGGGGCGGCGGCTGCAAGCCGCCTTTCAGAGACCGCAAGCTTGAGGCCCGCCAACTCGGCCACCACGAATATCAGCCCGAATAGGTATCCACCCCGCCCCTCATTCCAGCTCCACGTTATGGATTCTGGGTATGCAACGACTGCAAAGAGTATCGGCCCCGACACGATCAATATCGCGGCCGCAAGCTTCAGGTTCCAGGCCATGTGGAAACGTCCCGTGCGGTCACATAAATAGATCAAAAACGGGCACGGCGAACCGGCGCTCTGCGCGGCCATGCAGGCGGCAAGAAACGCATACAGGGATGCGATTCGTTATTCCGACTCTTCTGCCGCCAATTCCTCTGACCCGTCATAGTCGGGAGCCCGGCGTCCGGGCCTGACAGGAACGTAGAGATGCGTCACAATATACTGTTCGCGCAACTACAAGATATGCATCGTGATTAGAAAAAGTTGTCAATTTGATCAAAATATAGTCACGCGCTGGGCCGGATACGGCACTCGGCCGACAGCGACCGGCGGGTGGTTGCAAGGGTCAAGGCCAGAATGCAGGCGGAGGCGATCCGAAGCGGCAGCTCGTACTCTGTAAGGAACGCCGTGGCAGTCGCTCCCACCGCCCCGAAGGTGGAGATTACGGCGAATCCTACCGGCCCGCAGCTACAGGCTCCCGCGGCCGTGCCCAGCGCGGAGCCGGCTATTCCGCCACTCATCTTCCGCCCCGGGCTGTTCAGCATGACGACACGGTACACGTTTGCAGGAATTGCCACCGCGGACATTGCGGCAATCAGTATTATCAGCGCCAGTCCCAGCTCGCTGTCCCTTGGAACGTGCCCGGCAAGATAGGGTTCCAGAAAGATGTACTCTGACATGAACAGCAGGGCGAATGCCAGGGCGGCGAATACCGCGGCCGCCATTACAGAAAACCTTGCGTCAGAAAATACCATGCGCAACATGACAGCCATCAGCTCAGCGAGTTTATCACCTGAATGAATGTGCCGTACGGCTGCGCCCCAGGGATCATCACCGGGTCCCCGCTGCCGCCCACTACAAAGAACGTCGGGGTCGCCTCCACGCCGTGCCCGGCCCCCGTCTGGACGTTAAATGAGACGCGTTCGGCGTATTTCTTGGACGACATGCACTCGTTGAAAGTGTCAATGTCAAGGCCCACCTGCACCGCAAAGCCCCTCAGGTTTGCAAGCGATGCCCATCCCCCGTCTATCCGGCTCTGCTGCGACTCGTACAGCATGTCGTGGTATTCCCAGTACATGCCCTGATCGCCAGCACAGTGAGAGGCCTGCGCCGCGCCGGGCGAGTCCTTTCCTAGAAACGCAAAGTCCACAAACACCAGCTTGGCCTTGCCTGTCGATATGAAGTCATCCACCAGAGGCGGCAGAGTCTGGCTGTGCCATATCTCGCAAAAGTGGCATTGGTAATCCCCAAACTCCACTATCGTGACCGGCGCAGACGGGTCGCCCAGAATCGGCGAGCCGTTGCTTGTGTCGATGCCGCCGTATACCCTGTCCGGGTAAGGCGCCGGGGTGTCGTCTCCTGCCACGTCCGCGGCAGGTGCCGTGCCGGGTTCCATCATTACAGAGGCGACAACGGCAACTATCGCGGCGGCAATTATCGCGGCGGCAACCACAGGCGCCTTTTTTCTTGCCACGCGCATGACACCGGCGCGTTCTTATAAAAAGACTTGCCACAAGGCAGACGTAACCGCTCAACGCCCTCCACATCGAATCCCAGCATACCGCCCACCAAACCAACCGGCGCCAGCACACCCAGCCGCCACAATGGGTGCCGCCACGGGGAACGAACTGCCACAAGGCAGCTAAGGAAGCGCACTTTAAACAAAACAGTGACGTCATGCAAGGGCGAGTCGAATCATATCACCACCTTAGACGGAGGCGCGCCAGACACTGCCGCGTCGCGGGCGACAGTCTTCCGCCTGCCGCGCTCCTTCAGCGTATTTTTTGAAGACGTGGCAGTGACCGATAAGGAAAAAGAGTGCCGCAGACAATTCTGTAGAGTTACAAGATGCATTAGAAGTCTCAAACATGAGAAAATACGAAGAATGCCCGATGTGCCACACAACCCCCAAATGGCAGATCCTTTGCCATACAAACCGAACACAAGTCACGGTTTTTGCGAGTCCAGTAGGCAGTCAGCTAGGCAGACAGTAGGAATGCAGGCCACAGACATTACGCGCGCACTGCAGTCCCAGGCCACCCATTGCAAGACTGGCGTGATCTCTGCCTGCAGGGCTTCACAGCATTGACGCGCGTGCAGACATGACAAAATCAGATGCCCAGAACCCCCTATTTACGCCTGAAGAGTCCCAAAAGCTTTGAGAGTGCGGTGTCAAGCGGGCAGGAATCGCAAGAGATGTCGCCCGTACCCCCGTCATTGCGGCTTTTGCCGCACCGGCCAGACGTGTACGGCGAGCTTCCAAAGTGCATCTCATACTGCTTGCGCGAATCAAAGACCCGATCGCACGATTCGCAGTATACCTTGGATGTTCCCCTGTTCTCGGACTCGGGCATGTCTGATATGCAGCAGCGTCGTTTATAAAAGTCAGGCCGTCGCGATGGCGGCGGCGGCAAAGCGACGCGCAGCTCAGGCACTTGCACAGGTCAGTGCAGCCGGTTCCCGGCGCCAGAAGTGTGTACGTATCGCCGCAGCGCAGGCCGCACCAATACCGGCAGCACGCCAGACCTCCGCGCGGGCTAAAAGTAGTGGATGCGCATATGGACGTTCAGCTCCGTCTCGTATCGCGTGACAAACCCGCAGTGGCTGCAGTTGAACATCTCCTGCGGGGACGGGGACGTGTCACGCTCTATCGGCCTTCCAGTCACGGACGCGATCGTAATGATGTCATTGTTTGCGATTACTGCAAAGTTACGGCCCTCTCCAATCGAGTCAAGAAACTCCCTGATCGAGTCGACCACCGTGCTGGCATCAATTCTGGAGCCACCGTCCTCGTCCTCGTCAAGCGTCGAGAGAGTGAACTGGTTGTTCTGCAGGGTTGGTATGGCGGCCACCTGATCAGACACGTACACCAGCAGCTCGTTTCGTATGGGCAGTACGTCCTTGCAGTCAATCACGAGCATTGCGCCGCATACCACATAATGCAATTTTAGTCTTGGTGCAGTTGTTGCGTATGAGTTCAGCTACCCTTCCTAGACAACAAAAGTTGGGCATATGATCTTTATACTAGCGGCCGAACCCGCCTGCATGAAGGGAACAAGGGATGTCAGCAAGGAGCAGCTGGAGCGGATGGTGTTCGCATCGGATGAGAAGGTTGCGATCCTTGTCTCCGGGATTGAGGAGCTGCGCGCCACAATAAGACAGAGGGACAGGGCCATAGAGAGGCTCGAAAAACTCCTAAAGTATTATACAAATCCTAACACGCCACCGTCTGCCAACTCGTTGGAATGGAAGGAGGAGAAGAGGCAGAAGAGGAGGCAGGGGGAAGGCGCGCCCGCCGGGAAACGCGGCGGGAAGATGGGGCATCCGGGTGCTTCGCGCCGGCACGCCCCGGAGAGGGTAGTAAGGCACAGGTTCGGGCGCAAGAGGGCAGGCAGGAGGCTCGTGCCCGACGTCGCGTGCGGGTGCGGGGGGCGCATGGAGGTCGTGACCAGGCGCGTGCGCGACATTACGGAGATCCGAGGCACGTCATAGAGGTGGCCCGGTGCGCGTGCGGGCGCACGGAGGAGGCCCCAAACGATCTGCCCGCACGCGGCAACTTCGGCAGGAGGCTCGTCGGGCTGGTCTCCGAGGTTCGCGCGGGGCGCGTCCCGCTTGGGGGAATCGCCAGGGCGGTGGGCGCCATAACCGGCGTCAGGATGGCCGAGTCGACCGTAAACAACATTGTGGCGCGCGCATCGGACGCCGTCAGGCCCGAGGCCGAGGGCATACTCAGGAGGGTCGAGCGGTCCCATGCCGCAGGCTTTGACGAGACGCAGTGGAAAGGATGATCCCGGCATGATCAAGGTGCTTGGCAAGCTGCAGCGGCAGGCGCCGCGCATGTTTACATTCCTGGAGCATCCCGGTGTCGATCCCACAAACGACGCGAGCGAAAGGGCCCTGCGCTACATGGTGGTGTTCCGGAAGATAATCGGGCAGACCAAGGGCGTCCCCCCGGCCATGAGGCGCCTGGCCGATTTTGCCACGTGCGTCCTCACGTGGAGAAGGCAGGGCAAGAGCGTGTACGAAGAGGTCTCCCGAATGATATAAGGGCCACGTGAATTCATACGTTGTTGCCGTCCCGAGCGGCGTGAACGGCGGGCCGACGGAACCAACAATTTACGAACCGGCGCGGCGCCAAGCAGGTCACGTCCGCTGGTACGCCGGAAAGGAATCAATATTACGGCCGCATTCAGACCGACCGCATGAAGGATTCGGAGACGTTTGGCGTGGAAGAGGGAAGCGGCAGGGAGGTAGTCGACTGGCTCAACGGGCAGACGGAGGCCAGAAAGACCAAACTCGAGGCTAGGCTGTACGGATACAGCGTTGAGACAGAAAATTTTGGCAGGTTTGAGATGTTCTCGTGGATAGGCGACGTGCAGACGGCAAGAAAGATGATCATAAAAGCAAGCAAGCGCTTCAAGGTGAAGGTGATCGAGGGAGGATACAAGCCAAGGGAGAGGGTGCTGAGAATGGAGCGGTTTGACTATGCAAAGGTCAGGAGGGGCAACAGGGTCATAGGGCAGATAGAGTTTGTCGCGTCAAGGTTCGGCAGGGGCCAGTGGACCGTAAAGGGCGAGGAGAGGAGGTGACGCCGGTGGCAGACGTGAAAATACAGGAGGCGGGGGCACCCGGCATCAACGCCACAAAGCCGCGCATCGGAATAGTTGGCACGGGCATGCTCGGAAGTGCCGTCGCAGTCAGGCTCGCGGAATCGGGCGCGTACGCGGTGTCTGCATACAACAGGACCGCCCAGAACGCGGGAGCGGCCGGGGCCGCGGGAGCCAGAATTCTAGGGTCGCCTGCGGCAGTCGCCAGAGAGTCCGACATTGTAATTACGATCGTGAAAGACGCGGACGCGGTCAGAGACGTCTCGTTTGGCCCAGGCGGGATCGTGGAAGGCCGCCATGGGGGCCTGACAGTGGCAGACATAAGTACGATCGATCCGGCAGGCTCAAAGGAGATCACCGCAGAGTATGCGCAGCACGGCATAGGCAGGGTAGACTCCCCCGTCATGGGCGGCCCCGACGCGGCGGCGGCAGGAAGGTTGGTCGTGATGGCGTCCGGCAGCCGCGTCGCGTTTGACGCGTGCCGCCCGGTCTTTGACTACATGGCAGAAAGCGTATTCTATCTCGGCGACGGGCCCGGCACGGCCCACACCATCAAGCTTGCGATGAACATGCAGATAACCATGCTTGCGCTCTCGCTTGCGGAGGGAATCACGCTGGTGGACAAGTCCGGGGCCGATCCCAAGGCATTCCTTGACGTGCTGAACTCCACCTATTTTTCCACAGGAATGAGCCGCAAAAAGGCCTACAACATGATAAGCGGCCAGCAGAGCCCGACGTTTACGCTTGCAAATCTGAGAAAAGATATAGGCATAATGGCGTCCGCGGCAGGCCTGCTAGGCGTGGATCTGCCGATGACAAAGGCGGCAGAAAAGGTATACGACGAGGCGCTCAGGGAGGGGCACGGGGAGCTCGACTATACGTGCATAATCAGGCACATAAGGGAGCGACATGGCAAGGGGGGACACGGCAGGCGCAGTGACGGGGCCCGCCGCACATAGTCAGAATGCAGGCAGATGCCAGTCACACAGGCGCAATCCCCTTGCGGCGCCGTCCGGCATACGCCTTGTAGCACAGCGCGGATACGACCAGCACCATTCCCGTGATTGCCGACCACAGCACAAAGGAGAGCGCCTGCGCATCTTCCATGAACCGCGCTGCGTGTGGCAACTAATACGTCTGCCGCTAAATCACGAGCCATGCCAGGGCCGATCGGGCCACTGCCCAAAGTTTCAAGACCCAGGGCACTCAGATCCAGAATCGACCCGAGAATGCACAACCGTGAAACATCTAAATAGATTCGGCGCAGACTCGGTGCATGCCGGAACTGGTGTGCACCGACTGCGGCAAGCGCCTGTACCACGACAACGAGGCCACGCTAAAGATACAGGAGACGATCCACTCAAAGTTTTGCCGCAAGGAGATGGGTAAGACGCACAGTTACATGCACAGGGATGACGCGCACATGGAAACCTTTGACGCCGAAAGGGAGAACGACACTGTGGGCAACCCCGTCCTCAAAAAGTAAGCGCCAGTCGTGACGCGCGCGCACATCGCGCATGTTTAGAATATAACGGGGCCGCGCCCACGCGCCACATTGCCTGCAGGCACGGCAGATGACAGCAACCGGAATCAAGGCCGGACAGACGTGATAGTGGTGGGGGGTGGCCCTGCCGGCTCGTCTGCGGCATATGCGGCGGCGTCGGGCGGGGCCAGCGTCGTACTGTTTGAAAAGGAAGACTCCATTGCCCAGACGGTCAGGACAAGCGGCGTCACCTGGATAGACGAGGTCAGGGAGTTTGGCATCCCGCAGGAATGCTACAACCCAATTAGCAATTTTTCATTTTGCTCCCCGAACAACACGGTCAGCATCAGGGGCGGGGACGAACCCACGGCGGCCGTCCTCGACGTGAGGGCTACGTACAGGTGGCTCGCGTCACAGGCGGACAGGGCGGGCGCCCGCATTGTCACGGGCGCTGCAGTAACCGGCGTCACGAGGGACTCGGACGGCAGAATCAGCGGCGTGACGGTGGCAAGGGACGGACAAAACACCACACACAAGGCGGACGTCATCATAGACGCAAGCGGCTTTTCCTCCATAGTGTCCAGGTCTGCAGGCATGCAGTGGCAGTGGGACAGATTCGGGGCCGGAGCAGAATACGAGGCGGAGGTGGAGAACGTGGACCCCGACACGTGGTGGCTCATGGTCGGACAGAGGTACTCGCCTGCCGGATACGCGTGGATATTCCCAGTCGGCGGCAGGACCGTCAGGATCGGGGTAGGAGTGGGCAAACCCGAGAGCGGTGCGGACCCGACTCATATCCTAAAACGGCTTGTCGCAGACAGGGATGGTCCGATAGCGGATCTGGGAGACATCAAAGTCACGGAGTTTCACTATGGCCTGATTCCAAACGACGGCCTCGCGCGAAGAACGGCATACGACGGCCTGATGCTTGTAGGTGATTCGGCGGGACAGGCAAATCCATTGGTGCTAGAGGGCATCAGGTACGCAATCCGCTTTGGGCGGCTGGCCGGCTCCACTGCCGCGTCGGCGGTCCTGGCGGGAGACGCGTCGGCCAACATGTTGCTCCCGTACGAGAAGGGATGGCGGAGCGCAATCGAGTCGCGCGTCAGGTCGGCAGGCAGGATACAGGACAGGTGGCTGGGGCTCTCAGACGAGCAGTGGGACAGGGAGCTTGACATCATAAGGGGCATGACCCCGGACGAGTTCGTCTCGTTTGTAAAGGCGGAGTTCGGGGTGCTCGACATGGCAAGAATGGCCGCGCGCAGGCCCGGCACGGCGGCAAGACACCTGTTCAGGCTTATCGGAGACAGGTTGGGGTAGCCGCGGCGTGCGGCAGCGGCGTGCGGCAGCGGCGTGCGGCAGCGGCGTGCGGCAGTTCACAGAAAGAGACGGGGCCGGAGAACGGCAAGCCGTTGCCCGGCTTCAAGGTCGGCCAAGAGCGCCGGCAGGGCCGCGGACACATGACCCGGGGACGCGGCAGGCCCGCCTGCTTTCTGAGACGTCTGTCGCGCGCAGACGCAACCAAGTGTGACCTCCAGCCCATCATCCAGAACAGTTTGCAGGGGATGATTTTGAACTATATATGGCATGCAGTAACACGCCAGTGATCATAATATGCCGGACGCGACTGCGCAAAAGTTCGACTCGTGGGCCCTCAGCGGCAAGGCCGAAGACATGCAGAGGGGCCACTACAAGAGCGTGTCTGCAATGCTAAGATCCGCAAGATTCGGGAGCAGGTTTACGTTTCTTGACATCGGGTGCGGAAATGGATGGGTTGTCAGGATGGTGGCGTCCAAGCACCCCGGCTGCAGGCTCAGCGTGGGAATAGACAAGAGTGCCAACATGATCAGCCGCGCAGAATCAGATCCAGGCAACACAGGAAGGGAGAGGTACCTTTGCGCCGACATAGAGGAGTGGAAGTACAGGGGCCGGAAATTCGACTATGTGTTTGCAATGGAGTCGATATATTATGCAAATTCCGTTGGTGCCGCCCTTGCGAAGATATATGGGCTCCTAAGGCCGGGGGGCGTCTTTTTGTGCGGGACGGACTTTTACGCGGAAAACACACCCACAAAGAGGTGGGCAGCGGCCATGGGGATTACGATGCACCTGTACTCCGAGGGCGAGTGGGAGGACTTGCTGGCCAGGGCAGGATTCAAGGTGAGGTCCAGGCGCCTCAAGGACCCGGCCGCCAAGGACGCATGGAAGAGGAATGTGGGAACGTTGTTTCTGAGGGGAAGAAAGTCCGCAGTATAACCATGCTCGCCGGAGCAACCGCCTGGCGCAGGGCAGGGTTCTGTATGCGGCACCGCATAGCCATCATAGCCACCGCCATCACCGCCACCACCAAAAAAGATCCAGCGAAACACAGATTATGGGCCCATGCGCCGGGCATACCGTGTGAGCTGAAGCGCGAACGCTGCCACGGCAGAGGAAACTCCTCCCTCCATACAGGAGTGCGATCCGGAGATGGATAGTCGGAGACGGCTGGCAACGGAGCAGAAAATGATCCAACATGGGGCACTATGATGGCAGTCCCTGAGGTTCCCATGAACGGAGTGAAAGAAGCCGACCCGCACGGAGAAAGGCCAAACAGAGCCGCAGGACCTGTACCAGGCTCAGGTAGGCCGCAAAGCGAAATGTCGCGAGAACAGAAGGAGGGTTACTCTCAGCACACACCAACAAGACGCCCGCCAGGCGCCGTCACTGGTCATCATCACGGGCCATCAGCACCAGCGCTGCCAAGCCCGCATCCCAGCAACGGTAGCGGCAAAAACTGGCTTTGTGTATAACTACAGGCAACAGGCCGGCCGCAGCATTATCTCATGCTCTCGGCCATCTCTTTGCAGAGATCGTCGCCGCAATGACACGTGTGGTCGCAGATGCACGAGCCCTGCATCTGGCAGTCGCACTCGGAGCCCATCTCGACGGACGCGGCGCATCCGCACGTGGCGTCCTCCGCCACTGCCGCGGGAAGTGCCGAGCTGGGCTCACTCTGCTGCCGCTGCGGCGGCTCCTGCTCGTAATGGTTGCGCGTCATTTGATAATCCGCGTCACTCTTCAGCTGGGCCTCGCCCCTGTTTGTCTGGTATCCCCCAGACGCCGAGCTGGTCTGGTATCCCACGAGGTGGGTGGGATCTATCCCCTGCTGGCCCTGCTTTTCGTTCTTTAGTGCGCGATTACTGACAAAAAAGAACGCAATGCCTGCGACGGCGGCCATTCCGGCCATACCATATATGATCATTATGGGAAAGTCGCCCGTGGCCGTACTGCTAGGCGCAGTAGACGTCACGCCGGCAATCTCAACTCCCTCAAGGATACCAATGACGCCGTATCCGATTATGTTCAGGTTGCCCTGGTCGGGGGACTGTATGCTCTTTACCACATATTCTTGATCAACCATTATAATCTCCTCCTCGATCTTCTCGACCTGCCTTCCCTGCTGAAGATTGCTCTCGCCCATGGTCCAGCTCGACTTTACAAAGCCCGATATCTCATCGCCGAGTCCGAAGGTTCCGGCATCAACGTTGATTCCAGTCGGGTCGAACAGAAAGTGCCAGTTCTCAAGCGGCTGCTCCAGGACAAAGTCGGCATTAATCAAGTATTTGTCAAATATGCGCTCGCTGGCGGTTCCAGATATCGTGTCCCGCGTCACGGGCAGGTTGTCCTCTACAAACGTAAACGGATCGTTAATCTCCTGGCCGTCAATCATAACGCTGCCGTCAACTGAGAGCCCCCTCCAGCCCAGATCAACGAGTGTCTTTTGGGTATCCTTTGTAATCACATAGTTCACAAGCTCCCCACTCAGAATAATCTTATAGTCTATGGACGCGCGCTCGTCTCCGCCGTAGAGTCCGAACGTATAGTCTACGGACATGTCAGATATGCCGACCTGGCTGCCGCTCTGAAATATGGCCGCGTTGAGCCTCTCGATTAGAGACTGCACGTCAGGATGGCTGGAATCATACTGGCCCGATATGGTGATGTCGTTTCCTCGCAGCTCGTCGCCTATCACTCCGCCATCCTCGTACCATATGTGAATGGTCTTCAGATAGCTCATCTTGAAAGGCGAGACGTCTGCATTCGGGTTTATGGTGGCGTCAAGTTGGGCGGCCCACGAGTCGGAGGCGCCCCCTCCAAGGGCGAGCAGGCCGGCGACGGCGGCAAGACCCGCTGCAAGAAATACTCTATTCATATGGCATAATTCGTATAAATAGAGTAATAAATCTATCTTGCAAAAAAATAAAGTACGGGCTTAGATCCCTTGAAAATTCGTGCCTGCCAACCCTCGTTTCCAGATTTCACGGGCAGGGGGCACGGGCCCATGCAAAGTAAAGACAGCAGGAACGTCCCGCAGTTTTGACGAGTTGGTGTTCAATGGGACACAGACGTGACCCCGCCGCGCGGAATGGATTCGCCGATAGGTTTTGGATTTACACGCAAGTCAGACAGGCAGGCAGTCCCGCCAAGCGCCCTCCGAGACGGCCGTTGCGTGACGGCCCCGCATCGATGCAGCGGGAGCATCATCTCGCTGCGGTGTCACATATCAGGAATGTAGAGAAACCGGCCCGCAATCAGACCCGTGGACGGCCGCGGTCGGGTCGGCTTCCGGAAACGGCAGCAAGGTTTTGGACGGGTCGGAGGATGGTTCAAGTTCAGCGGTTCATGCCCACCAAGCTGTCGACAGGCCGGGGAATTTGAGTGGAGAGAAGATCGAGTACCAACAGGCTACCGGTATGAAAAGGACATGGCGCGGTCGCGCAAGGCAGGCCGAGACAGATGCGTGCTGCAGCGAAGAGACGGCCGCGCAAACCGAATCTGCGGCACATTGCCAGACTTTGCTAATTGCAACCTCTCCATGTCCGGTCCCCGTACCAGACGCGATACGGGTCAACGTATTTTCGCCCCGTTGTTTTTCGCACGCGCGCGAAAAGAAAGGGCGCCACAGTACGTACGCCAACTTGATCCGTTCCGCGTCTTTTGTGTTCTTTGCCACATCTCTTTTGGAGACTTATTGGCGCAACGGCCCATACGATCAAGAGAGTTTGCAACCATAACGCGTCGTGATCTTTAAACTTTCACGACTTCGGGAAGACGAACAGCTCCGTTCTTGCACGTGTCTTATGCATGCAATTTCCAAAACTAAATATGGAGCAGAGCCGACGTAGCTTGCGTAGTTTTGGAGGAAGATGGCTGACGTGATAACGGTACTGGCGGGCGGTACGGGCTCTGTGAAGATGGTCAGGGGGCTGGCAGCTCAGGAATCCAAGGTCAACGTGATAAGTAACGTCGGCGACAATTATTGGCTGTACGGGCTGTATATCTGCCCCGACATCGACACCATGATGTACGGCCTGGCAGACCTGCTTGACCAGGAGAGGGGATGGGGGGTCAAAAAGGACACGTTTAACTTTCTGCGGCAGATGGAGGTGTTCGGCGAAGAGACGTGGTTTAGGATGGGCGACAGGGACGCGGCAACCCACCTGATCAGAACCAACATGCTCAAGAACGGAAAGAACCTATCGGACATTACAAAGTGGATGTGTGAGAGGTTTGCAGTAGGTGTCAACATAATTCCCGTCACGGACAACACCATAGAGACCAGGATAAGTACGAGCAAGGGCGAGATGCATCTCCAGGAATACTGGGTCAAGTACAGGGGGCGCGACGAGGTCGAAGGCATACAGTATATCGGCGCAGAAAAGGCGCGTCCAAACCCAGAGGCCGTCAACGCGATACAGAATTCAAAGCTTGTGATACTCGCCCCGGGAAACCCGCTCACGTCAATAGGCCCCATGTTGCAGATAAAGGGGATAAAAAAGGAGCTTGCAAGGGCAAAGAAAAAAGTGGTCGCCATAAGCCCGCTGATTGGCGACAGTTCCATAACCGGACCGGCCGCAAAGTACATGAGGGCGGCAGGAATCGAGTCCAACGCGTACGGGCTTGCAAAGATGTATTCGGATGTATGCTCCAACATCGTGATAGACGCAAAGGACAAGACACTTGCAAAAAAGATACGCAGCTTGGACATGAGGGTATACGAGACGAAGATTGCCATGAAGAACAAGGCCGCAGAGGGGGCGCTAGCCAGCTTTGTCACAAAGCAGGTACACGCGTGACGTCTTGCTGCAGCGAAACGCAGACGCGGCACGGACGGCTCAAGTATAATTACACCAATGTAGGGGTGACCTCAGTTGAGGACAGCGGCAATCATACCAGTCAAGAGGTTCGAGGAGGCAAAGACGCGCCTCGGGCTTGGCGCTTCAGAGGTGGCAGAACTGTGCGGGGTGATGCTAAGGGAGATCATCGGCGTTGTCTCCACATCCAGTCACATAGACCACACGTTTGTAGTGACTAGGGATGCAGAGGCCGAGAGGATAGTCGCGGAGTTCGGGCGCAGGTCAGGGAAGGGAGGCGGCTCAGGCATAACGACCATACGCGACGAGCACGAGATGGGTGTCAACGAGGCAGTAGCGCTGGCAGACAGGCGCATCATGCAAGATGGGTACGACGCGTCCATAGTCATGCCGCAGGACATACCATACATCAAGGCGCAGGATATTGACTTCGTGATGAGATTTGCAGCTCCGCCCAACTTTGCAGTCATCGTGCCGTCAAGGAAATTTGACGGCACCAACGTCCTCGTAAGGATGCCAGCCGATCTGATGGGAACGCACTACGATGACGACAGCTACAGGGAGCACGTCAGAATGGCAGGCGAGTGCACGAGAAATGTGGCCCCTGTTTTCGTGAGGAGGATAATGATGGACGTAGATACAATGGACGACCTGAGATTCCTGCTTGCAAACAGTGGCGAAAAGCCGCACGTCGCAATCCAGATAGAGCGCATAGCAGGCAGAGAGTAGGGGGCGGCCCATAGTGGCGGCGGCGTGCAGGGTACAGCGCCAGAATAAAGCCCGAGGCGGGCGTCGGATCCAAGAAATACTAATTTAGTCAAATATTACACCGTCGCATATGAGGCAGAGGAGGTTCAAGTCCCCCATATCATACAGGCTGCGTGAGATCCCAGTAGGGCAGATCAAGGTGTGGAAGGACGCCCAGGCACGTGGCCTTGATCGCAAGGGAATAGCCGAACTCGCAAGATCAATAAGGAACGAGGGGCTCCAGAACCCCCCCATGGTGCAAAAACAGGGCAGGGAGTACCTGCTCATGTCGGGCCAGCGCAGGCTGGCAGCCTTAAAACGGCTGCGGGCAAAGAAGATCCCCGCCTTGGTGCTGACTGCATCCACAAGATACGACCTTGACGATGCAAGGGCGGCATCTGTGGTGGAGAACCTGCACCGCAACAAAATGAACCCCCGGGACATGACGCGTGCGTGCGTGGACATTGCGGGGTCGATGGGGAAGACAAAGGCCGCCCAGCTGCTCGGCATAGCGCCCCAGACGCTCAGAAGCTTTCTCGGATTTGCGGCGGTGCCAGAAAAGATCAAGGCATGCGTGCCGCAAAAGATCACGCGCAACGACGCGACCAGGCTGTATCAGGCCGTGCCGAACGTCTCAAAGGCCCTGAAGATAGTCGACAGGGTGGAGCCGCTAGAGCCCAGGCTTAGAGGAAGATACCTGCGCGCGCTTGCGGCAAGCCCGAGGGCCACCCACAGGACGCTGCTTGAGCGTGCGAGGCGCGGGCTTTTGAGGCAAAAGATTACGGTCACGCTCAGCAAGACGAACGCCAAAAAGCTGCAGAAGATGGCCGCAAGCGAAGACAGGGACGTCTCAAAAATGGCAGACACCATTATCAGAAACTACCTAAATAATCCAAAAGGTGGCAAGAGGCGAGCCGGCAGGCGCAAATAGGCGCACAAGGCACACTGCCGCGCAATTACACGCCAGGCAGGACCGAGCCTGCCCTGCAGGTTATGATTCGGTTGTAATCAGAATGGCGTTGACAATCCCGGTCTGCCCGGGCTTTGACAGTACGCGGCATTTGCCGTCCTCGGTTTCCAGTACGGCCCCCTTTGTTATGATTCCGCGCCTCTTGTAGTCGTTGTTGGTGGCATTGTCAAGCACCTTTACTATCTTTGATTTTTTGACTTTCGCGCCACCCGTCGCCAAATTGACAAAGTCGATTGACTTCAGCGCCGTCTTGCGGTTGCGTCCCCTGACGTGGCGCGTTATCGTCTCCTGGGCCCCGTTTATTGCCTCGTTTGGGTACCTGTCAGTCTCGTATTTGCGGCGTATGCGCAAGGGGTGCCTCCTTCCACCGGTGGTCTTGCTGGTTGCCAGATTCTCTACTGACTTTCGCATGGCATGCGGACGGACCGCTCTAATTTATACAAACCGAGTGAACTTCCGGGGCATCCGGGGGGCCGGCTGAACTACCTCAAGCCGCTCTAGTCACGCAGGGGTTCCAGACAAGGCAACGATGTGTGGCGATTAACGCGCGCAGGGCATGCAGGGGGCAGGCGTGGGCTAGGCCCCGGCGGTCTTTCTCACCTTTGAGAAGAGCCGCTCCTTTAGGTCCTCGGCGTCCCCTTTGATTCCAAAGTATTTCTGGAACTTCTCCGTTGTAGAGTAGATTTTGATGCGGCCCACGCTCTCATACCTGATGTAGTCAAGCTGTACCAGTTCCTTCAGATGCGAGTACACTCCGGTCCCACGCGTCTCGACCAGCTGCCGGGAGGCTATTGGTTGTGCCCACGCAATGTATGAGAGGGTCTTGAGGGTGGCCTTGGGGAGTATCGGTTTTGATGCGTAGCGCTTTACAGTAGAGCTGTACTCGGGCTTTAGCTGCATCACGTACGAGCCGTCAGGCAGCTGTACCACCTCGATTGCCTTGAACACAGAGCATGTCTTTTTCACGATGTTGTTGATTATGGACTGGGTCTTGATGCGCGACTCGGTCCCTGACGCGCGCAAAAGAGCATCCTCACTGAGCGGCCTGCCGGCAGAGTACAGGGCGGCCTCCACCCGCGCGGTCGCCTCGTTCATGTCAGTTACCTTTGCCGTTGCGCGTCCACCTCTACATTACACCGCAGTGTGACATCCGCCCCCGGCAGAACGGTGCGCGGCCGTTGCGGTTACAACGGCAGGGGCAGTGCCGGCGCCCATCCCAGGCCTCAGACTCGTGCGCGACGCCAATGCCCACACTCACGCCCCGCCGCCATCATTCTCAGCGACATTGCTATTACCAGTGCCATTACCAGTGTCGTCATCATCATTAGCAGTAGTGGCAATGACACCCACGCCATCCGAGTCGGCGCTTCCGTCTGGCATGCCCTCTGTGTGCGGTATCGCCGCTATGCGTATGTCATCCCCGGCCTGCTCAAGGTCGACTATCCGGTCCCGGGCAAGAAACAGGGCCGCAAAAAAGCACTTTATCGAGTCAATGGCGTTAAGATTTACAGTGATATCCTGCAGGATGCCCCGCCCCGTCTCGGCAATCTTTGCCATTATCATGTCACGGTACGCGTCTATCTCGCTCTCAAGGGACAGCATGTAGCTCTCAAAGGCCGGCGGCTCTGCAGGCTCCAGCATGCTTCTCCTCCTAGGGCGGGAGCGCGGGTTTGCCATCGTTCCTATCAGATTCTGGAGCAGTGCAAGCAGGTCGTCGAGCGACACGGGATATGTGGACTCGTGCCGGTACGGGATTCCAATCATCTCTATGTCCGGCGGGTCCCTTCTCACCGGCGCGGTCCCGCGCTCCATGGCGGCCTTGTGAAGGGCCGAGATGCTCTCCACCTTCATCCTGTATATGAGAGACGAGGAGAGCGCTGCCATTCCGGCCACCCTCAGGTCCTTTTTGTCCGATTTTTCCAGTATGCGGGCCAGCATGTCGAGTATTTGAATCAGGTCGATCTCCCACACGTCGCGCTTTGCCACCGATGAGTGGGAAGCAAACAGGACGTTGATCGGCTCCTGCGATATGCTCTCGGGTACGCCTGCTGCCGCAGCAGAGGCGTCATCGGCAGCGGCCCTGCCATCCGACGCGTCATCATATGCAGCGTCGCTCCCCCCGCTGTCTGCATGTGCGGCCATGTGCAGTATGGCAGTCCCATGCAGAAATAGATATCTGTCTATTTTTCTTTAGTTTTCAGTCAACTCTTATATTGTAACCTCAGAGAGGCAGTCCATGAACTCTGCCAAGATAATGGGCCCCGGCGAGCCCCTGGCAGCAGTCAGTACCGAGACGCCGCGCCCGTCAGGCGAGCAAGTGCTGGTAAGGGTCGACTCCGTAGGCGTCTGCCACAGCGATCTCCACCTGTGGGAGGGCGGATACGACCTTGGCGATGGCAAGTTCATGAAGGTTACCGACAGGGGCGTAAAGTATCCCGTAACTCCCGGACACGAGATAGCCGGTACCGTCGAGGAGGCGGGTGGCGAAGCATCCGGTTTCTCAAAGGGCGACAGGGTCCTGGTATACCCCTGGATAGGATGCACGGAATGTCCCGCATGCGTGGCGGGAAACGAGAACCTCTGCGACACTCCGAGGTCAATTGGCATATTCCAAGACGGGGGGTACGCAGACTATGTAATGATACCCAGCCACAGGTATTTGGCAAGGCTGGACGGTGTCGGGGCGGATACGGCCACGTCACTTGCGTGTTCGGGCCTCACGGCATATACGGCGATAAAAAAGGCAAATGCCAACTCTCCCGAGTATATGGTGATTATAGGGGCAGGCGGGCTCGGGTTGATGGGCATACAGGTGGCAAAGGCGATTACAAAAGCAAAGGTAATCTGTGTTGATCTGGACGATGAAAAACTGAGGACTGCATCGGAGATGGGCGCGGATCATACCGTAAACTCAAAGGAGCCCGGGGCGGACAAGGCGATAATGTCGATATGCAACCAAAAGGGGGCCGACAGCGTGGTGGACTTTGTAAACGCCCCGCCCACCGCAAGGCTCGGGCTTGACATACTGCGCAAGAGGGGTAACATGGTAATGGTGGGGCTCTTCGGGGGCTCGATTGAGATGTCACTCGTTACAATACCGCTAAAGTCAATAGTCATACAGGGTGCATATACGGGCAACTACGCGGACATGACAGAGCTGATAAATCTTGCAAAGGACGGCGTCATCAACCCCATCATATCAAAAAAGTATACGCTCGCGGAGGCAAGCGACGCGCTCACCGCGCTAAAGGAGCGCAAGATAATCGGCAGGGCAGTCATAAACCCCTAGGCGTGCCGGCGCGCAGGGTGCCGTTTGTGCGGTGCGCAGAGTCACAGGTTCCGTCTCCGCCGCCGCTTGGCGGCCGCAGGCGAGAGACTGCCGCAAGTATGACCGGTGATCAGCAATC
Source organism: Nitrosopumilaceae archaeon (assembly GCA_021296175.1). GTDB lineage: Archaea > Thermoproteota > Nitrososphaeria > Nitrososphaerales > Nitrosopumilaceae > Nitrosopumilus. Next base: position 4,871 of record JAGWAX010000013.1, on the reverse strand, counting down.
ACGTACCCAGCCGGGCTCAAGAAAATGCTCACGGTCGGATTCTTCCCCGATCCCGGTCGCAAACCGCCAGACCGTGGGCAGGTCGGATGCAACGCTGCGCTCTATCTTCAACAGGGCCTGCGTCTCGGACTCGAGGTTGCCGTCTGCCGACGGGCCGCATTCCTTGCAGTATTTGCACTTTGGATCCAGTACCGAAGGGTTGCGTCCGCTCAGCGGATATGCGGAGCAAGCAAGCGGCCTCTGCTCGTATATGCGGCACGGATGCCCCCCGTGCGGCGACTTTGAGACTCCGGATGTGTCAAGAAACGGGCACGTGTCGCCGTTGGCATCCCTGCCCATCATCTGGTATGCGATTATCCGGGACGGCCCCGCACCGCCCGCCTCCGAAACCCCGACCCTTGGAAGCATTCGCACCCGCACCCCCTGGTCGTAGGCCAGCTTTGCAATTCTGTCGCGCTCCTCGGGGAGTATCAAGACGCCCACCTTGCCGAACCTCTTGCCAGGATAGTACTCGCGGTATGTGCAGCAGTCGGAGCACTCAGGGATGCAGTGAAAATCGGCCATGGAGGCCCTGTCCCCTGCAGATAAAAATCTCTTTTGCGGCACCGGCAGCCGTGCACTCGCACGCAAGCTGCAGGGCATTGGCAACCACGCATGTCGTCGCCGTCCGCCGTGGCGGCGCATCATGCTCCAGTGCACCACCAGATCGACTCCGGATTTGTGCCCGAGCGCCACGAGTCCTGAAACTTTGGACAGTGGCTCGATCGGCCCAGGTATGGTTCGTGATTTAACGGTAGGCGTATTAGGTGCCCCACGCAGCGTGGCCCATGGAAGATGCGCAGATACTCTCCTTTGTGCTGTAGTCTACAATCACTGGAATGGTACTGATCGTCTCCGCGCTGTGCTACAAGGCGTATGCCAGACGGCATGCTCCAAAAGTCATGAATTATATGCAAAGTGAGAACGTGCACACCATGGGCAAGCGTCAGGTAAAGAGCGAGAGCGCGCTAAAGGAGATACGCCTTCCAGAGGAGGGCGAGATGTTCGGCAGGGTGCTCAAGATACTCGGGGGCGAGAACGTGCTTGTAAAGTGCACCGACAACATCACGCGCAGGGGGCGCATCAGGGGCAAGCTCAAGCGCAGGGTCTGGATAAGGGACAATGATATCGTGATTATAGCTCCTTGGGACTTTAAAGAGGCCGAAAGGGGAGACATCGTGTGGCGGTTCACCCTGCCGCAAGTCGAGTGGCTAAAGGCCAACGACCACATACCAAAGGACTTTTGACCATACGCGGCCACGCAGTGCAGCACGCCTCCGCGCCGATCGCCGATGCCGCCGCAGAGCAGACAGACGCCTAGGCGGTGCGGCCGACCACGTTCTGCCTGCACAAATAACGTAGTTAATATAGAGAGCGCCATACGCAAAATCAAATGGAGCAAGGCACTGTAAAGTGGTTTAACCGCGTAAAGGGCTACGGCTTTATCGAGCGTGAATCAGGGGATGATCTGTTTGTTCACAAGACGGACGTTGACGGATTTATCAACGAAGGCGACAAGGTAGAGTTCGAAGTTGGCGAAGGCAAAAAAGGCCCCGCCGCTCAAAAAGTCAAAAAATTCTAGGCACGACAACGTCTGTTTTTTACACATCATCCATTTTTGTTCATTTCATGCACACCACGCCAGTCACTGCGCCTCAGGCACCGGGAGGCGGCGGCAACGGCGGGGGGCAGGTTGTTTTGTAGTCCCAAGCGAAGGAGTTGAACCTTCGACGGCCCGGTTTCTGTATGCCTGATATGCTGTTATTCGGTCAGCCATAAGCCGACAACTACAGCCGGAAGCTCTACCAGGCTGAGCTAGCTTGGGACAAGTGTACTGGGAAACAGCCATTAAAAAACCATCCCTGACCGGCATGGGTTCACGCACAACCAAGACCGGGGCGGGTTTTACACGGGGCGAAGTTTCCGCGGAACGGGCGGAAACACACCCCGGCTGCGTTCAAAAGCATAAATATTATCGCACAATCACAGATGCGTGTCAGAGCTTGAGCTGGTCCGCCCGGGATACGTATGCGCGCCATACATGCACACCCACGAGTCCATAGAATTAAAGGAGTCCTGGAAGGATTCTAAAAATATAGAGAGCATGTTTTTTGTCACGGGCACGTTCTCTGCAGACAGCAAGCCGTACTTTACCGACACTGCAAACCACTACCTGCTTGCAAAATTCAAGAACGGTCAGAAGATAGCAAGGGACGTCGAGAGCGTACACAGTGATCCGAAGAGAACGTTCGTATTCGACATAAGGGACGATCTCTTCGAGCGCGAAGTCGAGGGCGAGATCAACTTTGTCTCCATATACTACTGGGAGTACAAGGGCGATGCCAAGGAGATAGCGTTGCTGCTGCTGCGCCGGGAGAAGATTGCAAGGGCGGGCATCGGGAGCATGAAGACGTTCAGCCCACAGCCACCGAGGTTCGACTTCCCATACTCGAACAACATAGTGGTGATAGAGGTTGCAAGCGAGAAGAGCTATCAGAGCGTCAACAAGTACTGCGACCAGACGAGGCGCGAGATCAACAGGCGCGGATTCAGCATAACCAACATGATGAGCCTGTCCATACTGGACCGCCTAAAGTAGGCACCAGGGATGCTGCGAAATTGGGCACAATTACAAACAAGGGTTAAAATATTCGGGACGGTCGGTTTTTTGCATGAGCAAGCCGTCAGATCTCGGATCACTCAAGATTGGCTCGTACATACTTTTGCCGCACTCCGACCAGCCGAGCGGGGAACCCTGCCGTATAGTGGAATATGACACCTCAAAACCTGGAAAGCACGGGGCGGCAAAGGCCAGAATCGTGGGCGAGGGGATATTCGACGGCCAGAAGAGGCCGCACGTCGGCCCCGTCAGCATGCAGATCCACGTGCCCATGATAAACAAAAAGTTGGGGCAGATCATATCCATCATAGGCGACACCGTGCAGGTCATGGACAACGAGACGTTTGAGACCCTCGACGTCACTATGATCGACGACGAGGTAGCGGGCAAGCTGGAGAACGGACAGAACGTGGAATACTGGGTCGTGATGGACAAGACCAAGATTATGCGCATAAAGTCGTCATGACCTGGCAGGACATGCGCCCACACGTCACATACGGAACGTCACAAGAATGATTTTATTTGGAAGCGCCGTACGGGCCCCATGGCAGACGGAAGGTTTGCAACGTCTATCAGCTGCATGGACGGCCGGATACAGACGGTCCTAAACGAATGGATAAGGGAGAACCACGGGGTGGACTATGTGGACACCATAACCGCGCCCGGAGTGGACGGCAGGGTGGCCCGTAACGACGACCTTGGAAAGATAATACAGATGGCGCGCATCTCAGTCGAGAAGCACGGATCGAGGCTCATAGTCGTGTCCGGACACCACGACTGCGCCGGAAATCCAGTCTCAGAGGAGGAGCACAAGGGGCACATCAGGTCAGCGGTAAACGTCATAAGAGCGTGGGAAGAGGAGCACGGCCTGGCGGACGCAAGCGGCAATGATGGCGGTGGCGGCAATGATAATGACACAGGCGGCCGCATAGAGGTGGCCGGCGTCTGGGTAGGCGAAACATGGGCAGCCCAGAGGATCGCATGATGGACAACCTGGATAAAAAAATAATCGGAGGAATCGCAATCACTACCGCAATAGCGGCCTCGCTTTACGCGTTTATGTCGTTCTCAGAGGGCAGCCAGGGCGGGTCCTTGGACAAAGAGGCCATAGAGAGGTGCAGAGGCCTGGTGAGGGAGGGCGCCGAAATACTCGTCCAGATAGCCCGCGACGGGCTTGATGCGGCCGATCCAGGGGATGCGGAGCGCCTGGCAGAGTTCGAGGTGCGGATATCCGCAATAGAGGAGGAGATGGCAAGGTATGACTGTCACGCGACACAGCAGGAATGGGCGTACGGCTCGTTCAGACAGGAGATGTCCGAGTACGAGTCGTACATTGCGGACCTTGTGCGCCAAAACAACGCGGGACAGTGACGCGAACGCGACAAACCCGGTCCGTGCCAAGTACCCGCAGCTGCCCGTCCCGCAGATACGTGCAATATCCGTGTGCGATACGGCTCCGACGCATGCCGGCCCAGCGCATAACGGCGTACAGGCCGACCGCCTTTCAGAAAAGCCGCAGAGAGCGGATCACGGATCTGGCATGGACGTCTCTACCATCCCCCTCTCCATCATGCGCTCCCTCTCTTGGATGATTATTTCAAGACTGGCCTTGTCGTATTCCTCCGCCAGCTGCTGATTAACATGCAGTACGGCGGCGTTTGTATGCTCGTACGGGCCGCCTTGCCGGTCGGGCAACGCATCTGCGTCGGCCTGGGTCATGATCACCAGTCCCGGTGGAACAAACTTCCCGTCGGCGATCTCCACACCCCCGGTGACCGTAGCAGGCACCCCGACGGCGACGTCGTCTCCGATCTTTGCATTGAATATCATCGACTCCATGCCGACAAACGTGTTATTGCCAATCCATGCAGGCCCGTGTATCATGGACCCGTGGGCAAGGCTCGTGTTGGACCCAATCCACACCGCGTAACCGTCTGCAAACCTGGGATCGGAGCCGCCGAGCCGTTCCCCGTCGCCGGTGAACTTTCTCCCGTCAATGTTGTGCCCGTTGTTTCTCGTCTCAAGCGCGTGTATTACGACCCCGTCCTGCATGTTGGCGCCCGCATTGATGCGGATCGGCGTTCCTTCGTCCCCCCTGCAGACTGCCGTGGGCGCCACAAACACCATCTTGCCCACGTAGTTAAGGTGTTAGATAATGGCTCATTTTGGCTTTTATTATCTCGCCGCTCATTATCATTCTCCGTATCGCGCC
>JAGWAX010000085.1:664-5711 GCA_021296175.1 Nitrosopumilaceae archaeon | reverse complement strand
CCGCCTTTCTGCCGATCTGCCCGCCGCATTCTGCCATTTGACCCAAAAACGGGCGGCGCGTGCAGGGGCCGCCGATCTACAGGGATCATAAACCGGATCTGGCGCATGCCGGGCGTATGCGCATAGGGGCGGATGCCTCCTGCTAACCCGCGCCTGCCCGGCTACCTCTAGTCGGGATCCTCGTACCTGGCCCCACTGCCGTCCACGCCGCCCTCCTTGACAGCGGCCGCCGCGCCTGCCATTGGGACCATCTTCTTGTCCAGTGAGCTGATGACCGCCTTGTAGCCCTCGGCGTATTCAAGCTCGGAGGGGACCAGCGTGGCCGGGTGTATAAAGCCCTGGCTTCTCATCTCGAGCGCCTTTGTCGTGGCGCGCTCCCTGACAAGATCCCAGTCCGGCGTGGAGAATCCGTCAAACGGCCCCGTCAGCCTCCCTTCGTGCATGCTGAACACCAGGGCCTCTACAATTGGAATGCAAAAGTTGATCGTGGCCGCCGAGTTGAGCCTTACCGGCATCAGCGGCATGTTGTGGCTGCCGCGCGTGTTTCCCGCCACGTAGTGCGGGTTGTTGAATACGCTGCCGACCTCTTCTGTGGCGGGGAACATCTTCTGCGTCCTTACCATGCAGATGGGATCGTCCTTGCCGACATACGTGCCTGCTATGTTGTGCAGCCGGTCGGTGGACGCCGAGAGTATCGGCTCGCCGTCCTTTGTGTACACGGAATCTACCACGTATCTGCCGGGGTACATCAGGGCCGCCTCCAAGAGCGGCTTGTCCTGCCACATTTCAAGCTCGGCAATCCTGCCCCCCTCCACGTCCATCACGTTTATCACGACGCCCCTTGCCAGGCTCTTGTTGACTATGAGTCCCGTGTTGCTGAGCGCGTCGACAAACATCCTGTATATGGGATAGTTAAACGCCCCGGGTTCGGTCTTGTCTGCTGCAAATATTGTAAACGCCTCGTTGGGCCTCTCCTCAAACTCTATCTCGGCCACGCCGGGACCCATGCCCTTTACGTTTCCAGAAAACGAGTCCTTCAGCAGGTCTTGGCCCGCGCCGTAGAGCCCCTCGGCCCTTGCAACCTCGGTGCCGGCCATGAACGCGTCCCATGCAAGCTTGTGTATCTTCTCGCTGTCGGTTCCGTGCGTGTGGGACATTACAATGTGGACGTCGTCGCCGCAGTATCCGATGTAGTGGTCAAGGAGCATGTCCTTTGAGGACTGCACCACGCCCCTTACTGCCGCAATCAGCCCGTCGCTGGGCCTCGTATGCCCGCCGATGCCGCCCACGTCGGCCTTTATCGCCGATACCGTAACCTTCACGATGCCGCTGTGCGTGCCTTTGATTTATGTGCTTTTAGTGGGAGCGACCCGCACCGCCGGGCAGATCTTTGCCGGCCCTCTTCCTCCCCCCGTACGCATCCTGCGCGCGGGCGCCGCCACCGCGGCCGGTTGCATCCTACACCCCGTTCATCCCAGTCCTCCTTCACGCGATCGTGGTGCGCGGAGCCCACCCGGCGCCGCCCAACGTCGTGATCATTTCTGACGATCTCCAAGATATGCGGCATTATGGCGTGATTCTTTGGCATATTTTGCCTGCACAGCCATAACATGTAACTGCACTCCGCGTGAAATGAATTTTTTTATGTCGCATCTTCTAAAATCCGCCCTGAAGATCGCGGTTTTTTTCATAACAGTAATAAATACCCCCTAAGAGGACTCCCAATATGGCAGACAAGCCCCACCTGAACCTGATAGTGACAGGGCACATCGACAACGGCAAGTCTACCACAATGGGACACTTTCTGATGGACCTGGGGGTGGTTGACGAGAGGACCATAGCGGCCCATGCGACTGAGTCTGAAAAGACCGGCAAGGGTGACACCTTCAAGTATGCCTGGGTCATGGACAACATAAAGGACGAGAGGGAGCGCGGCATTACGATTGATCTTGCATTTCAGAAATTCGAGTCACCAAAGTATTTCTTTACCCTGATTGATGCCCCGGGACACCGGGACTTTATCAAGAACATGATCACGGGCGCATCGGAGGCGGACGCCGCCATCCTGGTGCTCTCCGCCAAGGAAGGCGAGACTGACACCGCGGTTGCGGCAGGCGGGCAGGCCAGGGAGCACGCGTTTCTGCTAAAGACGCTCGGCGTAAGCCAGCTCATCGTTGCGGTCAACAAGATGGACGACGGCAACTACTCGGAGGACGCGTACAAGGCGGCCAAGGAAAAGGGCGAAAAGCTCGTCCGTTCGGTGGGCTACAAGCTGGACTCTGTTCCGTTCATACCCGTGTCGGGATGGAAGGGCGACAACCTGGTGAAAAAGTCCGAGAACATGCCGTGGTATACGGGCAAGACCCTGCTGGAGACGTTTGACGACTTTACCGTGCCAGAAAAGCCGGTCGGAAAGCCTCTGCGTGTGCCCATCCAGGACGTCTATACCATTACCGGAGTCGGCACGGTTCCCGTCGGAAGGGTCGAGACAGGCACCATGAAGACCAATGACAAGATCATCGTAATGCCTGCGGGCGCCACGGGCGAGATAAAGTCCATAGAGACACACCACACCGAGATGCCGTCCGCTGAGGCCGGCGACAACATCGGCTTCAACCTCAGGGGTATCGAGAAGAAGGACATCAAGCGGGGCGACGTCCTTGGCACGCCAGACGCGCCCCCGATGGTCGCCAAAGAGTTCAAGGCGCAGATTATCGTCATACACCACCCTACTGCGATTGCGCCTGGGTACACCCCGGTCATGCACGCGCACACGTCCCAGGTCGCCGCAACCGTGACAGAATTCCTTCAAAAGATAAACCCCGCAACGGGCGCCGTGGAGGAGGAGAATCCAAAGTTCCTCAAGGTCGGCGACTCTGCAATTGTAAAGATCAGGCCCGTCAGGCCCACGTGCATTGAGACGTTCCAGGGCTTTCCTGAGATGGGAAGGTTCGCGCTCAGGGACATGGGCGCCACCATTGCGGCGGGGATTGTAAAAGAGATTACAGAGGAATACAAGCCCTAGACTTGCGTGGCTGTTGGTTGCTATGACGCAGACTGCCCGTGTAAAGCTTACCTCCACCAGCCTCCCAAAACTGGACGGAGTCTGCAGCGAGATAATGAGCATAAAAAAGACCGGCGTAAAGGTAAAGGGGCCCACCCCGCTTCCGGTAAAGCGGCTCCACGTAGCGACCCGCAAGTCGCCGTGCGGCAACGGCACCGAGACCTATGAGAAGTGGGAGATGAAGATGCACCGGCGAATCATCAACATCAACGCAGACGACAAGGCCATACGCCAGCTTATGAGGCTCAAGATCCCCGACGACGTGTACATAGAGCTCTCGCTTACGGGCTGACTGGGAATTCTTAAATTATGACTGAAATGAGGTGTGTTGATTATGACCCTTAACGCCGGAGAATCTGCAGTGTTTGCCAGAAAGGCGTCTGACGATGACGCTGATGATGGCAGCGACGGCGTCCAGACGGCCGCAGGCGGCCCCGGCGGTGATGATGGCAGCGGCCTCGCGGACGGGGACGCAGACGGTCCGGTCATGGAGCGTTTTGACGTACATTACTCGTGCCTGAGATGCGGGACCGTCACATCCGGCATCGAGATATCACGGCTCCCTGAGATAAAGTGCATCTGCGGGTTCAAGGTGTTTACAAAGGTGCGCCCCCCTGTGGTAAAATCGATCCGCGCCATCTGATCGGCCTGCACGTCGTCTTGCATTGTTCTCTTCGCGCTCTCCTCCCCATCCTGCACGCTGTTGTACCCGGACTGAACGCGGCACGTGCCGTCCGTGCAAAGCCGCGTGCTGCTACCTGCCCCCCTCGTATTTGTGTTCGCGCTGCAGGTGGGATCTCATCTCCTCCATGCTTGAAAAATACTTGCCGCACTTGCGGCAGTCGTACTTGAGGTCCTTGCCGTGGAATACCTGCTTGTGGTTCATGAGGTCCGCGTCTGACGCAAACATTCTGTTACATGCGTCGCACCCCTTCTTCTTCTTCCCCCCTTTCTTTATCTTGAAAATGTCGCCGATCATGCTGTCTGTCTCCTAGTCCGAACACTGCGCGTGCCGTCACTGCCGCCGTTTTCCGTATCCTGCCTTTTCGTCCCAGCAGTCGCGGCACAGCTGGCCGTCTATCTTCCAGCCACTCTTTGGGTTGTGCCTTATGAAGCCCAGCTCCGCGTTGCACACGGCGCAGTGGCCCTTCTTTTTCCTGTGGTCTTCCTCCTTTTTGTCAAAGCACTTTTTGCACAACAGCCCGTCCATGTCCCACTGCCATCTGGGTTCCCAGAGGTCGTTGATCTGTTTGGTAGCGCCGCACACGGTGCACGGCTGGCGCACCTTGCCCTCATAGTACTCTACTGACTTTTCATAGTGGCAGTTGCCGCATAGGCGTCCCTTGATGCCCCACTCGCGCTTCGGCTTGTGCCTGTGCTTGAGCTGTACCTTGCATACGGCGCAGTACGAAGGCTCTCTGCCAAACAGGATTCCCATGCTGTGTCACGTGCCGGATTCTATAAGAACCTGACCGTTTTTTGCCGCTTTACGGATTTCCGGGCTAGACATGGATATGAAGATCACGAGGGGGGGGGGGTTCGAGGCGGCGGCGGGCCCGACACGCGCGTCGCCATGGCGTGCACCAAGTACTCATATAACCCGCTGGCCGGACACTGAGGCCGGTGCGGTTCGTTGCATGGCCTTCGAGATCCCGGCGTACACAGGCACCGCGTTCCACACGTGCAAGGGCTTCGGCAACTGCGCCTTGGCCGAAATTGTCATAAGGTTCTTTAGCTTGGCCGCGGTTGGTGCCAGATGATATCTTATAATGTGGCGGGTCGGCATATATAGTGTCGCGCAAAAGTTTTGGAGTCAAAGTATGATCATGAACCAAAAGCTTATAGATCGGACAATATTGCACCAGGCATGACAAGCCTAGAAAATCTTCGCATCGAATACAAAAAGGAGAAAAACGGCGACGTAAGGATGAGAATGCTCGGAGTGCTCTTTGTCAAGGTAGACAAAAGGAATGCAGAGGAAGC
>JAGWAX010000085.1:0-361 GCA_021296175.1 Nitrosopumilaceae archaeon | reverse complement strand
GCTGGCAGCGCCGTACAAAAGAGGTTATTTCACGCCTAAAAAGGCGGGGTTACACCATCGCCATACAGGACGAATCCATTTTCACGTTTGATCCCACGAGGCAGAAAAAATACTGGTCACCCGTCGGCGTACCGGTAATAACGGGATATGACGGTTCGCACAAAAAAGCCATTGTGTACGGGGTCCTGACCGCGAATGGCCGCCGGTTCTTCAGAACATATGACAAGTTCAACGCAGAGACATTTCTGTCATACCTGCAGGATCTCAAAAACCACTTTGGCAGGACGTGCATCATAATGGACAAGGCCCCCCAGCACACTGCCAACATGGTAAGGGGATATGCCGAAAAGGAGCGCGGACT
>JAGWAX010000084.1:5484-7282 GCA_021296175.1 Nitrosopumilaceae archaeon | reverse complement strand
CACAGGTTTAAGGCCCCGCCTGCCTGCAAAAGAATCGAATAGTATCAGATGCCATACAAGAGAATCAAAGAAACTATTACATCAAATGCAAAGGCAGTCTTGGAGCAGTTTGTCGGGCGCATGGCGTCCGGCGATCTTCCGGCGGCCATCGCAAAGTCGTGCATACACGTGGACGAGGACATGCCGTCATCGAAGTGGAACCGGTGCAACCGCATCCTCATGATGCTGTCCGGAACCAGCGATGCGCGCGGCTACAGGCAGTGGGGCGAGGTCGGCAGGCACGTCCGCAAGGGCTCCAGGGCAGTGTACATACTGGCGCCGCGCATTGTAAAGGTGTCAGACAAGGACGGCAAGAAACCCGCCAGGGAAGTGCCAGCGATTCAGGTGTCCAACTGACCTTGTCCCTTTTTTTCTTTTTTTTTGGACGCGCCCCCGGGGTGGCTCCGCGGAGCCGCCCGGTCGGCGCGGGCGCCGGTTCCCGGCCTTAAATGGCATGGTAAGTGATGGAGGCATGGACAAGCAGCCTGGCGGTGACGCTGCCGCCGAAAAGGAGAAGAGTGTAGTGCTCTCGCACAAGGAGGACCTGGACGGCATCAGCGCCGCCGCCCTCATGGTGCAGTCATATGGGTGCGACGTCAAGCTGGCCGACTACGAGGGCATGATGGGCGCGCTAAAGCACATAGCCGCAGACCCCTCTGTAAAGCGGCTGTTCGTGTGCGACCTGGGGCTGAGCGAGCGTAACCAGGACGAGTTTGTAGAGGTCATGGGCAGGATGCGCAAGACCATGCCCGTGACGTACATTGATCATCATGCCATCGACGAGGGCGTGGCGGGGCGCCTCAAGGATGCCGGCATCACCATGATACATGACACCTTGGACTGCGCGTCCGTACTGGCATACGAGGCGTTCCGAGACAGGCTGGATGAACACGCGTCGTTCACGGCGGCGTGCGCGGCCGTATCCGACTACATGGAGGACGGGCCGGCGGCCTCGCCTTTGATGCGCATGTACGACAGACTGTTCGTCATGCTGAACGCGACCGTACTGGCGCAGTGCGTGGCGGCCAAGCAGCGTGACAAGGACTACCTAAAGCAGTTGGTCGGCGAATTGGCCGCCTCAAGGTACGCGCACGAGATAACGGGCTCCTTTGAGACTGCGCGCCAGCAGTGCGAGCCCGTACCCGACATGATCCGCACGGTCCGGGACGGCGTAAAGCGGCTGCGGCACGTCGCATACATGGACATGACCGAATCAGGCTACAAGAGGGCGGCCAACTTCGTGCTGGGGCTGGGCGCCCTGGACGTCGGCGTGTCATACAGGGCCAAAAAGGAGCATTATTCGGCGTCCATACGCGGCACCGACGCATGTGACGTGCACCTGGGCAGGCTGGTAAACGAGACCGCGTCCGCACTGGGCGGGTCCGGCGGCGGGCACGCCAGGGCGTGCGGCGCCATGATACCGCTGCCCAACATTGACGACTTTGTACGCGAGTTGGACCGGAGGGTCGGCGTCGAGATGCAGGGCGGCGGCGTGCTGCAATGACGAACTGCGACGTATGCAGTGCCGAGGAGGCGGGTGACCGCTGCGAGAACTGCGGCAACATGTTCTGCTCCAAACACGCAGGGCCCTGCCGTGAATACATGGGCTGCCTGTGTGATCCGTGTCACGGCGGCTGCATGTGCCGCTAAACTGGCACGTGCCTGCCACGCACACTCACACCTGGCCGTCCCAACCCACACCGGTCAGCCTCCGGTCTAAGGGTAAAGAATTCCTTACCCTTAGACCGGGAGCACGTGC
>JAGWAX010000084.1:0-5103 GCA_021296175.1 Nitrosopumilaceae archaeon | reverse complement strand
TAACTGGAAGGAAATTCTTCCACTTAGATCCCGGGTACAGGCACGAGCCCGCAGGCATGCGGGGGGCGATGGCACGCCGACGACCAGAATACGACTCATGGCCGCGTTTTCACGCCTTTTTATAATATGTGGCGTGTATGGGACGGATGCGGGCAGGGGAATCTCCCCCCCTGCCTGTCATTCCCTCCTTTTTAGCAAGACGGGGGGTTCATTGTATGCAGGCGGAAGAAGGCTCGGCGACGGCAGATGGCGGCGGTTCGCAGGCCGCAAACGTTGCAGCCGGGCGTTCCATATTTGACACGCGTACAATACGCGACGTGTACGACGAGGTGCGTACGGCCTACCTGTCCGACTCCCGCCCCTGGATACTGGGGTATTCGGGGGGCAAGGACTCGACGTGCATGGTGCAGATAGTGTGGATGGCTCTGCGGGACTTGCCGCCCGAAAAGCTCGCAAAGCGCGTGTACGTCATATCGTCAGACACGCTGGTGGAGTCGCCCCGCATAGTGGAGCGCATAACCGACACATTGAGCATGATGGAGAAGGCCGCCGAGGCGTCCGGCATCCCCGTGTCCACGAATTTGGTGCGGCCCGTATTGGAGGATACGTTCTGGGTATGTTTGCTGGGCCGCGGGTATCCGGCGCCCAACCGCCGCTTCAGGTGGTGCACGGACCGCCTCAAGATACGGAACGCCGACCGCTTCATACTGGAGAAGGTGTCTGAATACGGCGAGGCCGTCGTGGTGCTCGGCACGAGGAAGGCCGAGTCAAATGAAAGGAGGCGCAGCATGGAGAGGAACGCAGCCGGGACGGGCGGCAGCGGGCTGTTTACAAAGCACTCGAAACTGCAGTCCGCCTACGTGTACGCGCCGCTGCGCGACTTTGCCACCCGCGACGTGTGGAACTATCTACTGCAGAACGGCGCGACGCCGTGGGGCGCCAACAACCGCGACCTGCTGGCGCTGTACAGGGACGCCGACTCGCCGGACTGCCCGCTCGTGGTCGACACGAGCACGCCGTCGTGCGGCAACAGCAGGTTCGGGTGCTGGACGTGCACCGTCGTGGAGGAGGACGTCAGCATGCGGCACATGGTGGAGAACGGCGAGGAGTGGCTGGAGCCACTGCTACAACTGCGCGACGAGCTCAAGGAGACGCAAAAGCCCGAGAGGATGAGGGAGGTGCGGGACGTGAGGCGCAGGGACGGGCGGTTTGTCCTGGACATGAGCAGCATGGACGAGGAGTCCGGAACAGACGGCCAGGGCGACGGCGCGTTTCGCCCCGGCCCGTATACGATGGAGTTCCGCCGGCAGTTTCTGAGAAAGCTGCTTGCCGCCCAGCAGACGGCCAGGCGCACCGGTCCGGACCCGAACATCGAACTGATTAGCGCAAACGAGATGCACGAGATACAGCGGCTGTGGCGCGTCGAGTACGGGGACTGGAGGGACACGGCCTACGCCATATACAGGGAGGAGACGGGCGAGGACCTCGCGCCCAGGCGCGCGTCAGACGACGCCGTGTTCTCCGGTGCCGAGCAGGAGGCGCTGGAGGAGGCGTGCCAGAAGAGCGGCGCGCCCGCACTGCTGGTGTCCAAATTATTGGAGATAGAATGCATGCACCGGGGGGCCGGAAGGCACGCCGGCAGGATGCACGACGCCATGGACAGGGCGCTGTCCGAGGAGTGGCGCACGGACATGTCGGAGGTGGCGTCCGAACTGCGCGGCGCCAAGGAGATTGACGAGTTTGAGAAGAGGATCAGAGGCGACCTGAAGAAGGGAACAGGTGCGGCGGCGGCGGAGGCGGACGCCGGAACATAGGTGCGCGGGCATGCAGTTCACCAGGCTCATACTTGAAAACTACGGCGTATACGGCGGCACGACTGACATCGACCTCAGGCCCGAGCCGGACAAGCCCGTCATACTGTTCGGGGGGCGCAACGGCGCGGGCAAGACCACGCTGTTCGAGTCGCTGCTGGTATGCCTGTACGGGGCGTCCAGCCTCCGCATGATGCGGGCGGCCACCACTGGTTCAAGCGGTGGCGGCCGCCGCGAGTACGAACGCCTGCTCGTGTCGCGTATACACCGCGGCAGGGGCGGGTCTCCGGCGGCGGCGGCAGGCTCCGCGTCGATCACCGTGCGCTTTGCTGCGTTCATCGGCGGGGAGGGCGTGGAATACGATGTGCGCAGGTCGTGGCGCGCCGCGGCCGCCGGCGGCAAGAACAGCAAGGGCGGCAAAACCGCAGGCAATAAGATCAGCGAGTCCCTTGCAGTCGGCAGGCGCCCCGCCAATGCGCCAGACGAAACCCCGTTTGAGCCCGTCGACATGGAATCCCGGTGGCAGTCGTTCATCATGGACTTGGCGCCGCCCGCGACGGCGGGGCTGTTCTTCTTTGACGGCGAACGCGTGCCGAAAATTGCAAGGCAGTACGGCGGGTACGCCGGCGAGGCGTTCAAGTCCGCGCTCGGCCTAGATGTAGTGGAAAGACTGCAGGCCGACCTGCTGGCCAACGGGGCCAGGGAGTCGGCGGGGAGTGCAGATGGCGGCGGCAAGGACAGTGGCAATGACGGCGGCCCCCCCGCCAAGTACGCCGAACTGGAGGCCGAGCGCGCCAGGCACGACCTCGAGAGGCGGCACCTGGCAGAGATGCTTGACCAAAAGTCGGCCGAGCTGGCCGAACTGCGCGCGGAGGTCGCCGCCGCAGAGCAGAGGGCCGCGGCCTTCCAGAAAGGCGGGGACAGTGGGGACGGCCAGAACGCGGACGCGCTGCTGGAACGCGCCAGGCTCGAACTGGAGGACACGGAGCGCCGCATACTGGAGGCGTGTGAGTCGTGCGAGGCGCCGTTGCGCCTGCTTCCGGACCGCCTGATGTCGGACGTCGTGAAGTGGTTCGACGGCCATTGGGACGTGCAGGTACAAAAATTTGCGGCCGAGGCTGCCGACGCGGTGGTGTCGACGATCCGCGAATGCGTGGAGTCGGACTGCACCATGCCGCCCGCGTACAAAAGCAGGATGATAAGGATACTAGACAAAGTGGCGTCGGGCGGGAGCGAGCGGCGGCGCGCGGCGCGCGGGGGCAAGGGTAAGGGTGCGTCCACACTGCAGCCGCTGCCGCCCGCCGTGTCGGCCCTGCTGGCGCTCCGCACGCTGAAGGCGGCCGCCGCCGCAAAGAAAGACCGCACGCTGCGGGAACTGTGCTCCGATCATGCCTCATTGCACACGCGCACAGGGGAGCTCGAGTCGGAGCGCTCCATACGCGAGCGCGGCGGGTCGGAGCGCAAGGAGGCCGTGCGGGAACTTACGGCGCTCGCATCCCGGGCCGGTACGATGTCTGCGGACGTAAGGCGGCTGGAGTCTGACATGCGCGCGCACGCGGCGGCGGCGCGCGCCGCCAACTCCCGCATGCGCGACGCCCTGAAACGCGCGCGTAAAAGGGGCGGGTCCACCCGCAAGGCGGAACTCAGGGCCGGTGTGCTCGACGCTCTGGAGTCGTTCCGCTCGCGCATGCAGTCGTCGCGCACCAGGCGGTTGGAGGACGCGCTGCTGCAGAACATGCGCATACTCATGCACAAGGACGCCGTCGAGCGCGTGGAGGTGGACGCCGAGAACGGCTTTGCCATCAGGCTGTACGGGCCCGTCGCGGGCGCGGGCGCGGGCGCGGGCGCGGGCAACGACGCCGATGACGTGACCAGCACGGACCCCGCCGCCTGCCTGTCAGAGGGCGAGCGCCAGATGTTCGCCGTGTCCGTCATGTGGGCGCTGGCGCAGACGTCGGGCAGGCCGCTGCCGTTCGTAGTGGACACGCCGCTTGCGCGCCTTGACATGGCGCACCGCTCGAGCATGACGCGCGAGTTTCTGCCCGGCTGCTCGCACCAAGTACTGGTGCTGTCGACGGACTCCGAGATAGACCGGGAGCGGCTTGCGGAACTCGGGCCGCGCGTGGCCAGGTCGTACACGCTGGAGTACGACGAGGCGGAGGGGAGCGCCTCCTGCAGGCCGGGGTACTTTTGGCATGATGATGATCGCAACGCGGGGGCTGACAACACTTGAGTGAAGACGGCACGAAGCCAGGGGGCGGAGCGTCCGCCGTCATGCCCGATGCCATGCGGATAAGCAGCCGCTCCCGCGGCCTGCTCTCCATGCTAAAGTCGCGCACGGGGCTGCGGCAGGCATCGGCGGCCAGGCTGGCATTCTGCCTGTCCGTCGCGGACCCCACCGTACCGGAAGCCTCCGCATACGACGAGAACGGGCCGGAACTGCGGACGTCCGATATATTCGGCGGCGGGGAGTGCGCGGACGCGTACTCGGCGCTGCTGGCGTACGTGGTGCGCGGCGACGCAGGACCTGATGCCGCCAGCGACTTTTTGCGCGCCCACGTCAACCGCGGCATAACCATGCTGTTCTCAAGGGCTCGTACCATATCGGACGTCGGCATGCTGGTGGCCGGCACCGGTGTTCAGGAGGAGGCGTCTTGACGGCCGGGGAGCGCGCAGGGAAGAGCCGCGGGCTGCCGGCGCGCAGTGACATGCCAGTAGGTACTGATGCGAATTCGTGACCTCCTATCTGGCCCGCACCCTCGGTCGGTTGCGATCAGGCGCAGGCTTGAGTTCTGAATGACGGTCTTCCACTTGTTGCGTCCTTCCGTGTGGATTCCGGTGGCTTCTGCCGCGGTCTTCTTGATCTATCGAACGTACCGCATGATAATGAGACTGACGCCGGCTTATATTGAACCGAGCGCAGTGTGCGCATGCACGTCTACCGTAAGTACCGCGTCCGCGTGTTCCTTACCGCAGAGCAGAAAGATAGCATAACCAGGCTACAGCACGGCCAGCGGCAGGCGTACAACTGGGCCGTCTCAAAACTGCACGACGGGTGGGACCGGAACGACGAGTATGGCCTCTGCAACGAGCTTACCGCCCAGCGGGCAGCCCACGGCCACATAAGAAACGTACCAAGGCGGTTCCAGCCTGACGCCATCAGGGACGCGTTTCTGGCCGCCAAGCTCGCCGCCAAGTACGGCCGCGGCAATGTCAGATACCGCACAAAGCGGCGCGCCTCCAAGTACGCCCTCAAATGCTCGCTGCCGCCCAGGGTCATAGACAACTACAC
>JAGWAX010000083.1:8133-15701 GCA_021296175.1 Nitrosopumilaceae archaeon | reverse complement strand
CACCATTTCCACTGCGCATGCTGACACGCAACCTGTCTAGGCTCCGGAACAGGGGGTGAACGACTTTTTGTACAACAGAAGCAAGGTATCTCAACCGTAAATCTTTTTAGCCCACCCCGCGACGTAGTGTCAACTGTGAATTACAACGTACGCATGACACTGGTGCTGGCATCCGTAATGGTCGCCGCGACAGCGGCCGCACTCTCCATGCCGCTTGTTCCTGCTGCCGCCGGAACGGCCGCTTACGCCCAGACCCAGCAGATTACCGAGATAAGGATTGGGGCCCTGCTAGAGTTCGGTCCGAGCTACGACGACACCAGCAGCCTAAAGTCCATGGAGCTGTCCATACAGGACATCAACAGCGATCCCGGCGTAAGCACCAAGTACAACGTGACGCTCGTGCCGCTGGACGTCACAGGCCTTGGCGCGACGCAGATCTCCGGGGTGGTCCTGAACGCGGTCCTGACCCAGGGAATAACCCACTTTGTGGGCCATTCCAGCTCGACTATCACGCCCGCCAAGCTGGTGCTAGACCACAGAAACGGCTCGGCCATCATATCCTACGGATCGTCGGCCCCGATAATCCCGTTTCCCAACGGCCCCATCAACCTCGTGGAGGCCGGAGACAGCCTGTTCAGGCTGATCCCGAGCGACTCGTACCAGGCGGCCAACGTGATCGACCTCGTACTGAACGAGGACGGCAAGACAAAGGGCGTGATAGTGGTGCGCGAGTCATGGCTTCCGATCGTCGAATTCCTGATACCGCCGGAGTTCGCCGACTCCTTTGTGAACAAGATAAATTACACGGAGGCCGAGAGGTTTGCCGACCCGGCCGCGGCCGTATCCAGCCACGCGGCAGTCGCGCAGATGGTCGACGGCGCCGTATCCGACCTCGTAACGGCCGAGGGCGCCGACAAGGTTGCCGTGATATTCATAGGGTTCCCGCTTGACTTTGAGTACCACGTAAAGGGCGTGCTGTCGGCCGGCGACAGCCTTGCAAACGTCCACGACGTAAAGTGGTACAGCACGGCCACCCTCACGGGCGAGTCCGCCGCCGTACGCGATGCGGACGTGGCGGAGTTTGCAGAAAAGGTGGAACTCTCCGGAACCCGCTATACGGTGCTTGACAATCCAGTCAACGCCGAGCTCTGCAACAGGCTGCTGCAGCAGGGGGTGGTCTGCGACTCGTACGAGTACGGGCCGTTCGCCGCATACGACGCGATACACCTACTTGTAGACTCCATCATAACGAGCGACGAGCGGGGCGACGAGTACCTCGACAGGGACATCATACTTGCCGTGGCTGGGGGCATGGGAAACCACCACCTCGCGCACGAGGGAAGGGCCATAGGCGACGGCGCGCTGGGATCCTACACGCTCAACGCGGCAGGCGACCTTGAGGAGCCCGCCACGTATACAGTGCTAAAGTCCACCACGGATCCCGCCAACCCGTGGGTGCCTGCCAAGGCCAGAATATGCCGCTGAAAAATCCACTATCACTTGATGTAACATCAGGATGTTTTAAGTATCCCTTGCATGAACTCACTCCATGACCGCAAGGGTTCTGGAGTGCCGCGAGTGCAAGAAGAGGTACGGCACGGAGTTCCGCTACGTGTGCGACGAGTGCTTTGGGCCGCTCGACGTGAGGTATGAGGGGCTGCCGAGGCTCGGGCCCGAGACGTTTGCGGCGCGCGAGCAGACATACTGGAGGTACAGGGAGCTGCTGCCCGTCGAGGACGCGTCAAACATCATAAGCATAGGGGCCGGCATGACCCCGCTGATCAAAGCCGACGCGCTGGCCGAGCGGCTGGGCCTCAGGAACGTCTACATCAAGAACGACTCGGTGAACCCGACGTTCTCCTTCAAGGACAGGCCGGCGGGGGTCGCGGTCTCAAAGGCAAAGGAGTTTGGGATGGCCAGGGTGGGGTGCGCCTCGACGGGCAACCTGGCGTCGGCGACGGCCGCGCACGCGGCCAGGGGCGGCATGCCGTGCCACGTCTTTGCGCCAAGCAACATAGAGATGGCAAAGATCGCCCAGGCGCTCTCCTACGGGGCCGACTACATATCGGTGGACGGCACGTACGACGACGCGAACAGGATAGCGGCCCAGGCCGGGGACAGGCTGGGCATCGGCGTGGTCAACATCAACATGAGATCATACTATGTGGAGGGCTCCAAGACCCTGGCATACGAGGTGGCCGAGCAGCTCGGCTGGCGCGCGCCTGACAACCTTGTCGTGCCGGTCGGAAGCGGGGCCATGCTCAACGCCATATGCAAGGGGTTCGAGGAGCTAGAGTCCGCGTCGCTCGTGCGGGGCGGGAGCATACAGGATATGAGGGTGCACGCGGCCCAGCCGGCGGGGTGCGCGCCCGTGGTCGACGCGTTTGCAAACCACAGGGATATAGTCGCGCCAGTCGAGTCCCCCGATACCATAGCAAAGAGTTTGGCGATAGGCGACCCGGGCGACGGCAGGTACGTCCTAAAGCGGCTGAGGCAGTACGACGGCACGGCGGTGGAGACGTCAGACAACGAGATCATAGACGCCATACTGCTGCTTGCAAGGACCGAGGGCATATTTACTGAACCCGCCGGCGGGGTGGCAGTCGCCACGCTGCAGAAGATGGCGGAGCAAAAAATGATTGATCCCGGCGACTCCGTGGTGTGCTATGTGACCGGCAACGGGCTCAAGGCGACTGAGGCCGTAATGCGGTCGCTCAAAAAGCCCGAGACCGTAAAGGCCGACGCGCAGGCCATAATAGCGGAGGTCGCAGGCAGGTAATGGCGTCCGAGTCGTCGTCGGCAGCAGCGGCCATAACGTTCGTGGTACCGTCCGTGCTGAACCCGGGCGGGGGCGGAGAGCAGAGGATTGCCATGGATGTAACGTCGCTTGCCGACGCGTTTGCAAAGGCAGTCGAGTCCAAGGGCCCCGACTTTGCAAGGCGCGTCATGGAGCCGGACGGCAGGACGCCGCGGCAGCTGATCAACGTGTACGTCAACGGCAAGAACGCAAAGTTCTCCGGCGGCATGGACGCCAAGCTCGGAGACGGGGACGAGGTGTACATACTGCCGGCCGTAGCGGGGGGCAGCGGCGGTGGCGGCAGCGGGAACAGCAGTGGCGGCAACAGCACCGCGGCCGCGCAGGCGACTATATCAGAGGGTCTGACCCCGCGGGAGCTGGACCGCTTCTCACGCCAGGTGATGCTCGAGGAGATAGGATACAACGGGCAGATAAAGCTGAGGCAGGCCAAGATATGCATAGTCGGCTCCGGCGGACTCGGAAACCCCATCGCCACCAGGCTGGCCGCCATGGGCGTGGGGGCGCTCCGGATAATCGACCGCGACACGATAGAGCTTACAAACCTGCACAGGCAGACCCTGTTTGATGAGGACGACGTGGGACAGGTAAAGGTGGAGGTCGCCGCGCGCAAGCTGCGCAAGCTGGCCCCCCACTGCGAGATCGAGCCGGTCCCCATGTCCATCGGCGCGGCCAATGCGGCCGAGGCCGTGGAGGGGTGCGACGTGGTGGTCGACGCGCTCGACAGCGTGGACGCCAGGTACGCGCTGAACGCGGCGTGCGTCAGGCTGGGCATACCGTTCGTAACGGGGGCGGCAGTCGGCGTGTCGGGGCAGGCATTCACCGTCATGCCCGGAAGCTCGGCGTGCTACTACTGCGTCTTTCCCGACCTGGACGAGGACTCGATGCCGACCTGCAGCGTGGAGGGGGTCCATCCGTCGATACTCTCGGTAGTCGGCGGCGTAGAGGTGGCAGAGGCAGTCAAGGTAGTCCTGGGCAGGGAGCCGTCGCTCTCAGAGCGCATACTGCACATAGACCTGGAGGAGATGGAGTTCCACAAGACCCGGACGTTCAGGGTGCCGGAGTGTCCCGTATGCGGCGACGGCGGCGACGGCGGGGGGACGGACCCGGGCACGCCGAAACAGCAACAGCAGGGAAAAGATCGTGACGGCCTCGTACTTGAGGAGCTGTGCGGCCGCAACAGGGGCAAGCGCACGTTTGCAGTAACGCCGCCTGCCGCGCTCGACGTGGACCTTGGCGCCGTATCCGACGCGGCGCGCCAAATAGGATTCGCCGTCGAAAACCAGGGGGACCTGGGACTGTCGCTGCGCACAAGCGAGCTGTCCGTCAGCATAACGAAGAAGGGCTCGGCCGTCGTGGTCGGGACGGAGGACGAGGCGGGGGCCGCCAAGCTGTACGGCGAGCTGCTGGGGCGCGGCGGCCGGGAAGACAGGTAAGCGGCCGCGCTACCGGCGCAAGTACGTCACGCACGAACTCCGCGCGTCACAGCAGGAACTCCGCCGCGTTCCTGCCCTCCTCCGTAAGCGAGACCCACCTGGTCCTGCCGACCTTCTCCACACGCAGAAAGTTCCACTCGTCCGTAAGCGGCTCCACGATGTTCTTTGCCAGGCTTGCAAACCTCGCCGACTCCCTGTTCTCCTCGCGCGAGTTTACCGTAATTATCCCGAGCTCCTCGGCCCTCTCGGCCATCTCGCCCTTCCTTATGCGGCCCCCCTCGGCCTTGCTGACTATCGCAAGGGCCCTTACGAGATCCTGCCGCGGCGTCTGTATCCTGTACTTTGGAAGCGTGGTTATGGATTTGAGGCCCCTGGACATCTGCTCGGGCGCCGGCGTTCCCGCGTCTCCGTCGCCGCCGCCGTCCGCGGGCGCCCGCCCTGACGGCTCGGCAGACGACGTGTACCCCTCCGGCTCCGCATAGTACGGCGTCAGGCTCGCGGTGTCGTTCCACATCATGCACGCCATCATGCACGCTATGGACTGTATCTTGGAGCCGGACGAGACGTTTACGTATATGTCGTTGCCGCCCCCTTCGGCGCCCCCCGCTATTATCCCCCTGACTGCCTTTAGCATGCCAAAGAGGTTCTTCCTGTCGGCGTACTCGACTTTCACCTCTATCCCTTTCCTCCCGAGCCGCTCCCTGATCTCGGCCTCGAAGGGCTCCGCCTTGTCCTCGGAGCGGTTGCTGTGCACGAGCAGCCACACCGCGTCGGCCCTCAGGCGTATCGCGGGCAGCACTATCCTGTCGACCTCGAACCCCAGGGGGGCTATGTGCACCCGCAGCTTTGACTTTGTCTCCATACTGTGCGGGTTGTGCATAGTATGGACAATTTAAAACTAGCAGCAGCAGCGCGCCGGCCGGTCCGCGGCGCCATCAAAAATGAACATTTTTTACCCTCGGATGGCGGCGCGTTTTAGAAGGTTTATAAGCGAAATTACGGTATTAGACTTGAGGATGTCAGAGACCATAAAGCGCAGATCTGACGGCTTATCACGCAGGGACTTTTTGAAGCTTATTGGCGCCGCCGGAACCGGGCTCGCGTTCGCGCCGTTCGTGCCGTTTGGCAACTTTATGCCCAACCCCAACCAAGCCTCCCTTGAGAGGGTGCCGGCCATACTGCCGGACGGCACCCAGGCAAACATCAACACGTACCCGGTGAACCACTCGGAGGTGATTACATACCCGGCGACCGGCGATCCCGCCCTGGACGCAGAAGCGTTCCGCAAGTGGCAGCTCATAAGGCTGCCGGCCGAGTTGGGCGGCGAGAGCAACGACGTCTCGGCGCTGCGGGCGTTCAGCATGATATGCCTGCACCTGTGGTGCCTCTGGAAGTACTGGCCCGACGACGGCAGGAAGAGGGGCGAGTGCCCGTGCCACGGGACCATGTACGACGCGTCGACGGGGATCGCGTACATAGGGCCCGCCTCCGTGCAGGCCTCGCCGTCAAACACGCTGCCAAAGCTGACGCTGGACCTGGACGCCGACGGGCTCGTGTACATACTTCCCCCAAAGTTTACCGCAAACGAGAACGGAGTAATAGGATATGGCCGCTTCGCCTGAGGGTGTGACGCTCTTCACGAGGAGGACGGGCGCGGTAGCCTTCTTCTACTGGCTGTGGGAGGGGGTGGACCGCACCATATTCACCGCGATAAAGTTCTCCTTTCCGGCTAGGTTCGTCAGCCCGTTCGGGTTCCTCGGGATGCTCACGTTCATCGTGTTCATCATACTGGGCGTCTCGGGCGCCCTGCTGATGTTCTACTACCAGCCCATACTCGACAGGGCGTGGGACAGCGTCCAGTTCATAAACGACGATGTCCCGTTCGGGTTCCACATAAGGAACATACACTACCACGGCTCCAACGCCATGGTGCTGCTTGCGGTCCTGCACATGTACTACCAGTATTTCAGCGGCCGCTACAAGATAAGAAACGAGGTGCTCTGGATGACCGGCGTCATACTGGGCGTGGTCACGATACTGGAGGCGTTCACGGGATATGACGTGATATTCAGCGAGAGGGCGGAGCTTGCGATCAGCATAGCGGCCTCGCTGACGACCTCGATACCCGTGGTGGGGCCGCTGATACGCGACGCCGCGCTCGGCAGCGGGTTCTCGGACTTTGTGCTGCGGTTCTACGCGCAGCACGTGTTCATACTGCCCGTGGTGATGCTCGGGCTCATGGCGGTCCACTTTCCGAGGTTCCTGGTGTTTGACGTGCCGATGGTCATGGCGATCAGCGGGGCCATACTGATCACGGGCGGGGTCTTCCCGATAGACCTGGGCTTCAAGTTCCAGCCGGACGTCCCCCCCGGCGTGACGGTTCCCGAGTGGTATCTGACGGGCATCTACGCGTTCATGCGCACCCAGTACGACAAGTTCGTGACCGGGCTCTTGTGGCCCCTGCTGTTCATAATATCGTTCGTGCTGGTACCGTTCATAGACAGGTACAAAAAGTTCTCGTGGCGGGACCGCCCGATAATAACCGCGTTTGGCATCACCAGCCTAGCCCAGATAATGGTAACCACCTACTGGGGGTTCTATATAACGCCGGACGTGTCGATCCCGCTGGTCGAGAGGCTGGTCATAGACCCGATCTTCTTCTACGGTACAATGATACTGCTCGTGCCGCTCGGGTTCGGGTTCACATACATGATGATAAAGCTCGCAAACGAGGCCGAGCGCAAGTCAAAGCTCGCAAAGAGCGCGGGCCCGCAAAAGGTGGCCACCATAAGCCTGTCAGAAAAGTGGATCAACTGGGTGCTGGTGGCCCTGCTCGCGTTCCAGGTGTTCCTGAACATAGCGGCGTACAACGCGGCCCTGACGGGCATGAACAACATCTCGCTCTTCTTTATCGGGCTGATACTCATCGTGTTTGCCGGGTTCTTCCACGTGTACAGGTACGGGATGAGCCAGGAAAAGGCCGCGCCGCCGCCAATGCCGGTGCCGGAGGTGCCGGAGGGCGCGCCGCAGCTGGAGCCGCCTGCGGGCGCGGCCGAGATCGAGGCCGAGGGCGCGGCCGCCGCCGAAAAGCTCGACTCAGAACCGCAAAAGAAGAAAGAGCTGGAGGCCCCGCCGGAGATACCCGCGGCCGGGGCGTCATCATCATCATCATCATCATCATTATCGTCGACGACAACGGCCAAAAAGGCCGGGACGGACAATGCCGCGCCCGACCCGGCGGCGCAAAAAGACAAAAAGGAATAGCCGCGTATAGGCCGAGACGGCCACTGTAGCATCATGACTGCCGGATGCGCGAG
>JAGWAX010000083.1:0-8015 GCA_021296175.1 Nitrosopumilaceae archaeon | reverse complement strand
CTGAACTTTACCTCGTGTTCGGACTCGGGCTCAAACGCGATTGCGGCCGTGAACTCGGCCGTGCGGCCCTCCCCCTTCATCGAGTCCCTGCTGATGAACAGCCTGGCCACGTTCTGGGAGATCGGCCTGCCGTTTGAGGACTTGTACGTGATGTGCTCGTTTGAGTCAGATATCTGGGCGCTGATCACCACCCCGTCGTACTTGCCGGGGTACGAGACCGTAATGACGCCCCTGATCTCCGCATTAGGCCGTATCTCCATGGGGTCGATCTCCAGGGATATGTCGCCCATGGGCGTCACCTGATGCCTCCAAATAATAACCATCCATGCGCCGCGGCAGCGGCAGCGGCCGCAGCGGCCGCAGGCGATCCCACCGCCGGAGGCCCGCCGCGCCCAAAATCAAGCTTTAATTGTGAGTAGATGGAACTCTGTTCATGTCAGACGGTGACGAGTCCGACGGAGCAGCCAAGGAGTGGGACCAGCTGTGGGGGGAGTATTCAAGGTCCCTTGAGAACTGGAAGAAGATGTACGAGCAGGCCCAGGCCGCAAGCACCGAGATGCAGTCCAGGTTCAATGACGTCTGGAAGAAGACGACCGTGGATACCAGCTCCGACACGATGAAGCTCTTTGCAGAGAACTGGCAGGACGCCATGCGCGACGCCGGCATAAAGTCGTTCAGGGAGTTCAGCGAGGGATGGCAGAGGGCCCTCAGCGAGTCCGGAACAGGCGGGTTCGCACAGTTTGCAGAGAACTGGCAAAAGTCCCTGGGCACGACGGGCTTGGAGCAGATGAACTCGTACGGCGAGATGCTCAAGAGGTTTGCCGAGACCTGGAACGCGATGTGGCCGAAGAGCCGCTATTAGAGGCAATGAATAAAAGCACCGTTATGGTACGCCCGCCGTGAGCGAAGAGCCGGCCGAGTGCCATATAGCGCTTGAGGATTTCGAGGATCTGGCAAGGCTTGCATGCTCGTACCAGGCTCATCCGAGGAGGATTTTCAGTTTTGTAAGAGATGGCAGTAGTGGCAACGACGGCGGGGGCGGAGATGACGTGGGTGGCAACATTAGTAGCAACAAGGATGATAGTAGTAGTAGCAACAAGGATGACGGCAATAGCAGCAACAAGGACGATAACGGCGGAGGCATCCGCGTCGCGGCGACCGCGCTCAACCTTGCAAATACCCTCGCAGTCATGTACGCCCCGCTTCCAAAGGACGGCAGGTACGTGTCATACGCAATCGACGGCGGAAGGGAGCGCACCGACGTGGTGGATGCGGCGTCAAATGCCGCAAGCTATGCCCCCATAATACACGTAAACAGCGAGCCGTGCCTGACGCACATGGAGGTCGGCCCGCCGGCAGACGACATACCCGACGTGCTCCACCCGATAGAGCTTGCCGACCTGGGCAGCCTGGCAAGGCTCACGTACGATCCGGACTTTCCAGACGAGCCGGATCCCGTCATATACGCGGTGCCGGTGGGC
The DNA here is from genome assembly GCA_021296175.1 of Nitrosopumilaceae archaeon. Classification (GTDB taxonomy): domain Archaea; phylum Thermoproteota; class Nitrososphaeria; order Nitrososphaerales; family Nitrosopumilaceae; genus Nitrosopumilus. The sequence continues at coordinate 6,534 of JAGWAX010000083.1, read as the reverse complement.
GGGCTGTGGGCCCTGGGATACGTGGCGGCCTACGAAATGGAAGAGGCCCACTACGTGTTCTACCACGTGATGCGCGACGCAAAGCCCGACAAGCCGTTCCTGAGGTACGGGCACGACAGGGCGCAGGAGCCCGAACTGTCCGACAGGATAGAGCACGGGTACGTGTACATGCCGATAGTGACCGTCAGGGACCAGCATCCCATCTTCGGCTTTGACGCGCACCACCGGTGACCGCTGCCGCCGCCTATGGCCGCGGCGCGGCCAAGTCCCGGATGCGGGCCTCGGACTCGGAGATCATGCGCTGCAGGGCCTGCACGTACACGTCCGCCGCGCGGGCCATATCCACCGCGTGCGTCTTGCCCCCGTGCCGAACCACTGCAAAGCAGAACGCCCCCACATCCTTGGCCGACGCGGCAGGCTCGCCGCTGCGGCGCCTCTTGTCATTCACCATGTCGAGGAACGCGGGCAGCCGCCTTCTGACCTCCACGGACAGCTCGTCGCGCGAGCGCAGCCTGCCGCGCGAGGTGAGCCCCGCCGTGTCAACCTCGTACGAGGGGTCGTCTGCATACCCGTCTGACGCGCTGATCATTATCCGGACTCCGGGGGCCCGCCCGTGCGTCCGCACCGTGCGGCGCGCCGCCCCCACCGCGCGCGTATACACCGCGGAGTGCCACGGGCCGGAATGCTGCGCGTCGTACCATTCGAGGAACTCGGAGGCGAGCGCGTCCCGGCGCCCCCTCTCGCGTATGGCGGCCTCAAAGGAGTCGCGTGTAGCGGGCTTGCCCATGCACGGCAGCAGCCCAAAGTCGATGCCCGCCGTATGGAATATGCCGTCGACCGCGGCGTTCGCGGCCCTCAGGTACTGCTCAAAGTGGTGCCCGGTATAGTACGGATCCGGGTTGTGCAGCCGGATCTGCCTGGCGCGCATGCGGCATTCCTGCACTGCGTCGGACTGGGTCGCGTGCACGACTGTGGGGTGCCATAGGCACGTATATGGATATCCGTCAGAGCCCGAGCGCCCGCTCCCACTGCCTGTTGTACTCTGCAAGCAGCCCTGTCTGCACGCGCCTGAGGGCGCGCCCCTGGGACGCGGCCAGGGCGGCCGCGGCCCTCGCGTGCTGTACGGCGCTCTCCGAGCAGGCGTCCTGCCACCCCTCGATATGGTACAGGCCGGCCCCCTTGAGCAGCTCCGTGTCCAGGTCGACTGCCTGGCGGCACAGGTCAAGGTAGGAGGCCGCCGCGCGTATCGCGGACCTCTGCAGGACGGCCGCCGACTCGGTCCAGCCCGCCAAAGCCGCATGGTACAGGCTCCACGAACGCTCGAGGTCCGGGGTGATTGAGAACGGCGGCCCGGTTGTCGCGGCAGCGGCGGTAGTGGCGACGGCCGCGGTTGCGGCGCTCTGCCGTACTGAGGGGGATAATGATGATTTCTTGCCCGAGGATTTTTTTGCCTTTTTGTCGCCCTTCTTTTTTTTCTTGTCGCCGGCCATTGTCCGTGATCTTGCGGTGCGCGCTGTTGGCTGCGAAAGTACCCATCACGCGTCGAATGGCCCTGCAAGGAACGACACTTATGGAGGATATGGACACGTCCTGCATGAGCGGCGCGGGCGGCGGCGACGCGGACATGGAGAAGGGCAGGCGGTTTCTGGAGCTTGTAGACAAACAGAGCACGCTCCAGCAGGCAATTGCGTCAAAGCTGACGCGCCTGATAAGCGAGCACGGCTGGGACTCGGATGCATTGCGCGCGGAACTGGCAGACCTGGTCGGCGAGCACTCGCAGGTCACCAGGGAGATAAACGGACTGGACGCAGGCGCGTGAGCAGGGCGCCGCCGTGACGCGTGCAGGCGGGCAGCACTGTGCGCCGGAGGGGCGTGCTGCAGGGGAAGGGGAGGACACGCGCCACGGACATCCGATGCGATCTCAAGGCTGCTGCCACGTCGCATCTTGGCGCGGTCGCGGCAGGCTTATACCCCTACATTTTACAAAATAAAATATAATTTTATAGATATGTAGGGGTAACAGCATCTATGGTGCGGGTACGAAAAAGGCGCCTCGGGGATGGCACCTACTATTATCTTGAGCACGCCATAAGGGAGGGGGGCAAGATACGAAAAAAGGAGCGCTATGTCGGGAGGACGCTCCCATCTAACATGGACGAGATCATGCAGGACTTTGTGCATGAGATCTATAACGAACGGTGGCGTGCGGACATTGACAGCATAAGGAAGAACTTTGCCAAGGAACGCAGGGTTATGCCAAAGGCGGTTCGAGAAAAGGAAACCCGGTCCTTTGCAGTCCGGTTTACGTATGACACGCAAAAAATAGAGGGCTCCACGCTCACCAGGAGGGAGGTTGCAGACCTGCTCGAAAGGGGCATTACCCCAAAAAACAGGCCAATGACAGACGTGCAGGAGGCCGAACTGCACAACAAGCTGTTTCACAGGATGCTCGGGTTCAAGGGTGACTTGACATTGCAGCTGCTGCTTGACTGGCATTGGGATCTCTTTGGCATGACCAAGCCAGATGTTGCCGGAGACATAAGGAAGTATCGAGTGGGCATAACGGGAAGCAAGTTTGTTCCGCCCCCGCCATACGAGGTACGGCCGATACTGGCCGAGATGTTTGAGTGGTACGAAAGCAACAAGTCTAGAATTCACCCAGTCATGCTTGCCGCACTGGTACATCTTAGGATAGCGGCAATACACCCGTTTGGTGACGGTAACGGCAGAATTACAAGGCTTGCGATGAATTTCATACTGAACAAGAACAGGTATCCCATGCTCGACATTCCCTATGAGGGGAGAAGCGGTTACTACAACTCACTGGAGAGGGCACAGGTGGGGAAGAGCGGGCTTGCGTTTCTCCAGTGGTTTGCAAAAAAGTACATAAAAACATACGGCATGTACCTGTAGATATAACAGCTCCCCGCAGATTCTCTTCGCGGGCATGGGAAAGGCAGGCCTTACTCAGTATTACGGTTGCAGGTTCTTCTGCGAAAAAGGGGCTGAATCCGGTGGGAGCAGGCCCCGCGGGGACAGGAAGGCTTTTGCCGGCTATTGGATATAATGCCAGCCTCGGAGTGATGACTCTGGCTGGAAGCAGGGAGTTCTTGAAAATACGGTCGGCAGGCATTATCCGAACCTGCTCAAAACTAACGTGTGCCTTGTGATCGACTACCTGTCCTTGATGCATCTTGATCCTACTGAAAACATGATGTGACAGCAGGATAATGCGCCCGGACTAGCCACCGCATGGCAAAACACCGACCAGCCACATTTTCAAGAGAACCGAAGGTACGAACTCACCTACTCGTGAGGGTATCAGAAATCACGCACAAATCCCGACACTTCAATCAGGTTCAGGCAGGGGTGCTGAATTCATACACGAAGCGCGGATAGTTTTAAAGGCAATCAGAGGTATGGCAATGCATGTCAGAGACAAAGCAGGCGTCAGCTGACAGCTTGTGGCCAAACGAAGAGTACGCAATAGAACAGTATGAGTCTGGAAGGGACAAGCCAAAGTCATTTGAAACGCCCAAAGCACTGCTAGAAGATCTTCACAGGCCTGAATGACTTTGTGGCGCATAGAGTAAACCGACTTGCAATACCTCCGCCTGCTTATCACAGGCTGTGCTAGCGGATCCTTCCATTATGATCGGGCTCCCTGGAAATTTTTAATATCTTGCTCGCATGTGTGACAAAGGCGTCCGCCTTGCCAACCAAGATTCTTGCCTGCGATTCGGATATTGCCCCCCGCCCTATCGTAAAGCGACTCATTTCTTCTGAGCCGCGCCTTGCCATGCCCCGAGGGCATCCTGCGGGATTTTTGACGAATAGGCTGCGCGCGCAAAGGACACAACCGCGAAGTGGTGCCCCTGCGCCTTTGGCCTATAACCTCTGGAAAGCATCAGGGCCCTTCCGACTGCAGCATTGCATGCGGCGTTGTGGGCCCATCCCCACTCGCCAATCTCAAGCATTCTTTTTGAAGAAGACGTGTCGTTTACGGCAATACCGATCGTTTCTTATCTGATTAAGATCAGAGTGCCTGAATTCCTCTATGATGCCCTCGCTTAACAAGCCGTCTAAATTCATTCGAATCGCCAACAATCATAATGACGGGGGTCTCTGCCAGCTCCCTCGTCAGCGGGGTACCCGGTCCCGCCTTTTCCAGAAACTCATTTTCCGTCCACAGCACAAGGCTAACCTGCCTGCCTGTCTTCCCCTCTGCCCGCACTACGGACTCTAATACAGTGTCCTCATCAACGTCCCCGATCACAAGCAGATCAACGTCACTTGATGCAACCTCCACGCCCTTTGCAAAGGATCCGTAAATCAGGGCAAAGCGTATCTTCTCCCTCTCCTTCCTGCTGATCCCGGCAAGCAGCTGCGCGCCGAGGCCCTCCGTCTTTAGAAATATTCTTTTCAGATCGTCTGCAATGGAGGCGTCCTCGTCCATCCTGTACAGAACCATCTTGCCCACCCTCCTTTTTTTCAAGAGTCCGAGCTGCTCAAGATTTTTCAGCTCCCTCTGAACGAGTATCGGGGTCGCGTGAACCGCCCTGGCCATCCCCCTAATGTGATACTCCGAGCCGGGGTTCGGCAGGAACTGGGCCAGTATGCCCACGCGGGTCTTTGAAGTGAACAGCCTTTCCAACATTGTAGACTTTTAATATACATTTGTATATAAAAGTTTTACAATACGTGTTGCCAAAGGCGGGGTCGGCGGAAAAGCAGGTAGCAGCATCACGCCAAGCAAGAGATCAACACGTACTACAACGAACAGCAGATGGCTGCGATCGCGTGCCGGATGACAACGTCGTCTATATCCTTGGATCTGCTCCCCTCCAAGACGGGGGCCTGCCGGATTTAGGGCGGTGATCCCCGACCACGGTGTGGCATGTCCCGCAGGAACTCCACTCTCCGCCATGCCCGGCATTCCACTTGAGCTCCGGTTCAGTGGCCGCGGCGCGGCCGGAGATCCCCCGCGGCCTGAAGGTCAGCTCGAGGGGAGGGGCAGACTCGTTCGGGGCCACGCGCCGCTGATTGCGCACCGTCTGCCAGAACCGGTCCTGAACCTCAGAGGGCCGAGTCCACCATCAGCGCTATGAACAGCACCGCCAGATACGGGCTTGAGAACTTGAAGAGCGTCCAGGACGCCCTCTCCATGGGTTTTGCAATCACCCACGCGGACAGTACGATCATCAGGGCCCCGGAGGCCACCGCCGTCCACAGGTACGCGGGCCCCACCATGGCGGTGCCGTCCTCCATTGCAAGGAAGAACGGCGCTATCGAGAAGGCCACCATCACGACGGTGGCCGCCGCAATCGCCCTGGCCGACGTCCTCTCAGACTGCACCGCGGTCAGCATCGGGACGTCCACCCTGTTGTAGTCCTCCTTGAAGTGCAGCGTGAGGGCCCAGATGTGCATAGGTATCCATATGAACACGAGGCCCGCCATCGCGAGGCCCATGGTCCACAGGTCCGACGTCGTAACGGCCACCCAGCCTATCATGGGCGGGGCCCCCCCGCACAGCCCGCCGAGTATTATGTTGGTGCGGGACGTGCGCTTTAGCGCGTAAGAGTATACCAGCACGTTGTTGAGCAGGCCGAACGCGATGAACCCGGCCGCCCACATCCCCTGCTCTGTAGTCGTGGTGAGCGCGATCGCACCTGCCAGCACCAGGGACGCGGCCGCCAAGACGAGCCCAAAGTTCCTGGCCTTCGTGGCCGGGTGTATCCTCTTTGAGGGGAGCGGCCTGCCCTTTGTGCGCTCCATTATGGCGTCGATGTCCCTGTCGTGGTAGTTTGTAAGCGTGTTTGCAGCAGCCGAGCCTGCGGCGACTGAGAACAGCACCAAAGCCCAGGTGGCCGGCGAGACCTCCACCCCGTATATGTTCGACGCCGTCAGCGTGGCCCCGAAGGCCGTGAACACCAGCAGGTACCATATCTTGGGCTTTGTAAGCTCATAGTATACGGCCGCCCTGGACTGGGACTCTTCGTGCTGCTGCATGGCTGTCAGTCATCCCCGGCGCCGCTTCTCATATATGGCATTGCCTTTGCGCGCGACTTCATCTCCACAAAGGACTCGGAGGACAGCACCCCGTCGATGCGGCCTATCCTTTCGGACACGACCTTGTGCATCTGGTCAAGCGACTCAGAGTACATCGTGACGAGCATGTCGAACCTGCCGGTCACCTCCGAGACCGCGGCGACGCCGTCTATCCTGAACAGCTCGTCTATTATGTGGTCGCGGTGGTTGGTGTCCATCTTGATTCCGGTCACAGCCTTGACGCCGTACCCGAGGGCCTCGCCGTTGACCTTTATGGTATACCCCTCGATCAGGCGGTTCCTGACAAGCCGCTTTATCCTGGAATATACCACCGACGGGTTTGCGCCTATCCTCTCGGAGAGGCGCGGCACGGAGACGGACGAGTCTGCTGAGAGCTCCCTGAGAATGGAGACGTCCAGCTCGTCGACCCCTGCGCCTGGCATGAGTCCGTGTGCTCCGTGGTTCTTATAAAGTTAAGAGGGCGCG
>JAGWAX010000082.1:1927-7092 GCA_021296175.1 Nitrosopumilaceae archaeon | reverse complement strand
TTCGTACCGCCGCCCCGCCTCAAAACCCGTCAAGATGAACACAAATTTGGGGCGAAAAACTCCGGATTGGACAGCGCCGGGAACCTCATCAAATTTATAATCCATCTCTGCAAAACTGTTACGTGTCTCAAACACCGCGTGCCTCCGGGCATGATTCTGCATCCCCGTCCACGTCCGGCCAAAAGCCGCGGCTGGAATCGGCGCGGCCCGTGGAACGCAAGCCCCGCGAGAACTGGGCCAGGCGCTCCGAGGCGGACCATTTTGCCGACACCGTAAAGCTGTTCAGACAGGGAAGATACGACGCGGGCAGCTTTAGGCGCTTTAGGCTGCAGCACGGCGCATACGGAACCCGAATGACCGGGGACTATGCAATGGTGCGCATAAAGATTCCTGCCGGCGTGGCGTATCCACACCAGCTGGAGGCCATATCCAGACTCAGCGAACAGTTCTCCATTGGCAGCGCGCACATCTCGACCCGGGAAAACATACAGCTGCACTGGGTGGTACTGGAGGACGTCTCGGAGATATTTCACGGACTGTCTAGGGTGGGGCTCACGTCGCGCGAGGCCTGCGGGAACACCATCCGCAACGTGATGTGCAGCCCGCTTGCCGGCGTCTGCACGTCCGAGCCGTTTGACTCGACCCCCTATGCGATCGCCGTCGCCCGGTTCTTCCTGCGCAACCCCCTGTGCCAGAACCTGCCGCGCAAGTTCAAGTTCAACTTTACCTGCTGCGAGGAGCACGGGATGGCCCGCATGGTCGATGTGGGGCTGATTCCGCAGACCCGCACAATCCCAGACGCCGACGGAAGCGGGCAGCGCGAGCAGCGCGGCTTTAAGGTGTTCCTGGGAGGGGGCCTCGGAAACAGATCTTTTGTGGGACACCAGCTTGAGGAGTTCACCCCCGAGGACGATCTGCTGTATACATCCATTGCCACTATCCGCATATTTGACAGGCTTGGGGACCGCAAGAACCTTGCAAGGAACCGCATGCGCTATTTGGTGGACGAGATGGGATGGGAAAAGTTCCAGAGCATGATACTGATGGAGAGATCCATTGTCCGCGCCACGCAGTCGGTGGTCACGCGCCTAAAGCCGGACTTTACACCTGCGGAGATACGGCGCCCACTGAGGATATCCGACGAGTCGGGCCCCGGCGCGGCGGCCCAGGACGGCTATTCGAGATGGCTTGCGACCAACACGATAAGGCAAAAGCAGGATCCGTACCACACGGTCTTTGTCACGCTGGAGGCCGGCGACATTACGGCGGGCCAGCTGAACTCGCTTGCGGAGCTGGTGCGCAAATACTCATGCGAGGGCGTGGCCCGGATCGGGTTTGTGCAGAACGTGGCCCTGCGGTTCGTGCATTCTGACGACCTAGGCCCCCTGTATGCGGGACTCTTGGGGGCGGGGCTTGCAAAGTCCGGAGCGCTTACGATGGCCGCCCCGATCGGATGCTCCGGCACGACGTCGTGCAATCTGGCCTTGACGAACTCGCACAGGCTTGCAAAGGAGATTCAGAGAAAGTTCCTCGAGCTGGGGCTTGACAAGGATCCCGACCTTGCGGACTCTACGATAAAGATAAGCGGCTGCCCCAACTCCTGCGGGCAGCACGGCATTGCCACGATAGGGTTCTTTGGCGGCGGCGCGCGGGTCGGCAAGGACATGTACGCCAACTACCAGATGCTGCTTGGCGGGCGCTCGGACGGACTGACAATGCTGGGCCAGACCTGCACCCGGGTACCTGCAAAGAGGGTCATTCCCGTGATACTGGGGATAATCGAGATGTTCAGGGCAAACCGCAGGCCCGGCGACACCCTCAAGTCCTGGATTCACAGGGTTGTGTCGGACGCGGAGGACTCGGGCGTATCGTCGATAAAGGACGTCAAGGCGGAGCTGCAGCCGCTGCTGATCCCGCCTGCAAAGGACGACGATCCCGACTTTTACCTGGACTATGGTAGTGACACCAGCTACCACACAAAGACCGGCAAGGGCGAGTGTGCGGCTTGAGCGGCGACGTCGCCGGCGCTGATCCGGCACCTGCAGTCACGACTGACGCGGACGTGTTGCGCGGCGAGATCAGGGACCGGAGCTCCGTTGTGATAGACGCCCGCAGGCCGGAGGACTACAAGCGCTCTCACATTCCGACTGCGGTAAACCTGCCGCTTGCAGATCTCTTGTACGACGACGGTCCCGACAGGGTCGCCAAGATCGCCGGCTCGCTTGGAATCGGCGACGAGACGCGGGTTGTCGTATATGACAACTCGTTCGGGGCACTTGCGTCGAGGATTGCGTGGACGCTGGAGCACATCGGGCACGCCGACGTCACGTTGCTTGATACCACGTATGCGCAGTGGCGTTCCATGGGGATGGATACTGACGACGCGGCGCCGTCAGTCACACCGCAGGTGCACTCGGCCGCCCCCGACCCCGGCATACTTGCGACCCACGAGTACCTGGAGAAGGCCGTCGCGGATCGCAGTGACGTGGTTCTGGTCGACAACAGGGAGCGGCTGAACTTTTTGGAGCAGCACATACCTGGCGCCATCAGCCTGCCTTACAGGACGCTTGCGGGCCCTGACCGCATACTCCGGGGGCGCGAGGACATGAGACGCCTGCTTGCAAACCGCGGGATTGGCGACGATTCTGAGATCATCACGTACTGTGGAAGCGTGGGGACGCTCTCGGGGCTTGCATACTATGCCATGAAGTCTGCGGGACTCTCGAACATCCGGCTGTATGTGAGGTCGTTTAAGGAGTGGAAGAGCCTCCAAAAGCCCACCGCCAGCCAGGCCGACGCAAACTACTGGGATCTGTCGGCCGAGTGACCGGACGCCGCCATTGCCGCATGCCGCCTGGCCCTGTCAGGCCAGCTCGCGGCGTATTCTCTTTGTCAGGGCGGCCTCTATGTTGTCAAACAGGTCTAGCATCCTCTGCCTGTTCTCTGAGATGTAGTCGTCGCCCCTGTCCTTGAGCCGGATCTTCCACAGCCTGATCTCCCTGTGTTCGTCAAAGAAGCTCTCTATCATCTGCACCCCGAACTTGTCGGGGTCGGTAAACTTGTCAAACACCGCAATGGACCTTTCGGCGTCGCCCTCTGATATGGTCTCCTTTGCGGACCGTACGGCATGTATCAGCTCCTTCATGTTCTTGATGGGCTGCGGCAGCGTCCTCCTGGTTATGCCGAACAGGCCGCGCTTCTCCTTGCCTATTTTTTTGGCCACGCTGGGGGCAAGGTCGTAGATTGGTATGCGGCTGAGCCCCTCGCGCTTTTCGTTCTGCAGTATGAGCCCCTTTTCGAGGAGCTTTCTGAGCGCCGTTTCCGCGTCGGCCTTGTCAAGGAACGTGGTCCACACGATGGCCCCGATCGTGTGGTATCCCTGCTTTATGGACTCTAGTACGACAACCTCCTGTATGCGCTTGAACCCCTCCTCTATCCTTACGTTGGCAAAGTCCTTGTCCCTGACGGACTTTCTCGCGTTCTTGACGTCGATCTCGATTGAGCGCTTGAGGGCCTCAAGCGACTCCGGAACCTGGTTGAGGAGCGAGAGGTAGCACCCTTTGTTGTACCACGCCATGCCGTACGTGGGATCCGACTCGATGGCCTTTTCTACCGAGTCGAGCGCCTTTGCGTAATTCTTCTGCTCGTAGTGCACCAGTCCCTTGAGGTTCCAGGCCTCCGGGTTCGTAACGTCAATGTCAAGTATCTTGTCATATACCCCAAGCGCCTCGCTGTGCTCGTCCAGGTGGAACTTTGCGTACCCGAGCTTTAGCATCGTCTCGACGCTGTCCGGATCTATCCTGAGCGCCTGCTCGAAGGCCATTACCGCATCCTCGAGCTTTTGGTCCGCCATCAGGTTGATGCCTTTTTTGTAGAGCTTTTTGCGGTTGTAATCTACGTCTACCAGGCTCCTCTCCTTGGGGATCCCGGGCCGCTCTTCTGCAAGCTCGATGTCTGCGCCGCCGCGCTTGGAGTCGTCATTTTTGGCGCCGTTGCCACCGCGTTCTGAGCCGGCATCCCTGTCATGCGCGCTTTGTTTGCCGCCTTCTGTTACAGACTCGTCACGGCCTGCTGATTTTTTCTGCCCCTCGCCTCTCCGAAACTGGCTCTTCATCGAACCGTATGGGTTATTTCTAGTTAAAAACCATCCCCCGCGTCATGGAGGGAGGTGGAGGAGGAGGGGAGAAGGAATGGCGGCGACGGTAGCAGCATAAGAAGGATTGAACGCGCGACTCCGGCCGCACACCGTGCCTGCACTCCATGTATGCATGCGTGCCGCGCCGGCGGCACCCTGACTGGCGCGCCTTGCCGGCCCTGCCAAACGCTACTGCAAACCCGATCGGTTAATCTAAAATACTTGATGCGCATACGACTCTTGTGTCACTAAAGCCCGGCCTCAAGGTTAGCGGCAAGGCTCCGTTTGTAAAGCCTGGCGTGTACGAGGTCAAGATATCGATATCAAAATCAAAGCCTTCCGAGGAGGATGTCAGACGCGACAAGTTTGACAGCCTGTGGAGCGACCATTTTCACTTGCGCGTAGAGGACGGCAAATTTTCGGAGACGCTGGGTTCGGAGGGGAACCCGATTCCGGACTCACTCTGGAACTCCTCGACAGTGTGGATTATAGTATCTGACATATTCTCCTCGACAAACTCCATATTTGACGTGCCGCTGGAGCCTTCGCAGGAAACTGCCAAGGCGGACAAAGACGCAAAGAAGAAGGCGGTGGACGCTCCCGCCAAAAAGAGGCCTGTTCCACCCACTCCTGCCCCGGAGTCGCCAAAAGCAGCAGCAAAGCATTCGACGGACGGCGCCCAAAGGGGGGACGCTGACCCTTCCGCCGACTTGCCAGGCGCCCCTGGAGAAAGGGAGAGGGATCCCGCCGGCACGGCGTCTGCAAAGCCGGGTACTGGCACTGCCGGCGCGCAATCCGGGCCGCGCCCCGTCCGCCCCCCACAACCACCTCAGTCCACCCCGCCGCCTGGAGACTCTCCAGCCCGCATGACTGCCGCCACTGCTCGCCCTTCTACTATCCCTGATTCTGCCGCCACTGCGTCCGCCGGGCGCATGGGCCCCTCGGGGCCTCAGGGTCCGGCCGGCATGCCCGGTCCCGTGGGAAGACGCGGCGCCGTTGGGTCCCAGGGTCCGGCCGGTGACAAGGGTCC
>JAGWAX010000082.1:0-1887 GCA_021296175.1 Nitrosopumilaceae archaeon | reverse complement strand
CCGGTGACAAGGGTCCGGCCGGTGACAAGGGCATTACCGGTGACAAGGGATCCAAGGGCGACAAGGGCCCCGTAGGCCCGCAGGGCGACAAGGGCGACAAGGGCCCCACAGGCGAAAGGGGTGTTATGGGAGATAAGGGCGTAACGGGCGACAAGGGCGACAAGGGCGACAAGGGCATTACGGGCCCGCCCGGCGACAAGGGCGACAAGGGCATTACGGGCCCGCCCGGCGACAAGGGCCCCGTGGGTCTCAAGGGGTCCGTCGGCGACAAGGGAGAGCGTGGCATCACCGGCCCGCCCGGCGACAAGGGCCCGGTAGGACTACGCGGTTCTGTCGGCGACAAGGGCGAGAAAGGTCCCTCGGGCCCGCCCGGCGACAAGGGCATCACTGGAACCATAGGCCCCCTGGGCGATAAGGGGACGACTGGTCCAGTAGGCCTTCCGGGCGATAAGGGGACACAGGGACCCCCGGGCCCAGTCGGAGAGTCAGGCCCGCCAGGACAGACCGGCTCTTCCGGCGACAAGGGCCCCCAGGGCCCCCAGGGCCCTGCCGGAGCAAAGGGGCTTACCGGAGTACCGGGACCGCAGGGCGACAAGGGCGACAAAGGTGCTTTGGGACCGCAGGGCGACAAGGGCGAGACCGGAACCCAGGGACCTACAGGGGAAAAGGGCCCCCAGGGCCCCCAGGGCCCTGCCGGAGCAAAGGGGCTTACCGGAATACCGGGACCGCAGGGCGACAAGGGCGACAAGGGTCCCGTAGGCCCGCAGGGCGACAAGGGCGAGACCGGAACCCAGGGACCTACAGGGGAAAAGGGCCCCCAGGGCCCCCAGGGCTCGCAGGGAGAGCGAGGCCCGTCAGGCCCGCCCGGCGACAAGGGCCCCCAGGGCCCCCAGGGCATTCAGGGACTGCAGGGCGAGCGCGGTCTGAAGGGACAGCCAGGCCCTGACGGTGAACAGGGCCCCCAGGGCCCCCAAGGCCCCATGGGGCCGCAGGGCTCGCGCGGGCCGCCGGGGCTACCCGGGGAGAAGGGACCGTCGGGCGGAATGTCCGCGGAACAAAAGGCGATATTCAAGGATCTGCTGGAGATTCTTACCAACAAGGGCGTCATAACCACCGAGGAGCAGATCAAGCTTATGAGCTATCTGTATTAAGCCGAGATACTACTTGCGACACTGCCCGCTCTCGTCGGACAAGTGGGACTGGCCGTGCCGCCGCCTTGATGCGTGCCGTCTGGCCCGTGCCTCTTCTTATCCTGTTTGCCTCCTTGCCAGGATCATGTTGGTGCATCCTACGCCATGCGTAAACGGCGGCGCGGTGAATGCGGCGCAGGCGCGTGGTGTTCTGATTGATTTCAGATGTTTTTTGTATGCTTTTTAGATTTCACCATGCGTATGGCGCCCCGTGATAATTAAGGTTTCGACGGGTGGTGGGGGATCAGTACGCCGCCGCGATGTTGCTTGTGAAAATTACCAATTTTTCTAACATTCTACTATTAATACTGGAACCGCAGTCGAGCGTTGCGGAACGGACATGCAACTGATGACAGGCGTGCGTGCTCCGGGTCTAAGGGTAAAGAGTTCTTTACCCTTAGACCCGTGGCTGGAAAGCGCGCCCGTGCGCGTGTGGCGTCAGGTGTTCTACGGGGCGGCAACACTCAGGGCAGTCCGTTCAGCCGTCAATCGGGTGCACGGGTAATTCCGGGACGTCCGGATTGCTGGCGGGCGCGGCGCCGCTGCCGCCGTTGTTGTTGTTATTCGACTCGGCCAGCCGCCTCGCGTAATCCTCCCTGACGAGGCGCAGGGCGTCCAACATTGCATCCGGTGTAGTCGTCATCGGCATCCCACTCACTATGGGGCAGCAGACGGCGTGGCGCGCGGCGTGTTTGGT
>JAGWAX010000081.1 GCA_021296175.1 Nitrosopumilaceae archaeon | reverse complement strand
GAAGAAGACCGACAGGATAGACGCGGAAAAGATAGCGCAGATACTCAGGATGGGCTCGATACCGGAGTGCTACGTGCCGTCTGCGCACACGCGCGGCGTCAGGAACATGGTGCGGCAGCACGTGCGGCTGGCACAGGCCAGGACCAAAGTGGCAAACCAAGTCCATAACCTGCTTGACGCGCACGGCAAGGCCGTGCACGCGGCCAACATGTACTCACACAAGGCGCTGTCCTACCTGGACGCGCTAAATCTCGGCGACGCGCAGGACAACTTTGTGCTGAGACAGTGCGCCAGAAGGATAAGGCACTATACAAGCGAGATTACGGAGATTGACAGGCAGTTGGGGGCCGAAGCCGCCCAGAACGCGGACGCAAAACTGCTTGCCAGCATGACCGGCATTGGGACATACACGGCCATACTCTTGGCGTCTGAGATATCTGAGATATCAAGGTTTGAGACTCCAAAGCGCATGATCTCGTGGGCCGGATTATGTCCGACCGTCAGTCAGTCGGGCAAGGAGACGCGCCTTGGAAGGATAAAGAAGGTGGGCTCCGACAGCCTGGTCAACTGGGCCATGTGCGAGGCCGCTAACGTGGCAGTCATGCACGACGCGAGAATGAAGGCCGTATACGAGGCCGCCCGCAGGAGGCACGCGGGCAAACACACCCTTGCAATAATCGTGGTGGCCCACAAGATGGTTACCATAATGTGGCACATGCTGAAAACTAGGACCCCCTACGAGTCACGCAGCGAGGATCTGTACAGGCGCAAGCTGGCCAAGATGCAGAAAAGACGCTAGAGCAAGGATTAGCCGTTGCACGTGTGTATGCACAGACCAGCCCCCAGCGTCAGCTATAAACTATGCACCATCCAACCTAGGCGTGAAGCGGATGCAAGATCGGAAAAATTCGGCAGGTACGCTCCGGTGTTGTCATAGGAGAACCGATGCAGTGATCCACCACTGTATCAATAGATAATATGGCAGAACGGCTAGGTACGTTCTGGCACTCCTCTATTAGGAGCACCCATCGGCAGCTGCTTTACCGCGGCCCGCAATTACGTCTCTGACGATGCGCTTCCTGTTCTTATTCAAAAACTCCAGTACCGCATTCTGTCTGGTATGATCCAGTTCATTCATCATGAATCGGCGACTGTCCCGGTAGTTCCTAGAATTATTTTCTGGTTGGTATCCTGTCTCTCCACAATACATACGAAGGGTTTTCGTGACGTCATCAGGTATATTCCACAACTCGGCAAAGCTATTCACCCTGCGTTTGTCGATCTGGTTGAAACTGGCTACAAATTTCTTCACCGAGATCCATTCTACGTTATCGTTAGCTAAGACCAGCACGTCTGCTTTGTTAAAAAATCCCATCTTTCGGGTAGTCTGCGCGCATATTTTTGTTGGACACTCATATCCCATTGCGCGTAACCAAGATGAGCCCCAGTGGCTATGAGCCCAGTTATTAAATTCACCAACCACCCAGTCCTCGTTTCTGAAACCACCAGATGCGATATCAGACATTACTTGGCCGCCTACGCATATTGTAATTTACCGCTATTATCTCCGTGCTACCTTTCTGCGTGACATATTGCAGGGATCGGCGCAGTATTATGTGGTATACCCTGTACGTCTTGGGAATCCCGATCTTGGCAGGCTCGTTCTGTTCTGATATCATGACGCGGTTGTGCGGAGAGACTGCCCGGACAAACTCCGCAAAGCTCTCCGTCGTAGGCACCTGGTTGTAGTGTCCGTTGGTATTGTTCATGTATGGCGGATCCAGGTACAGAAACGCATGCCGGATGTCCCTGAATTTCTCAAACTCTTCATTGAATATCTCCATGTGATGTATGCGTTGGCTTATGTCAGAGAGGCGCTCCTCAGACAACGCAGGGCACTGCGAGCTCTTTCGCATGGGTGCGTTGAATCTGTTTTTCTTGTTGAATCTGATCTTGCCGCTGAACGCGTTCTTTGCAAGGTACAGAAACCTTCCGGCGCCCCTCAGCCCGCCCGTCAAAGGTTCGGTACGAATCTTTAGAAAATAGTCCGTAGACGATCGCGCTCTGTGCCTGTTGTACTCCCTGATCAGTCCCTTCACGTTATCGCGAACAGACGTCACAAAGTTGGTCAGGACGGGGTTGTTGTCATTATAAACCACGTTCTCTGAGCCGAAACGAAAGCAGCAGTATATTGCAAACGCGCCAGATCCGCCAAAGACGTCCACAACCTTCCCCCCGCCTGCATCGTCCGGTATCAGGTCATCAAAGATGTGTGAAAAGCCGGACTTGTTACCAATGTAGGGTATCAGATGATATTGGTTGCGACCGTTTCGTACCTCGTACTGCTGGACGGATTGGGACGTTGCTGCCATAACACCGACAACATGGATATCGTCGCTTACTTAAATTGCATGGCATATGGGGGAGCCCGCAATTGACGCCGGCGTATGCGCCCTTTTCCATGCGGGTTTAAATTATCACGCGTACGACCGCCGCTGTAATGGCGGCAAGAATCGGATGCCACGTGTCCATATCCGGATCGATTGACATGGCAGTCGACAATGCCGTGCAACGCGGCTGCACCGCGTTCCAGATGTTCACGCGCAACCCCCGGGGATGGCACGCAAAGGAGCTTGACGAACAGGTGACCGCCGCATTCCGGGCCAAGCTTGAGGAGAGTGGGATCGGCAGGGACGCGGTCTGCGCCCACATGCCGTACCTGCCCAACCTAGCCTCCCCTGACGACGCGGGCTTTGCAAAGTCGACGGCCACGCTCACAGACGAGGTACGCAGGTGCGGGCTGCTCGGCATTCCGTATGTCGTGACGCACCTTGGAAGCCACCTAGGCTCAGGCGAGGAGGCCGGCATGGACAGGCTGGTCAAAGGGCTCAACGGGGCGGCCGGGGCGGCAAAGAACGACGTGATGATACTGCTGGAGAACACGGCGGGCCAGAAGAACTCGGTAGGCTCCGACCTGGGACAGCTTGGCGACATACTGGACAGGTGCAGGCCCGCCGGAAGGTTCGGGGTCTGCCTTGACACGTGCCATGCGTTTGCGGCCGGATACGACCTGCGGACCAAGAGGAGTGTAAAGGAGACGTTCGGCCTGTTCGAGGAGCACGTGGGAATGGACAGGCTCAAGATAGTGCACCTCAACGACGCAAAGGGCGAGCTGGGATCAAGGCGCGACAGGCACTACCACATAGGACTAGGCGAGATAGGCGAGGAGGGAATGACAGCTGCGGCGAGGACCGCCGACAGAAGCGGCATACCGCTCATCCTAGAGACCCCGATTGACGAGAAGAGGGACGACGTGGGAAACATTGCAAGGGCCCGGGAGCTCCTTGCGGCAGGGGGCGGCGGCAGCAGGGCCCAGAAGTGATGGTTATATCAGGACTATGACAACGTGGGTGAGATGCGATGAACTATGACGAGGTTGTAAAGCTTGCACTGGAGCGGGGCTTTTACTTTCCAAGCTGCGAGGTGTACGGCGACGCGCAGGCCGGGTTCTGGGAGTACGGGCCGTCCGGCGTCTCCCTGAAGAACAAGTTCGTCGAGCTGTGGCGGCGCGAGCTGATCAGACGGGACGCCATGATGGAGATTGACGGCTCGCAGATAATGTCCGGCTCGGTGTTCGAGGCGTCGGGCCACCTGGCAAGCTTTGCGGATCCCATAACGCGGTGCGAAAAGTGCGGCCTCACGGTCAGGGCGGACAAGGCCATAGAGGAGATATCAAACGTGACGATACCAGAGTCCGCAGAGCCGGCCGAGTTTGACGCCGCAATCGCGAAGAACGGCATACGGTGCCCCAAGTGCGGCGGACAGTTCTCCGGCACGGAGCGGTTCAACATGATGTTCAAGGTGGGCATAGGGCCCGAGCAGAAGGCTGCGTACCTGCGCCCCGAGACCTGCCAGTCGATATTCGTGGACTTTCCAAGGCTGTTCAAGTCCATGAGGGGGAGGCTGCCGGTCGGCGTGGGGCAGATAGGCAAGAGCTTTAGAAACGAGATCGCGCCAAGGCAGGGGCTCCTGCGTCTAAGGGAGTTCTACCAGGCAGAGATAGAGGTGTTCTGCAACCCCGGCAGGCTGGACGACGTGCCGAACTTTGCGGAGGTCGAGGACACCATGCTCAACCTGCAGGTTGCAGACGGGGATGACGCGGCGATCCGGACCGTATCGTGCTCTGACGCGGTACGGGAGGGGCTGCTGCCAAGCAGGCTGGTGGCATACTATCTGGGGCTGCTGGCCGAGTTCTATGAAAAGACCGGCATCGACATGTCAAAGAGCAGGTTCCGGAAGCTGGGCCAAAAGGAGAAGGCGTTCTATGCGGAGGTCGCCTTTGACTTTGAGGTGGAGGTGTCGACGGGGTGGCTTGAGCTGGTCGCGTGCAACTACAGGTCGGGGCACGACCTGTCGGGGCACGCCAGGCAGAGCGGCGAAAAGTTCGAGGTCATGGACGGGGAGCAGAAGGTGCTGCCGCACGTCTTTGAGATTTCCATGGGCATCGACCGCAGCCTGTACACCATACTGGAGCACTCCCTCTCGCACGACGCGGAGCACGACGACAGGACCGTGCTGTCGCTCAGGCCATACCTGGCGCCGGTCCACGTGGGCGTGCTCTCCCTGGTAAAGAAGGACGGGCTGCGCGAAAAGACCGACGAGATATACCGCATGATAAGGCGCAAGTGCGACGCGTTCCTGGACCACTCGGGAGCCATAGGCCGCCGGTACAGGCGCCTTGACGAAATAGGCGCCCCGTTTGCCATAACGGTGGACCACCAGACCCTGCAGGACCAGACCGTCACGATAAGGCGGCGGGACAGCATGGAGCAGTCCCGCATCCCCATATCTGAGATCGACGGCGTGATAGCTGAGCACATTGCATATCC
This sequence comes from Nitrosopumilaceae archaeon, assembly GCA_021296175.1. Classification (GTDB taxonomy): domain Archaea; phylum Thermoproteota; class Nitrososphaeria; order Nitrososphaerales; family Nitrosopumilaceae; genus Nitrosopumilus. The sequence continues at coordinate 286 of JAGWAX010000081.1, read as the reverse complement.
ATGACAGACGTCCGATGCTGGCATGTGGCAGGTTTTTTGCCATATCAATAATAATATCGATAGCTTTGTGTGGCGTTGACTGTGGCGCGAATTAAGTATGTGATTCCCCAAGGTTGAATATGAGAAGAGAGGACTGAATGCCGTACGACAAGTCCCGCAAATACGCTAGACGACGCAGGATGTACAGGGGCGGGGGAAGAAAGACTGCAGGTATAGTGACGATCAAAAGTTTTTGCAAAGGAGCGATCTTCTGTTGATGAATTTCATTGCATCAAGTTTGGGACGG
>JAGWAX010000012.1 GCA_021296175.1 Nitrosopumilaceae archaeon | reverse complement strand
CTGTGGTGGCCGTCATCCGAAGAGTGATGAGAGTCCTTCCATGGCGGCCTCTTCGGTCTTGCCCTCATCCTTTTTCTCCTCTTCCTTGGGGGCTTCGGACGACTCGCCTGCGTCTGCCGCTCCCGCAGCAGGTGCAGCCGCGACTGCCGCGACCGGGGCTGCCTTTACGGCCTCGTCAATGTCGACGTCTGCTAGGGCGGCCACTAGGGACTTTACCTGCGCCTCGTTGACCTCTGCGCCAGACGCCTTTATGACAGAACTGACGTTCTCCTCGCTTACATCCTTTTGGAGCTTGTGAAGAAGCAGTGCCGCATAGACGTATTCCATGTGTGTGGTGCGTCGGAGGACGTTATATAAAATTATAGAGGGTGATTCGGGGGAGTCAGTTGAGTATCTTCAGGCTCCTGCATACAGAGTACAGGGTGCGCTTTAGATGCTTGTCCGTCAGGGTGTCCATGCGGTGCTTTAGCACGCGCTTTGCCTCGTCCCTCTCGGGGCCCGGTGGCAGCGAGAGCACCTTGTTGAGGATCTCAGGCAGAAACTCGCGGACCCACCCGTCGAGCATCAGGTATATGCGGGGGGGTATGATGTCGCACTTGTCCTCGTCGAGGTTCAGTATCTCGTTGAAGGTCTCGTACTCGACCCTGTAGATGAGTGCTAGTACTATGTTGTCGGGGGTCGGGTTCGTGAGTATCTCCCTTGAGCGCTCGCCCGTCTTGCCCTGCGCAAGCTTGTTCTTGAGGCCCACCGGGTTCACTATGATCCCGTTGATGCCCACCCTGCGGCCGTCCATGCCGGTGACTGTTCCAACTACAAAGTCCTTGAACTCGCCGTTCTGCCTGACTGAGAATATGTTTGTGCCCTCCTCGAGCTTTTTTGAGCTTCTGCTGAACATGAATCTGCTGCGCCTATTGGCCATTTAAAATTTGAGAATCCGCACCCGGCTTGGCGTACGGGCATGGACCAGCGCTCGGCTACCGCATGTGCTGCATGCCTGACTCTATTGCATGTGCCTTTGCAGCTGCCGCTGCAGTTGGCGGTGATTTGATGATGTCAATTAGCACGGCGTGCTGCCTGCGGTCTCGCCGCAATGTAGCTGCCGACACGTGCTGCCGACACGCGCCTGCAAATTGACGGTATTAATACAGGGCGGCGGCAGCTGAGATATTGGATGGCAAAAAGGCCGAGATTCTAAGAGAGTTCTCCTCCGAGCCGGGCAGGTACTACGCCGTGGAGCTGTTTGCAGACGCTGGCTTTGCACGCGTGCCGTGTGATGTGTGCGGCAGGTTCTTCTGGACGCTTGATGCGTCGCGCACACGGTGTCCCGACGACGCCACTGACACGTACTCGTTTATAGGGGATCCCCCGACCGCACGCAGGTTCGACTATGCCCAGGCCTGGGAGCAGGTACGCACCTACTTTGAGGACAACGGGCACGCCGCAATCGGGAGGTACCCCGTGGTGTGCCGTTGGCGCGACGACCTCTACTTTACAATCGCGTCAATCGTGGACTTTCAGCGGGTGATGGGCTCCAAGGTGGTGTTCGAGTTTCCGGCAAACCCGCTCGTGGTGCCGCAGACCTGCCTGCGGTTCAAGGATCTGGAGAACGTGGGGGTTACGGGCAGGCACTTTTCCAGCTTCTGCATGGTGGGGCAGCACAGCGTGCCGGACATGGACGGCGGATACTGGAAGGACGAGTGCATCCGACTTGACTATGGCATGCTTACGGGGCCGTTCGGCATCGCGCCGGAGGAGATCGTATTCGTCGAGGACGTGTGGGCCGGTGGCGGCTCGTTTGGGCCGTCCCTCGAGTATTTTGTCAGGGGGCTTGAGCTTGGAAACGCGGTGTTTACCGAGTTTCAGGGCGAGCTTGGGCGCCATACCACCCTTGATAGGCGCATAATAGACATGGGGGCGGGACTGGAGCGGCTTGCATGGATCACCATGGGGACCCCCACCGCATACGACTGCTGCTTTGGCGGAGTCGATGCCATGATACGGGACGCGCTCGGCATTTCGGACGCGGACCCCCGGATGCTCGGAAGCTACTACACGGAGGTTGCAAAGACGCTTGACCGGTGCGACGATCTCTGGGACGTGAGGAGGCGCGCCATGCGAGGGGCCGGCATATCAGACCACGAGGCCTCACGGGTGATAGGGCCCCTCGAGGACTCTTACATGATCGCCGACCACGTGCGCACCCTGATATTTGCAATATCCGACGGGGCCCTCCCAAGCAACGTGGGCGGGGGGTACAACCTGCGCATGATGATACGTCGGATAGGCGAGCGCATACGCAGGCTCGGCGCGTCGGACGCGGCCGATCTGGATCGTCTGGTGGACGCGCACATCGACTACCTGCGCGGGACATACCCGGAACTGGACTCTAAGCGCGACGACATAAAGCAGATACTGCGCATAGAGACGGGGAGGTACGCCGAGTCGCGCTCCATGATGCAGAAAAAGGTCGCAAAGGTGCAGAGGCGCGGGGGCCCTCCCGACGCGGAGGCCCTTGTCGTGCTGTACGACTCTGACGGGATAACGCCCGAGTATCTCGTCGAGCAGGGCGTCATATCCGAGGTGCCGTCGGACTTTTACTCCCGCATATCGGAGCTGCACCAGTCGGACAGGGGCGCCAGGGACGATGCCGCCGCCGCAGCGGCAATTCCGGACGGAATTCCGGACACGGAGCTACTGTATTACGGCGACGATCCGCGCGAGTTTGAGGCCACCGTGCTGTGGTCGCGCAGGAACGTGGTGGTGCTCGACCGCACCTCGTTTTACGCGCGCGGCGGGGGGCAGGAGCCGGACCACGGCACGATAGACGGCCGCTCAGTGGCAGACGTACAAAATCACGCGGGCGTGATACTGCACGTGCTTGAAGACGGCGGTGGCGGCAGCAGCGGGGGTGAGACTATGGCAACAACAACAACAACCACAAAAACAAAAACAGCAGCAGCAGCAGCATCCGCCACTCCAAATGCAGGCAGCCGCGTCAGGTGTGTAGTTGACTCGGCCCGGCGCGATGCCATCACCAAGCACCATACGTCCACACACATACTCAACGCGTCGTCGCGCCGCATACTGGGCTCGTGGGTGTGGCAGCACTCTGCATTCAAGGATGTGGACCACGCCCGGCTTGACATCACGCACCACTCGCCGCTCTCCGGGCAGCAGGTGCGGGATATAGAGGATGCGGCCAACGCGATGGTGTCTGACAACCTGCCGGTCTCCATCAACTACATGGAGCGCGGCGAGGCCGAGCAGAGGTACGGGTTCAGCATATACCAGGGAGGGGTCGTCCCCGTCAAGGCGGTCCGGATCGTGTCGATATCCGACGTGGATATAGAGGCGTGCGGTGGGACGCACGTGCCGGAGACGGGGCGCATCAAAAAGATCAGGATAACGCGCACAAAGCGCATACAGGACGGCGTGGTGAGGCTCGAGTTCGTGTCCGGGGACGCCGCATACCGGTACGAGGCCGAGCAGAGGCGCGCGGCAGAGGCGGCTCAAAAAGACGCGGCCATTAGGGAGGAGACCCGGCGCAGGCGCGACTCGAGCAAGGAGGAGGCCCGCAAGGCGATACCCGACATCATACGCGCCATAAACGAAGCGGTTGCGGCCGCCACTGTGCCCGATGCCGCGGGGAATGCCGCGGCCGCAAACGGCATAACTGCGATCGACGCGCCTGAAGGCGTGCGCGTATTCGTGGGACGGCCCGCGCCACATGAGCGCCCCGATAGCCAAGATGATACATTCGCCGAATCCCCGTCCGTCGGGCGGGCAGACGCCCGCGTCGTTGCATGCATGGTGCGCGACACCGAGCGCGGCGAGCACTTTCACACGAACCTCGGCAAGAGGATGGCAAAAGAGATGCCGCACTCTGCATATGTGGGGTTCTTTGCGGCGGGGCCCACGGTGCGCGTCGTTGCATATGCGGGCGCCGGCGCCGTGTCGCGCGGCGTCAACGCCTCTGAAGTCGCGGCCGCCGCGTCCGCCGTCCTGGGGGGCGGCTCGAGCCACAACGACGCCGCGTTCTCGCAGGGCGGCGGCACGAACACCTCTAGGGTCGAGGAGGCCGCCGGGGCCGCCGAGTCTGCCATACGCGGCATGCTGTCGGGAGCCGTTACCGGTGACCCGTGAGTGCCGCCCATGGTGACCGCAATGATGACTGCAATGATGACTGCAATGATGACTGCAATGATGACCGCAATGATGACATTATACTGAGGTGGTAACAATGACGATGACGGCAATGACAATGGTAATGATGACGGATCCAAGCGCCACAACTACAATGATAAAAAGCGGATCTGGACGGGGGATCGTACGGAATGGCCCCTGACACCACCACTGCACCCGGAAAGAACAGCCACGACTGGTGGCGGTCAGTCGAGTCCGCATGCCGGGTGAGATGGGCCGACTCCAAGGCGTTTGAGGCCGAACCCGACGACTCGCGCCCAAAAAAGTTCATCACGGTGGCATACCCCTATCCGAACTCTCCGCAGCACATAGGCCACGGCAGGACGTATACGCTTGCCGACGTACATGCTCGCTTTTGGCGCCTGAGGGGATACAACGTGCTATTCCCCATGGGATTCCACTACACGGGGACCCCAATACTCGGAATGTCCCGGCGTGTGCAGGACAAGGATGCGGAGCTGATAGGAAACCTCCGCGACATCTACGGGGTGCCGGAGCGTGACATAGAGACGTTTGCGGATCCCCTTTCTATCGCGCGCTACTTTCACAACGAGATCAAGATGGGCATGAAGGAGATGGGCTATTCGATAGACTGGAGGCGCGAATTTACCACCATAGACCCGGCGTACTCCAAGTTTGTAGAGTGGCAGATCTCGACTCTCCGCAGGCTGAACCTGATAATACAGGGCTCGCATCCGGTCGGATGGTGCCCAAAGGACCAGAACCCCGTCTCGCAGCACGACACGCTGGGTGACGTGGAACCGGCGTTCACCGAATATGTCATGATAAAGTTTGCCGTGGGCGATTATACGGTGCCGGTTGCAACGCTGCGGCCGGAGACCATATTTGGCGTGACAAACCTGTGGGTCGACCCCGACACGCCATACAGGAAGGTTGCAGTATCAAGGGACGGTGACGGCGATAATGGCGCAAAGGCGGAAAAATGGATTGTAAGCGCCGAGTGCGCGTACAAGCTGGGATTCCTGGGATATGACGTACGTGACGAGGGCGAGATTGCCGGTTCTGACCTAGTGGGGGAGATGGCATCGGAGCCGACGCTGATGTCTCAGCAGCAGCAACAACAACAACAGCAGCAGCATCAACCGCGCAGCAACGGCCCAGGCCGCCGAATCCCCGTACTGCCGGCCAAATTCGTAGAGTCCGGCACGGGCACCGGAATTGTAATGTCCGTTCCCGCTCACGCGCCATACGACTGGCAGGCGCTGCAAGACCTTCAGGGCGGACGCAACGGTGACGGCAGCATCCCGCAAGGGTCTTCTGCCGCGGCGGCGGCCGTGGCGCCACCTGTCCGGTCTCTGGCGGCCTCCGTCCTGCCAATCTCTATAATCCGCACCGACGGGTACGGGGACGTCCCGGCAGCAGACGCCGTGTCGGCCATATCCGACTGCGATGGACAGTCGGATCCCCGGCTGGAGCCTGCCACCAAGGAGCTGTACTCCAAGGAGTTCTACGAGGGTGTGATGAGCAGGGACGGCCCGACGGCCCAGTTCGGCGGCATGCCCGTCAGGGAGGCCAAGGATGCGGTGGGCGCGTGGCTTGCCGACTCCGGATACGCAGAGACATTCTTGGAGATTGCCGACGAGCCCGTGCGGTGCAGGTGCGGCTCTGTGTGCGTGGTCAAGGTTCTAAACAACCAGTGGTTCCTGAACTACGGCAGCCCCAAATGGAAGGAGGCCGCCCACAAATGCCTCAACGGGATGGACATACTACCCGACGAAATACGGCAGGAGTTTGCGCACGTGGTGGACTGGCTCCACGAGCGCGCATGCGCAAGGCAGCACGGGCTTGGCACAAAGCTGCCGTGGGACGACAGCTGGATTGTAGAGAGCCTGTCCGACTCGGTGATATACATGGCGTATTATACCATATCTAGATTCGTCAACGACGGAACAGTAACCCCAGAGCAGATGACGCCCGAGTTCTTTGAGTATGTGATGGCGGGCCGAGGGCGGAACGCTGGTGATGCCGACGGCGCGGGCCCCCGGTTTGGCGCCAGTCATGACGGGATGCTGGATGCCGCAGTGGCAAAGTGGCGCTCAGAGTCAGAAATCCCGGACGACGCGCTCGAGGCGATGCGCCGGGAATTCGAGTATTTCTATCCCGTCGACCACAGGCACTCGGGCCGGGATCTGGTGCCGAACCACCTGACGTTCTTTGTGCTGAACCACGTGGCGATATTCTCACAAGAGATGTGGCCCCGGGGCATAGTTGTGAACGGCTCCGTACTCATGGACGGCTCCAAAATGTCAAAGAGCATGGGGAACATAATACCACTCCGCAAGGCCATACGCGAGTTTGGTGCCGACCCCATACGACTTGCCATAATAATATCCGCAGAGCTGCTGCAGGACGCGGACTTTAACATGGAATCCGTGCACGGGATGCGCTCCAAGCTTGAGGCGGTGCATGCAGAGTGCGCTAGGCTGGGAGACATAGGGGAAGAAGAGGACGGAGTAGGAGGAGGCGCGACAGGCCTTGGCGGTGCGGGCGCCCACCAGAGCACCGCCCCGCCACCCGAGGATGCGTGGCTGCTGTCTCGAATGCGGCAGATCACCTCGTCTGTAAGCGAGTCGATGGAAAAGATGCGGCTCCGCGAGGCGCTGCACCTCGTACTGTTTGAGACCGAGTCCATGCTGCAGTGGCATGCCAGGAGGGCCGCTGCAAAGAGCCGCCCGGAATCAGATACGCGTGGCGTCCTGCACGCCGTCATGACCGTCAGAGTGACCATGCTGCAGCCGTTTGCACCCCACGTGACAGAGTCGATGCGGGGGGCTCTCGGTTATTCGCATAAGGCGCGGGACATGGTCGAGTGGCCCGCACATGCCGGCCTTGGGACGGCCGACCACACTGCGCTGCAGGCCGAGTCCCTGCTGAAGTCAGTGCTTGATGACATTGCAAGCATCCTAAAGGTGACAAAGATGACTCCGTCCCGAATCATCCTGTATGTGTCAGGCGACGGCAGCCCAAGGCGCGCCATATACCGGAGCGTACTGCAGTCGGTACTCGGAGGGGAGTCATCCATGAAGCAGGTCATGGGCGGACTGATGTCGGGACCCTGCGCCGCATACGCCAAAAAGATGCCGGATTATGTACAAAAGGCCATAACCGACATACTGTCTGATCCAGTCACAATAAGGGAGGCGCGGTTGGCCGCGTCGGGCCCTGCCGGTGACAACGACAATAACGATGATGATGATGGTGATGATGTTACTACAAGTGGCACCGGCGATACAGTCGGCCAAGAACCCTTCTCAGAATTCGATTTCCTTGCATCCGAACTGCCCGGGATTGCCTTTGCCTCGTTTGGGGCCAAGACGGACGTGTACTTGGCAGGCGACCCTGATCTTTACGATCCAAAGTCCAAGGCGCGCCACGCCCGCCCGTTCAAGCCTGCCATATTCATTGAATGACGGTCAGAACTCAAGGAAAATCATAATATCCTGCCAATCCCATATCCTGCCATGGCAAAAAGGCGCCAGATTCTCGTAATAGGGCACAATGCAAACGGCTGTACCCCGCAGCACGAGGATGCCGCATACGAGGTGGGTGCGGCAATAGCCGGTTCTAACTCTGTTCTGATTACCGGCGGTATGGGGGGCGTGATGGAGGCCGCATCGCGTGGCGCAAGCGAGGCGGGCGGGCTGTCTGTGGGAATACTGCCGCAGGATGACGCGTCATTTGCAAACCCCTACTGCGACGTGGTAATCCCCACCGGGATGGGCCTGACGCGTGACTTTCTAAACGCGCTCAGCGCCGACGGCATAATCATCATAGGCGGGGGCTCCGGCACCCTGTCTGAGGTATGCGCTGCGTACATGCACAAAAAGCCGATGGTCGCCATAAGGGGCATGGGCGGCTCAGTTGCCCCGTACGTGGACGGCTATGTGGATCATAGAAAAAATGTCAGAATCGAGGGCGCCGACACGCCTCGGGAGGCCGTATCTGTAATCCTGCAGATGATTGCATCCGGCCTCGATTAATGCGCTGATGCTGAACCCTCGTAAGACGACGAACGGATATCATGGGAAGAACTAACAGTACTTTTAGCCCCCGTTCTGTGATACTACTTTTCGCAATATTCTGCGCGCGTGTAAAGGGCGGGATGAGAGGAGAGGAAAAAGAAGAAGTGGAAAGGAGGTGTGGGGGGGGGAAGAGAGAGGTGTGGGTGGCTGGAGAATAACAGCTAACTGTCGCGCCTATTTTTCTGCCAGCAGCGGGTCGGGCCTGTAAAACTCGCCGTACTCGGACGCAAGCGCCCCCAGCTCTGATGCTATCTTGTCCAGTCCAATATCCCTTGCGGTCTCAAAGAGCGGTTTTTTGAGGCCCAGCCCCAGGACGGCCGCCCTCTCTATCTCCGACTCGTCGCTTGCCCCGTTTGTGATCAGCCATGCCGCGTTGTTGACTATGTTGGCTGCAAGGTGCGTATAGTCGCACCTGTCTGCCAGCTCTTCGGACAGCTGCACCCTCTCGTATTTGTCATCAGAGTACTTGTAGAATCCCTCGCCTGACTTTTGGCCCAGATTGCCCGCATCAAACAACTCTGCTATCCGCGGGTGCGGCCTGATCACCTTTTTGTCACGCAGGTGCATCTCTGCAGTGGCCTTGTGTATGACGTCCATGCCGGTAAAGTCCGCAAGCTCGAATATCCCCATGGGAAAGCCCATCCTGAACTTTACCGCCGAGTCCACCTCCTCCTTGGTGGCCCCGGTGCGGTCCATCACGTAGCAGGCCTCGTGCACCATCGGTATGAACAGCCTGTTTATTATGAATCCGGGCACGTCCCTCCTGCATGTCACCGCCTCCTTTCCGAGGGACTCTACGAGGTCCTTGGTCATGCGTACGACGTCCTGCGAGGTGGATTCCCCCGGTATGATCTCCACCAGCTTCATGAGCTGAGGCGGATTGAAAAAATGCACGCCAATGAACTTGTCCGGCCTCGAGGTGGTTTTGGCAATCTCGGTAATTGGAAGCGTGCTCGTGTTTGACGCAAACACCACGTCCGGAGCCGCCGCCCGGTCCAGTTCGGCGTACACCTTTTTCTTCAGGCCCATTATCTCTGGCACCACCTCTATGACCATCTGGGATCCCCTTACCGCCTCCTCCAGGTCGACTATCGGACTTATTCTTGCAAGCGCGGCGCCTGCCTCCTCCCTGGTCATCTTTCCCTTTGAGGCCATTTTCTGCAGGCTCCACTCTATCTTTTCCATGGCCTTGTCAAGGAACTTCTGCTCTATGTCCCTGAGCGCGATGTCGTATCCGGCAGTCGCCGCCACCTGTGCGATGCCGTGTCCCATAACCCCCGAGCCCAGTATCGTAATCCTCCGAAGCGTCATGCCACTCTTTCCCCGGCGCATCCTTTATAATGTATCTCAGGGTTTTTTGGCGTATGGGACTGTTCGGACGCCGGGACAAAAACGACGAATCCAAGACGCGGTGCGACGTGTGCGGTACAGAACTCCACGAACCGGAGCGGCTCAAGCGCCACATGAAGAAGGCCCATGGCAACGTGCCTGAAAAGAAGATGGATTCGAACTCGGACATAGGCGGCGGCATGTGGTAGTGGATGCCACACTCGATTGTGGCGGGACATCGCATGCCGGATCGCTCCTGATGGCAGCGGCGATCTCAGCGCATGAGCCACGTCCAGTATCTGGCAAAGATTGACGGCTTGCTGTGGAACTTTACTGTCGCCTTGCTGCCTTGCTCCTTGAGCCTCCGCTGAACGTGGTCCAGCAGGGCCCTCTCGTCCCTTGCCCTCTCGTCCCTTGCATGCATGTGCCGTACCACATCCCTGACAAAATCCTCCCGCACGTACACGCCAAAGAACCACCATCCCATTGCAAGCTGCGCCTCCGCATCAAGCCTGTATCCGTCCCTTTCGCAACGGGCCGCCCCACCGAGCTCGTCTAGCATTCTTCTGATTCGAGGTGCGTCTGCATCCAGATCCCTTGTGGCCACCTCTAGGAGTCGTATCCATTGCATGCGTGATATGGGGGGACATGTGATTTAAGATAACCTTGCGCCTGCGCGCCTAGAGGCATCCCATTGGTGCATCTCCTAATCCTACCGCGGCAACCCATCGTGATTTTTCAGTCTTGAAAATGACTTTATAGAGTAGGCGCGCTGCACGCGCGTGGACTGTATATTCTGCCAGATACTGTCGGGCCAGATGTCCTCAAAGAGGCTCTCTGAGTCCAGACACTGCATCGCAATACTTGACGCGTTTCCGCTTGCGGCCGGACACGCGCTTGTCATATCTAAAAAGCACCGCCCAAAGGTACAGGATCTGGATCGGGCGGAGATCTCCGATCTCTTTGCAACGGTGCAGATGATGGCGTCCAGAATCGAGTCTGCCATGTCGGCTGACGCGATGATTACCTTACACAACGGGCCGGACGCGGGACAGGTGATACCCCACGTCCACGTCCACGTAATCCCGCGTACTGCCGGTGATCGCGCGGGACACATACCAGACCTGTTTCATGGCAGCGCGGCAGAGGCGCCCGGATACGACGCCAATGCATTGCACGCCCTGCTAAAGGACGGCTAGCCGCCGCCTGAGACGTTCCTCCTGCCTGAGATGCTCCCGCCGCCATGGGGTGCCGTGGCTGTGCTGCGCATCGTTATGGCCGCGTGCCGCCACGGCCGCGCCACGAGCGTCTGGTGTCAGTGCGGAAACAGCCTCTCACGCGTGTCCGCGTTCTCCACCCTTATGGCCTTTGTGGGGCACGTCTCGGCAGCGTTCATTATCTTGTTTATGCCCGCTCCCCTGGGGTTGATTACAGATGACTTTGGGTTCATCATACTCTGCTTGTTTATCTCAAATACGTCGGGAGCTATAATCTCGCAGCTGCAGCATCCTATGCAGAGGCTCTCGTCCACGTCCACGGACAGATTGGGTTGCCTGTTGGGCTCGGCCGCTTTCTCATACTCGCCGTTCCTGCCGCTGGCGTCCACCCTGGCGTTGTAGTCCTCCCAGAATTTTCTTTCATACTCTTTCCAAAAGTCGGGATCCTCGTCCTCGACGTGCTTGGTGAACTTACTCCAGTCCTGCTCTGGGATTGTGCCGTCCTGCGGGCCTGCCCCCCACTGGGCCCTGTTCCTTTCTCCGGCACCGCCCGGCTCCCCACTATACCGGTATTGGGAACCGGGTTCAGCACTGTTGCTGCCCCTTCTTCCCTTTTTCATCGCCGCATCGTTGTGCCCGTCCGCGCCATCGTCGGTCTTGGCTGCTGGAGTGTGGCTGCCACCTTTGAGGTGGTTGTACGCCTCTGTTATTCTCTTAAACTCGCTCCCGTCCCCGCTGTTGCGGTCCGGATGCAGCTCGAGTGCCATCCGGCGGTATGCGGCCCTGATCTCATCCTGTGTAGAGTCCTTGCTGATGTTCAGGGTGCGAAGGGCTTGGTAGGTGTTCACAAATGTTGTTGCTGCATACTGGGTTAAAAGCGATTACCCAGTAGGCCATGCATGGCCAGCTGTAGTCTAGCTTGTCCTTGCACCACTACGAATCCTGCGGTTTAGGGACGGTCTTGAGGGCGCGGCCCGCGTTGCAGGATGGCGCGTCGAATTCAACCCTTCCCTAGTTCGGTTATGCGCCCTGCGGTGCTTGGCGCCCGTGTACGCCCGGAAGAACATCACTGGTGGTGGCGGTGGTGGCGGTGGTGGCGGTGGTGGATGAGTGGACGGATGGACGGATGGGACTCGATCCCACGCTGCGCGTTGCCTGAAATCTATTTAACGTACGTGAACGGTCACGCGTTATGGCCGAAAGCTATGCCTCGTCCACTAATGTTATAGTGCTGCGCCCCATGATGGACGAGGCGGCGGCAAGGGCGCTTATCGAACGCAAAAAGCAGTCGCTGTTTGGATCTCTTTTGTCGCAGCCAAAGGTGGACACGGTGCGTCTGCAAAAGGTCCAGTTGTCATACGAGTGCCTGCGGACGGTATCCGGCAGGTACGAGGCCGATTACATGCGCAACGCCACCCACACCATCACCGTGGACAAATCCGTGAGGCGCGTGGTGGTAGGCGAGGCTTCATTTGACCTGCGGCAGCAGTCACGCCTCAAAAAGGTACTCTCGCCGCGGCGTGGAAAGGGCAAGATCGACATAGACCTTCAAGAGCACGTGTCGTTTGACTCGTCCCTTGAGATTACGTTTGATACGGCCGGAAACGAGATCAAAAGGCCAAAGTACAAGGTGTCGCCGGAGACCACCGAGGCGCGCCCCGAATCCATCATAAACGACGAGGCCCTTACAAAGAAGCCGTCCCTTGAACGCGAGGATGCCGTCTCCATACTGGAAGAGCGGCTCAAGTCCCCCCTTGAGCCTGACATTGAGGACCTGTCCGAGCAGTTCGACCTTGACTCCATAGTGGAGACGTACGTGCCCATATTCGAGGCCCGCGTGCGGGGACCCAACAACAAGGCGGCAATCATACGCATTGATGCGGCGCGCAAAAAGGTCATCTGACGCCACGAAAATTCCGCGAGTGTTGAAATCACTGGTTACTGGCGGCAGTGACGTTGATGACGGTGACGATGATAATAATTACAATGACTATTGCAGTGATGGTTGTGGCGGCAATGACCGCGACGGAAATGCGCAAACTTGTCTGTGGATTGGAAAGATGCTGACCGGGCGCAAGCCACCGCCACTGCCGCGCATACTTGACGTGGCCGCGTTCAGGTGTGCGCTTGGGCCTGCGGCGCCATCTCCTTTATGGGCGGCATCAGTCCACACCATCACTGTATTTATTGGGAGGCCGCCCATTTGCATCATTGAAGATTGCGGTAATGGGCATGGGGGTGGCAGGCTCCTACCTGATGGCGCGCCTGGCCGGCACCGGCCACGGCGTGGCCGTATACGAGATGATGCCCGAGGAGCGCCACGACTCCATATGCGCCTGGGGGACCATAAGGCCCGTCCTTGAGGAGCTCTGCTCAAAGGTGGGCGTGGACTTTGGCAGGTTCCTGATACACGACGGTAGGCAGATGAGCGTACGCATGAACAACGGCGTCGGATTTGACATCGGGCTGCACGGCCTGTGCACCTACAACAAGCTGGGGCTCATAAAGGAGTTCATAAAGGACGCGGACGTCACGTACGGCAAGCCTCCCGCCCTCGGGGACCTGGAGTCCGAATATGACATAATCGTGGACTGCACGGGCTTCCACAGGGCCTACCTGCCAAAGATTGAGAAGGACTTCTTCCTGCCCACATACGAGTACAAGGTCGAGTACGAGGGGGGCGTCCCGTATGACGACTTTTACATCGAGCCGTTCCCCGGCATGTCCGGCTACTTTTGGTACTTTCCGCTCGGCGAAAAATGGGCCCACGTCGGGGCAGGCGACTACAACAAGAACCACGTAAAGGCTACAGACGCCTTTCTGAAAAAGCATGGGGGCAAAATACTGCAGACAAAGGGCAGGCCCATCAGGCTTGCCACCCCCAACAAGTGCAAGCCGTTTTACAGCGGCAAGGTGGTCGGCGTGGGCGAGTCGATCGGGACCGTATACGCCCTGCTCGGCGAGGGAATCATACCGTCGATGCAGTGCGTCGAGATATTCTTGGAGAACATGGGGGACTTTGCCGCGTACGAGAGGGCCGTCGACGAGCACTACAAGGTATACTCCAAGGTGTTCAACTTTGTGCACTCAAAGATACGCAAAGACTTTAGCCTTGTGAAGTCGCTGCCGGACTTTATCTCCATATTCAGGTACATGAAAAAACACGAGGACAGGTTCGGGATGGACATACGCATGGCGGATCTGATAAAGGTCGCCAGGGCCTGACCTTACATTATGGACGAGCAGCCGAGTGACTCGCGCTCCGTCCTGGCAGACGCCAGGTTGTAGTCCCGTATTATCACAGAATAGTCCTCTATCTCCGGCATCATCCCAGCCGTGCTGTCTGCCAGGTAGAACCCCGGGCAGTCCCCGGTAAACTGGTACGTGGCGTGTATCCTGGCCGCCCCGCCGTCGTTCTGGGTCCAGGTGGTAAACGGGTACAGGTAGCACACGCCGGGCCTCGAGGGATGCATGCTGCATCCCCCCTCTTCGTCTAGGAACCTGCACGGTATGCGCGTCCCGTCTTCTGACGCGGTCTCGCCTTCCTTCCGCTTGAGGTTGATTGTGGTCATTACGGTCTCCTGGCCGCCGCCTGCACCCACGCCCCCCGACGAGTATGTGGCAGTTATGGTCTCCTTTTTGAGGAACTCTGAGGTCTTTGAATACTTGAGGCCCGCCCCTATCACAATCAGGTCGTCGGCCGTAAGCGGCAGCCTTCCCTGCCTCTCGCAGCAGTTGTGGCAGTCCGGCCACAGGCACTTCCACAGCACGTACCTTGAGTGTTCGTTGAGGTACGGTATGTGGAACGTCACGCCGCCGTGCGTTATGACGTGGTCCGATACGTCGCCAATCCTTCCTAGCACGAACTCTTCTAGGACGGGATCCACGCTCCAGTCCTTTTTGAGCAGCTTAAGTGAGTCTGCAATCTCCTTTTGTTCTGTGGGCGTGGATCCCTGACGCGCATCGTGCTGTGGCATACGTCTGGTGGGGGGCGGTTTGTGTTATAATGGTTGCCAGACGGGATCCTTGCGCCGCGACTCATCATCTTGAAAATGTACATAAAGCAGTTGCAAAACATTATATGTTTTTTTTGACGGCGTACGTCCGGTAGCCCGATAGTCTAGTTCGGTCAAACACGTCGGGCCAAGGATTCTGCCCTCTGGATCTCAGGAGAGGATAGGCAGAGACGGCAGTTCGAATCTGCCTCGGGCTACTGTTCTGCATTCATGACGCCCGTGCGGCTGCGGCACGCCCTGCAGGGTATGCACTCAAGTCCTTTGAAAATTCGTGCCTGCCGGCCTGCATTTTCAGATTTCACAGGCAGGCGACCTGAGTCCATACCCTGCAGGGTCGTCTGGGGCGCCTGCCCGCCGTTTCTGAGCGCGAGTCATCTCGACGCCTGTGCTATCCTTTCAAGCTCGTTCTTCTTTTTTACCGACGGGGCCGCCGGGTCGTTTGCGGCTGCCATCATCAGCTGCTCTGCCATGTGCTCCTCTATGGGCTTTGGGTTTGAAAAGGTAGCCTCTTTTATCGCGTCGGAGATGAACTTTAGCGCGAGGTCCACCCTGCGTATGGGGGCAACGTCGACTGAGACGTGGTATACGGTCCCGCCGTATACTATCCTGGTGGTGTCCTCGTTGGGGGCGGAGAACTCGACTGCCCTGACAAGCACCTCGACGGGGTTCTTGCCACCGCTCTTTATGCTTATGATGTCGAACGCGGACTTTACCGTGTTGAGCATCTTTGTCTTCTTGCCGGACATCCGGCCCGTGTTCTTTGCGTACTTTTTTCCAAAATGCATCGTCTTGTTCATGAGCCTCTCGACAATGTTGGCATCGGCCTTGTTGAAGCGCTTTAGCGCGGATCTGCCAAACGTGTGCGGCATGATCTGCTTCCTGAGCGATATGGCGGTCTTGAGGCCGGGATCCACTATCTCTATATCTGAGACGTCCCATTTGCGGAAGATCAGCATGTCTTGGGGCTCCGGAATCTTGGCCTTTTTCTGGGAAGCGGACTTTTTGGGCTTGCCGCCGTCACCCTTGGACTCCGACGGTGTCGCGCTCTCCACTGCGGCGTCCGGCATGTCTGCAGGAGATCCAGCTGCCGCCGGTGACGGCGTTGCCGCCTCCAGCGTGCCTTCATCCTGCCCGCCGTCTCCGCCGTTCTCCGCCTTTGCCTCGTCTACTGCCATAATCCACCACGTCCTAGCGCCTGGGCTTTTCCTTTTTGCCTATTACAAGCTCGTGCAGCGATGTGCCGTTTACCTTGAATACCTTGAACCTCACGCCCGGCAGGTCGCCCATGGCACCGCCCTGGGTGGCCCCCATCCCGTGTATGTGGACCTCGTCGTGCTCGTCTATAAAGTTCATCGCGCCGTCACGGGGCAGAAACGCCGTCACGGTCTTGCCGTTCTTTATGAGTTGCACCCTGATGCACTTTCTCACCGCCGAGTTGGGCTGCTTTGCAGCTATGCCGACCTTTTCAAGGACTATTCCGCGCGCCTGCGGGGAGCCTCCCAGCGGGTCGGCCTTTTTGTCTATGCCAAGCTTTCGGCGCTTGTACGTGGATATGGACCACCTCTGTCCCTTCTTCTTGGCGGTCAGAACCCTTCCTGCAAACAGACCAAGCGGTGATTTTCTCATTGCCTACAGCTCCATGGCTGCCCTTTCGGGGCCGTTTATTAACACATGGGTGATGCCAAAGTACCTCTTTGCAAGCATTCTTGCCTTTTGGGCGTTTCTGCCCTCCCTACCCACCACGATACCCTTCTTCTGGGGGTCGACCGTAACTATTGCTTGTTTTGTACCGTCGCTGCGGCTTGTCATTTTTACGTCCATTACCAGCTTTGGATTGAGCAGGTTTGAAAGGAATTTTGCGGGATCCGCGTCAAACTCGACGAGCTCGACGCTCTTTTTTACCATGTTCTGCAGCGACTTTATGTGCATTCCACCCTTTCCGATGGCCAGCCCCATCTTGCCGGTGCTGACTATGAATATGATGCGGTTCTGGTTCTCCTCCTCGATGCAGTCCTTTGCAGTCGCACCGGTCACGTTCTGAAAGAGTGACATGAGGCGCATCTGTTCGGTGGATAACTTTATTGATTGTGTCATGAAAAATACCTGTCTACCTCTGATGATAACGCGCTTTGGCAATATTATTTAAAGCTTGATTGGCCGCTGTAGTCGTCATGTTCGTACGCCCCGTACTAGGATTCTTTCGCGTCATGCCCCTCTTCCTTTGCTATCTCGTTGACGTTGATCTCTGCAAGTGGGGAGAATGCGACTGCCGACGTGCGGAACTGCAGGCCGCACATCCTGCCTAGCGCCACTGACGTGCCCTCAAAGCTGACCGCCGGTATGCTGTTCTTCTCTGCCTCTTGCATTATGCTGCTGGCATCGGTGCCGCCTGACGCTAATGCCGCGGAATCCGCGGACTTGGACACCACCACAAGCTTGGAGTCCTTGAGCGCTCCGCGCACCTGCTTTACGCCCAGCGTGAGGTTTCCTTCCTTGGAGGCGTCCCTTAGGGACTTTTCTAGCGCCTTGTTCACAAGCCGCACTGTCCTCGCAGGTGATTTATAGCTTGAGAATTGGGGTGCCCGTATGGACTGCCGCGCGTCTGACGATCATGCTTTTTAGTGGCGCGCTTGCTGTACGCGCATGAATGACGCGATTCTGAAAAAACTGCGTGAAAAGGTGGCCGAGACGAAGTCAAACCGTGACGAGGTGTGCAGGCTTGCACGGCTAGTTGCTGCGGGGCTGGGGGATGAAGGCGCCGGCAGTGTTTATGGTGGTGGTGGTGGTGGTGTCGCTGCCGCTGCCGCTGAGGCGGACCACATCCATTGCGTTGCGGCAGGCATTGCTGCAGGAAGGCTGTACAATGCGTTTTATTATCAGACCCGGCGCCAGCTGCGCAGGGACCCGACCCTGAAAGAGTTTGAGGAGTTTGCAGATCTCGTACATAAGCACAGTTGGTGGCGCGACGCGTCAGCCCTCCGCTAGGGCGACGGCTTGTTCCAGCTGACCACTTGTATTGCGGGGGTTCCGGGAAGCTTTACGCATGCGGCTTTTAGCGCTTTCTTTGCCGCCTCGCGGTGGTCGTCCCCGTTGACGTACAGTTCCATTATGCACTGTCCCTGTCTGACCCTTGCGCCCAGACTGGTCGCCTTGCCCCAGGCCCTGCGCATGCCCTCCTGGAGCCTGTCTGCTCCGGCCGCGGCTATCATCTTGTTCTCGCGCAGGAGGTTGTGCGGATATATTCTCAAGCGCGAATAGTATCCCGTCTCACCAGTCGTCTTTTCAAGCGTCTTGTTTGCGGCCAGTCGGGTCGATTCTATTGCCATGTGCCTGATCTGCATGCTCTCGTTTATGAGTAGCTGCACGCAGTATTGGTAGGTGCCCCTTTTGCCTCCCTGGAACTTTGCTATCTTTATCTGCGGCTTTCCCTTTATGTACTCCTTGCGCGTAAACGGTTGTCCTGTGCCGTTGCGGTAGTTGGCCCCGTGCATGCACAGGCCGTCTGATCCCCTTATTTTAACGGTTCAGGAAGCGGCGGAGGGGGGGAGGAGAGGAAGGAGAAGAGGAAGGAGAAGGGAGGGGCGGCTGTGAGTATCTTGAAGGAGCCCGAGTGTTCCAGTACTGATCGTTACATCACGCGATGCATGCCGTGGACGTTGAATCCTGCTTGTCTTGCGCCAAGACGGTGCCGGTGGCGCAACCTCCGGCGCGAGTACTAGAACCTGCTCTTTTCCACAGTTATGGTGCCCTTCATCCACGGGTGGGGGGTGCAATGGTAGGTCACCACCTGCGGCTCGGTGAACAGGAACTCGTATTCGTCACCTGGCATCATCACGCCCTCTGAGCCAAAATCGCCACTGTAGGAGTCCGCATGCCTGTGGTCCGGCGTGACCGTGTGCGCCGTTCCGTCACTGTTTGTCCATTTGACCAGATTGTCGATGGTCAGGTATGCGGTGGGGCTGTTTGGCACGTAGTTGTCGTTGCCTTCTATAAGGGCGCCATCTACAATGTCGATCACAAGCGTCTTCTCGGGATTGAGTATGTGTTCTGGTACGGACGGTTTTGCAAGCGATTCCGGCAGGTAGTACGAGGTGTAAAAGACTGTGGTGGCCGACAGCGCGATTATCAGCGCAATCACTCCCACTCCGTACGCGTGGCTTGATGTCGGGGTTGCCTCTGCGCTCATGCTATGTGTCCGGGGCATCCTGTGAGATATTTTAAGCTTGTTTGTTGCAGGCGTGCGGACGCCTGCGGCCAATCCTTTCTTGCCGCATCGATCTGCCTGCACCCGCGGCACGGCCTTGCAAACCCGCATCTGCTGCCACACTTAATATGGAATCTGCTCAAATGCTGTTCTAGTGAACGACGAGATCGATGTGGGGGGAAATATGCAGGGAATGGTTGTAATGTCGCCAACCCCGTCCTCCACGTCGCCGTTGCCGCGTCCGTGCATTACGGATGCGCAGGCAGCGCACGAGCTGGTTGAGAAGGGGTTTGGCTGGACTGACAGGCAAGACGGCGATGACGGCGACGTCGATGCCCGGCTATTTCTTGAATCCTTTGAGGCCCTGTATCTGATGCACACGGACCGGCTGACGCTCTTCCGCTCAAAGAGACTCTTGACATTTGAGGCGTTTCTGAGCATGTGCCGCAAGCATGACCCAGACATACTGACGCGTTTTCTCATATACCGGGATCTGCGCTCCCGCGGCTACGTGGCAAAGGACGGGTTCGGATTCGGCGCTGATTTTCGCGTGTATGAGCGGGGGCATTTCGGACAAAAGGGCTCCAAGATTCTTATTTTCGGACTTGTCGAGGGCAGGCCGGAAAAGATGGTGCATTTGCAAAAAAAGATACGCGAGATAACCCGGATGGGAAAGGAGCCCATAATGGCAGTCGTGGACAGGCACGGCGAGATCATATATTATCACATCGGCACGGTCGAGTTTAGGGAGAACAAGGGCCGCGTTTTACAAGACCTGTCGCACTGACGCGTCTGCGCCGGCGCGTGTTGCCGTGGGCCGCCTGCCGGTCACTCACTCACTCACTCATGCATGAGCCATTCCTTCCAGTATTTCAGGTAGCCGTTTTTCGCCGCGTACTCAAAGCCGTGCATGTCTATGTACTTGACCCTGTTGCGCCAAAGCCTCTCAAATATCTGCATCTTGCGCTTTACCCTTGTGGCGTCGCCCCACGACGTAAAGACTTCTATCGACTCAAACGCCTTCTTCTTCATGTCAAAAGAGCTCTTTGCCGTGCTTACGTAAGCTATCACGTGGCCGTGACTGTCCCTGTATATGCCGAGCTTTTCAGAGAACGTATCGCTGATCTTTATGTCATTTGAGATGCCGATCTTGAGCTCTATTTGGCCCCTCTCAAAGGCCTTGCGCACAAGCCGCAGCTTTTCATCTTTTATGCCCCTCTTCTCAAACGGGTTCCTTGACTTTGAGAGCAGTACTGTGAGAAGATCCAGGTCAGCCGGCCTGAATCTGTGCCCTGCTATCAGCCTCATCTTTGCGGCGCCTTGCCTGAAATTGTCATATGCGTCAAATACCGTCTTGATCATGTTGATTGACAGGTATTCTATGCACCTGTCGTATTCGACGCACTTGCTAAAGCACGGTATGAAAAAGTCCTCGATGAGGTCGTCCTCGTCTGAGCGGTACTCCTCTTTCAGTCCTATGTCAAGGAATGTAGCCACGGTATACAGAGGAAATGTTGTTATTTAAAATGTAATGCATGCCGCGGGGTTTGCGGCGGCGGCGGTGACGGCGGGAGGAGCATCGTACCGCATTTGTAGTCTGGAATGATGGCCGGACAGGAATCGTTCCTGCGTTCTGGCACGATTGGTGCTCCCATCGGGATTTGAACCCGAGTCACTGCCTTGAGAGGGCAGTATGCTTAACCGGACTACACTATGGGAGCTAGATTGAAAACCGGAATGTCTCAATTTAAAGGAAATGCTTTCGGTTGCGACGTGCATCGGGATGTGGATGCACATCTGCTGATCTCTTTATACCCGCATGGGGGCATGTGATGCATATGGGATTCGTGGAGGATTTCGTGCGGCATATGCTAGATGACTTGGGTGCGGACTGCCCAGTCGGACTTGTGGGATGCCGCGCACTGGGCCCGTGCTCGTTTGAGCCCTGCGCGTACGACGTCATGCTGTTTGATGGAAACACGGCCTTGGGCGATATCGTGATTGAGTGTGACGATGACGGTACTGCCGCCGCCATTGCCGATGGTGATGACGATGATGGCAGTGACGATGATGGCAGTGACGGCAACGGCGTCCGCGTTGGCACGCGCAGGCGCAACAGCGGACGCAAAAAGCTCGTCATAACAAGGCACGCGTCCCTCTCCGAGACCGATTCTGGGCGCCTGCTCCAATATGATGCGATGCGCGTGCTGCATGATCCGTCGTGGGATCTCCGCATGATGCTGCAGAGGGTAGAGAAAAGGCGGAGCGCCCTATACCGAGACCTTGCCAGAAACTCCCTCCTGCAGTCCATGTTCTGCTGCCAGCGGGCGCAGAGTTCCGGCGGCGGCGGTGCCGGCGATCGTGGCGGTATTCGCGACGTGTCTGATATCCGTGGGCAGCATGACGGCTCTGGGGATCCCGGCATGTTTGCCCCCTGCTGGCAAAAGTGCGCATCGCTTTATCTGGCAGATGCGATATGCGCCCTCAACTGCAAGAGGCCCAGCCCGTCCCACATGCTGGAGGCTATGCGTGGACTGCCAAAGAGCCCCGTAAACGCGCACCTCTCTGTCGTGTCTGGCACGATGGGAATTGAGCGGGCCACCCCCACACTTCTTGGTAGGATGACCTCGTCCACCGCTGGCTTTGCTGATCACGGGTGCGTGGCAAGTGGCACAAAAGGCGGCTTGGGCAGTTCGGCCGCTATATCGCGCAAGCATGACTATTTTATATCGGAGTCTATGATGACTGACTGTTACTTTTACCTGTGTTATGTGAACAAGGAGAACATGTCGCGCGTGTCGTCCACGCTGCATGGGAATCCCGAACTGTTTCACATCCTGAGGGTCGCCCTTGATGTGGGACGAGACGATTCGCTGCTGCAGAAGAATGCGGCCGAGATACAAGAATCGTGTCGTATGCTGTTAGAGTCGCTGTCCGGACGCGGCCGCTGATCCTGCTTTCTCTGCCTGCGCCGAAAGCCTGGCTGCGCATACTCTGGCTGCGCTTGCCTGTATAACGCCCAGCGGTACGGGCAATTGTTAATTTTCCGAGTCCAAGTTAATAAACTAAACTTTTAAAATACATTGTGTTGCCTTCATGTTATGTCAGACGCAGCATGTGGTTGCAGCGCGCAAGCGGAAAACAACACAGAATGTGACTGCCAGATGCAAAGCGAGTGCTACTGTGATTCAACATGTGATTGCAGTGGCGATGTTTGCAAGACCGCAGAACACTAGAGGCTGATTCTTCTTTTTTATTTTTCCTGCACTGTATGGCGACGCAGTCACTGTTGAAGGCCCGCCTGCGTATGTCGTGGCGCCCTTGCCGGCGACCGTGCCGCGCCGTCGGCATGCGGCGCTGATATCTTGCCTGCGACGCATTTTCCAGACCCTCGGCGCGATTCCAAGCCCTGCGGTTACCCGTCACTTGGGGATCCGCATGCGAATCCTTCTACTGTTGAGAATCAGGCTTGCCGATCTTGCAATGGCCCTTTTTGGGCCGCTGCAGCCTGACTTGCTGCAGCCTGAGTCCGGCGGCGCGACGGCGTCCCTGTTGCGCGGTGCGCGGTACGCCCCCCTCGCAATCTCGGAGAGCAACGGACGCAGGGCCGCCCTCCCCCCAAACGCCATGTCCCCGCTTATGATCCAGAACATCTTGAGCGCGTCGGCGCCTAGGGCATCCCTATACGCCCCCTCACCTTCTTGCGAGTAGTGTCCTACGGGCCTGAGCCTGCCTCTTGACAGAATGCATGCGCACCTCGCAAACGCGGTGCAGAGGGAGCACAGGTTGTCATATATGATGACCGTGCGGGGTTCCGTCTCCATTGACAGGTATCCGTCCTTGGAACTAATAGATTTTTTGTGTGCGGGGGTGCTGTCCAGATCACGTACCGCAAAAACGACGAAAAGCTTAAAGATCAGGGCGGATCCGGATGAAAAAGCTTATTGATC
>JAGWAX010000011.1:17269-40493 GCA_021296175.1 Nitrosopumilaceae archaeon | reverse complement strand
TTGGTTTTCCGCCGTCCGGCCCTGTCCTGCCATCTCAAGGTTAATACGGTTTGGGATCTGCGCCTCCCTGTGGGCGCAAGGTACGGGTCACTCCTGAGGAGTGCCGGCAGGATGAAATTTGACACGCTGATTGCGTTTAGGCCCGAGAACATATCTTACATGACGGGCTTTTGGGGGGAGGCCGCGGCCGTACTGCAAAGGGGGCAGAAGCCCGTCATCGTATCCCCCGAGCTGGAGGCGGCCAGGGCCGAATCCGAGTCCGGCGGCTGCGAGGTCGTAGTGGCCGAGCGCGGCATGCGCGGCATTGCGTCGACCGCGGCAAGGGTGGCAAGGGCCGGCCGCCGGGACGGCGCCGGCGTATGCACCGACTGCCGGGACTATCAAACCATGACGTACCTGAAGAGGGCGGTTCCAAAAATCGTACAGACCGAGGAGCCGTTTGACGCGTCCCGGATGGTAAAGGACCAGTCTGAGATTGCGGTCCTGAGAAGGGCCTCCCGGATCATAGACTGCCTGTTTGAGGTATGCTCGCAGAAGATGGGGGCGGGGCAGCGCGAGTCCGAGCTGCAGGCCGTCCTGATGGCCGAGGCCGCCGCGCAGGGCGCGTTTGACGTGGGATACGCCTCCACGCTGAACCCGCTCATAATAGCGGGGGGCCCCAACGGCGCGCTCCCACACGCCCAGGTCTCGCAGCGGAGGTTCAGGAGGGGCGACATGGTCGTGGTGGACCTGACCCTGAGGTACAAGGGATACGTCTCTGACGCGACCCGCACGTTTGCGGTGGGGAGGCCCTTCAGGGAGGCGCAAGACGTGTATGATATAGTGCGAGAGTCGCAGCGGCTCGGACTCGCAGCGGCCAGGGCCGGCGCCGCGTGCGGCAGCGTGGACGCCACATGCCGCTCGTATATAGAGCAGCAGGGGTACGGCAGGTACTTTGTGCACTCCACGGGCCACGGCATAGGACTGGAGGTGCACGAGCTTCCAGCCGTCTCCAGGAACGTTGCGACGAGGCTTCACAGGGGGATGGCCATAACAGTCGAGCCGGGAATCTACCTGCCGGGCAGGTTCGGCGTCAGGATAGAGGACTCGCTTGTAATCCGGGGGCCGGGACAGGCGCCCGGCGTGCTGCACAGGTTCACAAAGGACCTTGTCACGGTGTGACTGCCGTGCGCGCAGCGCGGGGCTGTAAAGTCTGTGTGTGGTATGCGACGCTAAAATTTGTGTGATGTGCATCTACATGGATAGATCTTTTGAAATTCGGGTTAAAGATGCGCACATTCGAGAACATTCCCATGCCCAGACGAGTTCAGACGCGCACTAGATCCGCACCAACCGCGTTTTCAAGAGAGCCTCCAAGGGGCAGTCTTAAATTCCAATACAAATATCATATTATATGGCCCCGGTGTGTGGTTCCCATGGATAGCCCTGAAAGTCGGTTCTTGATAGAAATGAACGACAAGGAGCAGTACAGAGGCCAATGGGTGGCCATTCTGGACTCTGAAGTAATCGCTCATGGGAAATCCGTTGGCAAGGTGTACGCAGAGGCCACGAAGATCTCAAAAGACAAGACGCCGTTGTTCGTGGAGATCCCAGACAAAAACAAAGAACAAACCTTAATTCTGTAGACATTCGATTCGGTACGTGGTTAACATTAACGGGCGAGGTAACAAAATGCGTTTTAGGTACCATTCTGATTACAATCGGGATGACGAAGAAAACGCGGTTAAAAGACCTAGGATCGAGATTGCAATGAGAAAGAGTCAGGATACTGCCAACGTATCGACAATCCTGAGTTTCGCATCTTCGGGTTGATTGATTCGGGGGCAGATATTTCATTCATCCCACGAAGTATAGCCGATATACTTGGTCTAGATCTGGATGCCGCACCGATAAAAACAGCACAGAGTGCCTCTGGAGAATTTAAGACGTACAGAACTACCATGTATCTGGAAATCATATAAGAAGCAGAGAGTCGAGGTAGGCATGGTTGACGTTGCCGTTCCACAAGAAGACAAGATGATCAAGGATTTGGAAAAACAGATTCTTATTGGAAGAAGCGGCTTGTTTAACAAATACAAAATAACGTTTGATGAGGCAAGCAAAACAATCAGCCTGATTCGTCATACGAACTTGCAGACGTCACACTATCGTCCATAGCTCTCGCATGCGTCTAATCGCTATGAAGGCAAACCTCCCAGAGCGCCCGTAAGCATGACTATCGCTAGTAGAATCGTGCGAACCCACACCGAGAAGAGCTCCGGGCTTACTGTTGCCTCTGCTGTCATATTTTTTGCCCCCTATCACACATTCTTGACACATCATTCATCACACACAGGCTTTACAGTTCGCGCCGCGCCGTGGCCGACGGCCGCCGCCGAGCCTGCCGGTCAGTCGTAAAAGTTGACGACGTCCACCACGTGCTTTGAGGGCGGGTCGACTGACGTCACCGTGCCGGAGTCGGCGTCGACTGTCCACGTGTAGTGGAGCTGGCCCTTGTGCGTGTCGATCACAAACTCGACGTCGTATGCCTCTTTTTCCGACGCCGCCGCCCCACCGGCAGCCGCACTCACCACGACAGTGATCGCCGTCTCCTTGTGGCCGTAGATCCTGTCGCCGAACTCTTCGGTGATCCTGTCTGATATGGCCTCCCTCATGCTGAACCCCGAGCCGTCGGGCCCCCTGTATGACATCAGCACGTCGACCACGCGCGCGCCGTCTGCCTCCAGCTCGGGCAGCGCGTCCTCAAGGCTGCCCTTTGTGAGCTCCGGTATTACAAACACCAGAAAGAGCGCCAGCAGCCCGAGGTATATGGGTGCCCGCTTTTTGAGAAACGCCTTGAAGCTAGAGTCCGAAGTACCCGAGGGTTTTGCGCCGCCCCCGCGGCGATCCCCCTTGCCGCCATTCCTGTCCGGACTCTTGGCCTTTTTGCGCTTGTCCCTGGCCATCATACCCGTAAGGCGGCTCCGTGTTATCAACGCATCGCCGTCAGTATCAGGACCTGCCAGGGAAACGTTATGACGCCGCTGTCCCCGTCAGTATACGGCTCGGCGTTGCGCCGCACCTCCTCCACTAACTCTCTCCTCCTTGCGCGTCCCAGGGCGTCAATCTTTGACCTGATGGGCCTGGCCACGTACCTCAGGTAGTCCCTCCAGTAGCTCTCAAACGTGCCGGGGCTGTACCGGAACGTGCGCCTCCTTACTGACACCTCTGAGAATCCGGCGCTCCTTACCTCCGCCCCGAGCTTGTCCTTGGTGGAGTACCTGTCAAGCTGGGGCGTCCCCTCCGGGATATAGTCGGGTATGTACTTTGCAGCGGCGTCGAGTATCGCGCCATAATACGGCACCCTGTCCCTGCCTCCATGTACCACTATGCCCATCCTGCCCGACGCCTTGAGGCTCCGCCTCATGCCCCTCAGGGCCCTCGGGGCGTCCGGAAAGAAGAATAGCGCGTACTGGCATGTAATGACGTCAAACTTTCTTGCAAACGCCAGGTTCTCGGCGTCCGCGTTCACGAACAGGGCCCTCCTGTTCCCCCTCTTGGCTATCCTGATTGCAGAGGTGGACGCGTCGGCCCCGACGACCAGCCCGGCGTCGCCTACGGCCGAGACGAGCATCTTTGTGACCAGGCCGGTTCCGCACGCCACGTCGAGCACCGCGTCGCCCTCCGCGACCCCGACGTCCCTGATCAGGCTCGTGGTGCTCTGCAGGGGCCCGTCCACCCTGTTCACCCACCGCCTGTGGTACCGGGGGGCCAGCTCGTTCCACGCCTCCATGTTTGCCTTCTTGTATCCGGCCGTGTCCATCGCGACTATCCCTCCTGCCCGGCCGCCGCTGTCGCCGCCGCAAGCTCCGCCTCTATCGCCCTCTTGATGAATCCGGCCACCGCCTCCTTTTTGCGCCATCCGGACTCTGACTCGGATGACGGCGACACCACTATGACGTTGTTCGAGCCGGGCCTCCTTTTGTACTCTGATCCAACGTCGTTTGCAACCACGACGTCCGCGCCCGACTCCGTCATGCTGGCACGCGCCGACTTTATCAGGGCCGCCCTGGACACGTCGGCCTCCGCCTTGAACCCGACTAGGAGCGCGTCCCTCTGCATCCTCCTTGCCATGCCGATGATCTTGGGCACGCGCCTGAGCCTGATCGTGAGCTCG
Source organism: Nitrosopumilaceae archaeon (assembly GCA_021296175.1). Classification (GTDB taxonomy): domain Archaea; phylum Thermoproteota; class Nitrososphaeria; order Nitrososphaerales; family Nitrosopumilaceae; genus Nitrosopumilus. The sequence continues at coordinate 36,337 of JAGWAX010000011.1, read as the reverse complement.
CCTGATCCGCCACCACCACCACCACCACTCTTTATCTTCGTGCGCCGCCGCCTGGCGGGCGCATAGTCGGATACGGCCGCCGCCATTACAATGACGTCGAACCTCGCGCCCTTGAGCGCGGAGCGCACCGCGGTGCGCATCTCGGAGCTCGTCTCCACCCTGGTCGTCTTGAGGCCCTTGGGCGGCTCGTGCCTTCCGGGACCATATATCATGGTGACGCGGGCGCCCGCCGCCGTAAGCTCGGCCCCCAAAAGCACCCCGGTCCTGCCCGAGCTGACGTTTGAGATCACGCGCACCGGATCCACGAACTCCACCGTAGGCCCCGCAGTCAGCAGCACGCGCGCGCCCCTGAGCGGGGACTCTGGGGGGCCGAACCTCGAGATTACGTGGTCAAGCACGTGCTCCGGCTCGGGCGCCTTTGCCTTTCCCTCCTCCATCCGGGGCCCGACAAACGAGACCCCTCCTCCCCTCTTGCTCAGAAAGCCGATGTTTCGCAGGACCGCCGGGTTCTCGTACATCGACTCGTGCATGGCGGGGCATACCACGATTGGAATCTTTGAGCCGAGCGCGACAGTCAGCACGGTGGACACGGGGGCGTCGTCCATCCCGTTTGCGAGCCTGCCTATCGTGTTGGCCGTGGCCGGATACACGACTACGATGTCGGACCTGCCGTAGTCTGCAAGCCTTATGTGCTCCATGTCGCCTGTCAGGTCGGTTATCACGTCGTTTCCGGTGGCCCACTTGAGGTACGCGGGGCGGATCAGCCTGGTCGCGGCCTTTGTCGCCACGCAGGTGACGCTGCTGCACCCGTGCCTCATCAGGAGCCTTGCAAGCTCTATTGCCTTGTAGGCCGCCACGCTGCCCGCAATGCAGAGGACGATCCTCTTTCCGCGCAGTTCGCGGCCGTCCGACGATACGATGTCAAGGGACGGGTGCCTGACCTCTCCCCCCCGCCTGCCGCGACTTTTTTTGCTGCTGTTTTTGCCACCACCATCACCGCCGCCGGGCCTGCCCGCCGCGCGCCTCTCTCTTCCCCCCGTTCCTTCCCCTCTTCTCCCTGCCATGTCCGGTCACGTGTGTGTCCGTCCTTTCTTCAGGGTTTCTGCCAGCCTGCCGCATTCGATCTCGTCCATCTCAAAACAGTTCTCCTGTGCGGGAAATACGCCGTCTACAACGTCGCCCACATAGGAGGACACCGCCCCCGCGATCTCGTCTGACAGGTTGCGGTATCTCTTTGCAAACTTTGGCTTTATCGCGTCGTACATCCCGAGCATGTCGTGTATGACGAGCACCTGGCCGTCGCATCCGGGGCCCGAGCCTATTCCGATGGTGGGTATGGAGATCCCTTCTGTAACGGCCTTTGCGGCCTGGCGCGTCACAAGCTCCAGCACCACCGAAAAGGCGCCCGCCTCCTCTATGGCCGCCGCATCGTCAAGCAGCCTGCGGGCCTCTGCGGCGGTTCTGCCCTGTACCCTGTATCCGCCGGCAAGCCCCGCCGTCTGGGGCCGCAGCCCTATGTGCCCCATGACCGGGATGCCCGCGTCCGTTATGCCCCTTATCTTTGACGCCATCTCGGAGCCGCCCTCCAGCTTTACCGCGTCGGCGCCCGCCCTGACCAGGCGGCCCGCGTTTGCAATGGCGTCGGATACGCCCGTCTGGTACGACATGAACGGCAGGTCGGACACTATGAATGATCTCTTTCTTGCGCGGCCCACCGCCCCGGTGAACATGCACATCTCCTCCATCGTGACCGGGACCGTGTTCTCGTACCCGAGCATGACCATCCCGGCGCTGTCGCCGACCATCAGGATGTCGGCGCCCGCCCCGTCGCACAGGGACGCGAGGGAATAGTCGTAGCTCGTAACAACCGAGATGCGCTCTTGGCGCCTCTTCTTTTCTGCGATGTCGCGGATCGTAATCCTTTTGTTGCCATTGATGTTTCCAGGCCTTGCCATCACGTCCACCGTCCTGCCCCCGGCCGGTCACTCCGGTTGTGGGCCATGTGCAATAATATCGGCGGCAGCCGTGGCAGCCGTGGCAGTTGCGCCGCCGCCGCCGCCACCACCACCACCACCACCCGCCACCCGCCGCATGCCCTGCAGGCGGCCCAGGTTGCCGGTGATCTGGCGTACTGCCTGCGCGAGGTTCCTCTTGTTGTCAAAGCCCTGCACAATCCGGGCCGCTGCCGACTTGGCGCCGCCGCCGCCGTTGCGGTTGTCACCGCCGCCCTCCCCTGCAAGATTCCGGCACTCTTCCAAGAGCACGTTTGCTGCCCTCGTGATGTTGTCTATTATGCTGATGTCCGCAGTCTGCGCGGTCCTGGACAGCGGGTTGAGATCAAACGTGATGACCGTCTTGCCCGCCCGCTTGAGTGCGGCCGTGCGGTCCCCGTCCTCAAGCGGCACCACCACCGTGTCAGCCGCGAAGATTCCGTCCCTGTCGACCATCCTGCGCGCAGAGTCCGTCCCGTGCAGCACGGCCATTCTCTCCGGATCAAGCCCCAGCACCCTCTTGGCGCCGTACCGTCGCAGGCGCCCCGCTATCGCGCCCCTCCGCCCGGGGCTGTCATAAAACAGGTTCACCTCCAGCGCGGATCCCGTGCACTCTGCAAGCGATACAAGCTGCCCCGCGCACAGCGCGGCCGCGTTGCCGTTTACTGATATGACCGGCCTGTCCGACGCGCACAGCGCGGCCGCGGCCGCCCTGCACGCCTGCCTGGCCGCCCCGCCGGTCTTCTCGCCGAGCAGATAGTCGAGCGCCTCGCCCCTTCCGTGCGCCAGCAGCCCCTCCGCGGCGACAAGTCCTTCCTCAAAGCCCCTTACAAGCCTGTGTCGTATGCGGAGGGACTCGGCCCTCGGGTGGGACTCCGGCACCGCCGCATCCTGCGCAGCGGCGGGCTCCGCCGCCCCCGTTCTTTCCGCAGCCGCCATCAAGTCGCCGTCACCGCCACCTAGCCCCCGGCAGGGGCCTTGCGCCCCGCCGGTCGATTCTTGATTTTATCACGTGGCCGGAGCCGCAGTTCCTGAGTATCTGCTCGGCCCTTGCCTCTGCCGCGTCTCCCGCCTCCACCATGCAGAATATCGTCTCGCCGAACAGCGCGACGCCGCACCTGATGCCCGCGCCCCGCAGCGCGCTTATGACGCGCCGCATCCTCGGGGTTACCACCCCGACGTACTCTGCAAACTCCAGCGACATGTCCTCAAAGTGCGCATAGTCCCTTGATCTCCTGAGCCTTCCTATCATCTTGCCCCCAAGTCCGTTGATGTGCGGAAGGCGCTCTGCGATGAACCGGCGCGTCGATATTGGCGCCATGCACAGTACCAGCACGGTAACATCGCCTGCTGGAATGGCCTCCACCCTGCCCACCCCGGGCGCGCCGGGCTTGATGCGCACCTCGAACCCGCCGTGGTACGACGCCAGCACGTCCCCGAGCCCCGTCCTGCACTCTATCTCGGCCGCGTGCGCAATGCCGCCCAGCTCCTCGCGCGTCATGCCGGCGCCGAGCGCGTCGTTGAGGGCGTATGCAAGCGAGAGCGCGACCGCGCCGCTGCATCCCAGGCCGTACCCGACGGGTACCGATATCTCGTGTCTGACGTCGAGCACCGAACCTGCGGGGACCGCAGTGCCCCTGCGCCCCGCGGCCTGCAGAAACCGCCGTATTGTAATCTCTGAGAGAGTTGTGTCGTCCGTGTCATATCCTGTGGTCGTTATGACATATGGCGGCGCGGTGCTGCTGCTGCTGTTGGTACCACCGCCGCCATCGGTACTGTCCGCGTCAACGGCAGGCGCGTGCGCCCCCCCGGTACCCCGCAGCCTCCCCGCCCCGCGCGCGTCCGTGAGCCCGACCCTTGTAGTCACCCCGACTGCAAGCGAGAACCCCGCGCCCGTCGAGCCCGCCTCCTGCATCCCGTCCGCGCGGTCCTCCCCGCGCAGCGCCCGGTCGCCGTCCCCGCGGCTGTCCGCAAAGGCCTTGAAGAATCCGGTGATATGCGCCGGGCAGAACGCCGCCGCCTGCCTCCCTGCTGCCATGATCGTTGTTTAAATTGTAGATAAGATATAAAAATATGGATTAAATTACTATAACAGGTTTAAATTGACTAAATTCACGCGGCGCCTGCAGAGGATAGGAAACAGCACGCTGGTCTCGCTTCCAAAGGAGTGGGTGGACTCGCACAACCTGAAAAAGGGCGGCCGCGTCGAGCTGGAGACCGTGGGGCGCGACTCGATATCGCTCTCCGTGTCGGAGGGCGACGGCGTGGAGGCCCGCTCCACGGCCGACCTGGTCATATCGTACCCGCTGCCGGCCGAGGAGAACATAGTGGCGGACACGACGGGCGCGTACCTGCTCGGGTACGATGTCATCCGGATAGAGTCCGGCGACGCCGGCGTCATACCCGTCGGCGACCGCGAGGAGATACGCAACTCGATGAGGCGGCTCGTCGGCATGGAGATCATAGAGGAGGACGCCTCGCACATCGAGATGCAGTTCCTGCTTGACGCGGCCACCCTGAGTCCGGCCAAGATACTCAAGCGCATGTCCTCCATCGCGGTCGGAATGTGCGGGGACGTCACGCGCGGGCTGGTCTCCGACGACAGGTCCAACCTGCAGACCATTCCAAACCGGGACATAGAGGTGAACAGGCAGTACTTTCTGCTCGTGAGGCTGATCAGGAGCAGCTTGGCCGACCGGCGGCTTGCAGGCGCGTTCAACCTGGGCAACATAGACATCCTGGACTACAGGGTGGCCGCCAACCTGCTTGAGAACGCCGGCGACTCCGTAGTCGAGCTTGCCGGACTGGTGGCAGGCTCGTCCCTCTCCTCCGGGCAGTCCCAGATGATATTTGAGGCCGTCCAGGAGTTTGAGCGGACGGCCTCCCTGGCGATAGACGCGTTTACGGCGCCTGACAGGAGGCTTGCAATCGAGGCCATATCGCTGCACCGCCGCATGCAGGAGAGGCTGGCGGGACTCCGCACCATGCAGCCGGGGCCGGGCGGCCGCGCCGCCGCGCGCAACGCAGCGGCGGCAGCCACCGGGGCCGCGGCCGAGGAGCGGGCGGACGGGTCGGGCGGACAGCTCCCGGTCGACTTTATAGACGTCATACACATGTACGAGAAGATTGCAAGGTCGTGGGCCGACGTGGCCGACTTGGTCAAGCCCATATATGACGACAAGGCCTAGCCGCTCTTGGACGCGTACGCCAGGGCCGCGCATATCGTCTTCGAGTCGCGTATCCTGCCGGTCCTTATCATCTGCAGCAGCCTCTTGAGGCCCACCCTGCGTATCGTGATGTCCTCGTCGTCGTCGGGGCTCTGCCCGCCGGGGGCCGGCCTCAGTTTTGTGGCCACAAAGCAATGTATTATCTCGGTGCTGTACCCTATGGACGGGTAGAACGAGACCAGGCGCTTCATGCTTCCGGCCGCGAACCCCGTCTCCTCGCGCAGCTCCCTCTTGGCGCACTCCACGGGTTTCTCCCCCCTCTCAAGCGTCCCGGCGGGTATCTCGAGGGTGGGGCCGTGCGGGAACCTGTCCTGTTCGACCAGTATCACCCTGCCGCTGTCGTCAAACGCCAGCATGGCAGCCGCGCCCGGGTGCTCGACGATCTCGCGGCGTATCCTTTTTGATGCGGGGCCGCGGGGCCTGCCCTCGTACACGCGCACGTTGATTATCTTTCCGTCGTATACGTTCCTCTTTCTCACGTGGATGCGGCCGCGGGGCCGTTATTTATTGGGTGGCCGCATTGGCTGCCGCCGCCGCCGCTGCCGCCGCGTGTAGCGGCGACGACAACTGCAACAGTTGCAATGGTAGCGGCCGCCTGCGTTCCAGGTCTGGCGTTTGCCGATGTTGCCGCCGCCGATGCGGCAGCCACCGCCGCTGCGTCCATGTCCGGCAGCGTGCTCGACGAGAGCTGGGCTGGTTCGTCGTGGTGGGCTTCGGGGCCGTCTTTGCAGTCGTGATCATGATCGAGACGAAGGTGGAGGAGCGGTACCTGGGTGTCTCCCAGACCTCCGGGTGGTTCAACACGGCAGGCAGGGTGATCAAGACCGGACTGACCGCGGCCGCCATCGTGTCCGCGTGGACGTGGGCGGCCGCCATCCTGCAGTCCTCGACGGTTGCCTGCCAGTACGGGGTGAGCGGCCCGTTCTGGTATGCGGCGGGCGCGTCCATACAGGTACTTCTCTTTGGCATAGTGGCAATCGAGCTCAAGCGCAAGGCGCCCAACGCGCACACGTTCTTGGAGATAATACGGGCCAGGTACGGCGACGGCGCCCACCGGGTCTTCCTGGTGTTCGCCCTGATGACCAACATGATCGTAACCGCCATGCTGCTGCTTGGGGGCGCCGCGGTCGTCAACAGTCTGACGGGCATGGACATCTCCGCCGCGGCGCTGCTCATACCGGTGGGCGTCATAGCGTACACGCTGGTCGGCGGGCTGAAGGCCACGTTTGTCGCAAACTACATGCACATTGCCGTCATATTCGTCGTGACACTGATCTTCGCGGGCGTGGTCTACTTTGCCAGTCCCATTACGGGCGGCGTCGAGGGCATGTACGACAAGCTCGTCGAGGCCGCGCGCATCAACCCGGTCGAGGGCAACGCGGCCGGCGCGTACCTGACCATGGCCTCGGTTGGCGGCCTGATATTCGGCGTGATTACCATAGTGGGCAACTTTGGCACCGTGTTTGTCGACCAGGCGTACTGGCAGAGGGCCACTGCCTCCAAGCCCACCGCCTCAGTCAAGGCCTTTCTGCTCGGCGGCGTGTGCTGGTTTGCCATCCCGTTCGCGCTGGGGATCGACCTGACGCCGGAGGAGGTCCAGCTCGGGCTGACCATATCGGCAGCCGCCTCCGTCCTGATGGGGGAGGCGGGGGCCGTGCTGGTGCTCGCCATACTGTTCATGGCCGTCACGGCCGCCGGATCGGCCGAGCTGATCGCCGTCTCGTCGCTGATCACATACGACGTGTATCGAACATACAGGAGGCCTAACGCGACGGGCAGGCAGCTGCTCGGGGTGTCGCGCATATCCAGTGGTGTTCGGGGTGGGTATGGGGGCCCTGGCCGCTGTGCTGCTCGGCATGGGCCTCTCACTCGGGTTCGTATACCTGGCCATGGGCGTGCTGATAGGCTCCGCCGTGATACCGATAGCGCTGACCATAACGTGGAGGCGCACTAGCGCCGCGCCAGGTGCAGCCTTGGCGACGCGCAGGCCTCTGCAACGGCGTCTTTCAGCCACCCGTCATAAAGCGAGATCTTTTTTGGTATGAACAGGTCGGCCGCGCTCACCGGCGGCGACTGCCTTACCTCCTCCGTTACCGCGTCCATCTCATATATGGTCCTGCAGTACATGAACAGCACCACCTGGTTCCTTGCCACAAAGGGGGCCTGCAGGTAGTGCCCCGAGAATCTCTTGTCAAGATACTGTAGCGCGCCGGTCGGCTCGTCGTCGCCCGTCCACGCGAGCACCGCGTACGGTATGTACCCCTCCAATTTCTCGGGATCATACGTCAGCGTGAACTGCACGTCGGGGATCGCGTGCAGCTTGTCCCTGCAGCGCGCGACGGTCTTCGCGGAGAGCCCCGCCTCCCCTGCAATGTCGTCGGTCCTGCGCCGCGGCGACTCGGCAAGCCTCCCGAGCACCTCCATGTCGGTCCTGGTCAGGCGGCCCGTGCCGCCCGCGCCCGCGCCCCCGGCCTCGAATATCGAGAGTATCCTGACGTCGCGCATGATCTCCCGCACCAGTTCGATCTTTTGCTGCATCCGCGCGCCGTCCTCCATCCTCACCACCACCCCGCACACCGTTATGCCGCCCACGCACGGCACCACCAAATACGGACTTCCTATCAGGCCGCACTGTCCCAGTATCTCCTCCGTGTCCTGGCCCGTCACTACCACGTACAGGACGCCGTACCCGAGCAGGGGCGGCTCCACCTTTACCGCATATCCGGTTATCACGCCGGCGTCCTCCATCTTCTGCCTGCGCGCCCTCACGGCGCCGCCCGACACGCCGAGCCTCATGCCTATGGCGCGATCCGACTCCCGGCAGTTGTCAAGCAGTGTACTCAGTATGCCTATGTCCAAATTGTCCATTATGACATGTATTTACCACTACCATAATATAGAAATATCTAATATGCCTTGGAATTGTCCATAATTTTCTTAATTAATATGAAATACATTATATATCAGACTTGGATACAGATACCATGGGCTACAGGCCTCGTCTTGCCAAGAGGATGCTCTTCAACCGCAGGGGCAGCCTGATAGGGGCAGTGCTTGCCGTCACCATCGGGATACTTGTTATCCACGTCAACTTTGTCATATTTCAGGGGCTCTATGACGCCATAGTCCGCGACATAGGCGACTACCGCACCGGGGACATCATAATTACGGACGAGGACAGCTTCATCACGCGGTCCGACCTGGCCGTCACAAGCTGGTTTGAGCGGAACCCGTCAGTGGAGGCCGTCACGCCCAGGCTCTCGGCCTCGGCCGAGATCAACATTACAAAGGGCGGCCAGCTGATCGAGGAGACGCGCGTGCCGATCGTGGGCGTCGACCCGTACCGCGACATCAGGGCGTCGACGGTGCACACGACCGTATCGGAGGGCAGCTATGTGTTTGCGCGCAACTCCGTGGTGCTGGGCACCAACGTGGCAAGGGACCTGGGAGGGGCCGCGGTCGGCGACAGCGTCAAGATAATGATCGTCGACAGGTGGGGCGAGGAGCAGGTCAGGCGCCTTGTGGTGTCCGGCATTACCAGCTCGCCGGGCGGCCAGGGGTTTGACTATACCGTGGTGATGCACATCGACACGCTCCGCGACATGATGGCGCGCGAGGGGGAGACCGGCTCGTTCATGGTCAAGATGGCCGACAAGGGGCAGTCCGCCGCCGTCCGCGACCTGTTCCTACGCTCGTTTCCGGGCGACGACTTTGTGGCCGAGACCATAGAGGAGGCCTCCGAGGAGCAGCTGCAGGGGTTCCGGTCGGGAATCGCGATGATAAACATGATAGGGTACTTTGGGATGATGTCCTCCGCGTTCGCCATCGTAACCATACAGATGATGATAGTGAATGGCAAGACCCGCGAGATCGGGATACTGCGCGCGCTGGGAGCCAGGCGCCGCGACGTGCTGGTGATATTCATCATGCAGGGCATGCTGATAGGCGCGATAGGCGCCGGGGTGGGGACCACGGCGGGCCTGTCGTACACGTTTTACGCAAAGGAGACCAAGATGTCGTTCAACAACAGCCTGCCGCTGGAGGTTAGCTACAACTGGACCAAGATACTGCAGACCGCGCTGACCTCGTTTGCGCTTGCGGTAGTGGCGTCGCTGTACCCGTCGTATCGGGCGACCAAGCTGGTGCCGGTGGAGGCGATGAGGGCTGTCTGACGGCGTGGGAGACATCGTGCTGCGGGCGCGCGGCGTCACAAAGTCGTACGGGCAGGACGAGACCAGGGTGACGGCGCTGCGCGGCGCGTCCTTTGACATACGCCGCGGGGAGTTCGTGCTGGTCGTGGGCGCGTCAGGCTCCGGCAAGACCACTCTGCTCAACATGATAGGACTTTTGAGCTCACCGACCAGCGGCCGCGTCATAATCGAGGGCGTGGACACGACTAGGCTGGGCAGCTCCGGCATGGCCGCGTTCCGCAACAGGCGCCTGGGGTTCGTGGCCCAGTTTGCGAACCTGCTTGTGGACTTGACCATACTCGAGAACGTGATGCTGCCCCGGCAGATTGCCGGCGGCTCCTGGGCGCGCGGCGGCAGGCCGCGGCGCGATGCGCTGGAGCTCTTGAGGTCAGTCGGCCTGGAGGCGCAGGCGGCGCAGCGCGCAAACAAGGTCTCGGGGGGGCAGGCGCAGAGGGCGGCGATTGCCAGGGGGCTGATAAACAGGCCCTCGATCGTGCTTGCCGACGAGCCGACGGGAAACCTTGACTCCGTGTCATCCGAGTCGGTCGTGCGGCTCATGAAGGATACGGCCAAGAGACTCAACCAGACGTTCGTGGTTGTGACTCACGACAAGGAGTACTTTGGTGAGGTTGACAGGGTGATAACCGTCAGTGACGGCAGGGTGTACGAGGAGGAGGAGGACGGCCAGCGCGCGCCAGGGCCCGGAGGGCGCCAGGGCGGGGCGGCGGCCGCCGCTACTGCCACCGTTGCCCCCACAACAGCGCGCCAGAGGGGGGTGCTCCCGTAGATGGGCGCAACGGCGGCCCCGGGGACGACTGCCCCTGCTGCAGCCCCCGCCCACCACAGCACTTCGCGTCTGCCCGCCGCCCTCCCGCTGCCTATACTGGTGCTGGCACTGCCGCTGCTCGCGTCTGCCGTGATGCTGGGCGCGTGCGGCTGCACGGCCGACATGTCTGGCATTCATGCGGCGCTCTACGACGCCACCGCCGCACTCCTCCCGCCTGCCGCTATGCCCGCGCCGGCGTACGCCCAGTCTACCACGTACGGCGGCTTTGGAAACTCGCCGTTTGAGCGCGACTTTGGCGACGTAAAGTTCCTTGACGCGTACTTCGGCACGGCCGACGAGAAGATAGAGGTGGAGGCCGGCGACAGCAACGTCCCGTTCACGGTGATATTTGCAAACGTCGGCACACAGGACATAACCGGGATCCGGGGCCAGCTGTCGATGCCGCTGGGGTTTGCCCCCTCCGACGGCCCCGGGTCGGTCATATACGCGGACAGCGACTCGAACTCTAGGGCCGGCGAGAGCTTTGCGCTCACGTTCTTTGTCAACATAGACGCGAATGCGAAGATACAGCAGTATATGGCCGCGGCCAAGGTAGACTATTCGAGGCTGCGCGAGTCCGGCACGCGTACCGCGTTTGAGACGTTTGACTTCAAGGTTACCGGCGACACGGTGGTGAACGTAAGGGCCATAGAACCGTTCCTGACGTCTTTGCGCGTGAATGAGATCGACATACGGATTGCAAACGACGGGACGGCCCCGCTTGCGGGGGTCGAGGTCACGGCCGCGAACACGCAGACGGAACGCGTCTCGACTGCCGCATCCACCACCAACGTAGAGAACGTGGTGCTCTCCGACTCGAGCTGGGATCTGGGGCAGATCGGGCCCGGGACCTCAAGCGTGATCACCACGACCGTGTACGTCCCGGAGACGCTCAGCGGCGAGACGCTGCGCATACCGCTTGAGGTGTCGTACTACAACGCGCACGGGGACAGGGTGATCGTATCGAAGATCGTGGACTTTTTCGTAAAGGGGCTCATAGAGCTGTCGGTGTTCAACGTGGGGGTAATCGAGATATCCGGCGAGCCCATGATTATAGGCGAGATCATAAACGAGGGAAACGAGGACGGGCTCTTCGGGTTCGTACACATGACGCCCCTTGAGGGCTCCAACCTGAGGCCCGTCACGCAGTTCATCGACGAGATAGAGGTCGATGCGCCGGTCCCGTTCAACATACCCGCAGAGTTCGAGGGCCAGCCAAGGTACGGGGAGCACGACATCCGGATAGACGTCAGATACAAGGACAGCATAAGGGAGGAGCACGTGCTCCGCCACGACGCGCGGGTGGCCGTCCCGGAGCCGCCCCCGCCTGAGCGCAACCCGTTTGACCTGAGCACGCCGGGCGACGCGACGGGCGCCGGCCTTGGCGGAGGCGGCGGCGGCAGCCCGGTCAACACGCTTGTGGCAGTCGCGATCCTCATAGTGATAGGCGTGGTTATCGTCATGTGGCGCGTGGCCGCAAGGCGGCGCAGCAGGCGCGACGAAGCGTACCCAGATGATGACATCGGCGCGGGCGATGCCGACGACAGCGGCATCGGCGGCACCGCAGGCGGCCCCGCCGGTGCGGCCCCCAAGATGTGACCCGTCTGCTGCATCTGGTTGGTTATTAATGCGGGGCCGCGCACCGATACCGTTGGAGCTTCACAGACTCTTGGCGTTCGCGGGGGCCGCCCTGCTTGTCGCGACCTTTGTGATCAACACGGACCACGCGGAAAGCGGCGCTCCCGGCGCGTTCAACTATGCGTATGTCACGGGCATAAGCATGCTGGCCGCCTTTGTTGCGAGCTTTGCCGTATTCACAAAGCAGAAGATGAGGCGCGGGTTTGCAACCTGATTTATGAAACGTACGGTATCTTTGGTACGCATTCACGCCGTTGCCTGCAGGCAACCTGATCTCTAAGGTTATAACCAGCCGCACCTATGTACATTGCACATGTATGACGCAGGCGATCGTGATGAGGTACGCGTCCCAAAGGAGGCGCGCGAGTTCGTGCCCGACTGGGCAGAGGAGACCGTGCTGGGCGAGCCGCAGGGTTCCCGCCGGCAGTACAGGTACGGCAACCTGCACATACGGGAATATGATGACTGCTATACCGTGCACGCGGATAGGGTGGACCCGCGCAGGGATCCGCTCGGGCACCTGATACGCGACGCGCCCGAGGTTCTGATCGGGGCCGGTTGCGGGCTTGCGGCAGGCGCGCTTGCATACGCCGTATCGAGGAGCATAGGCGGCAACAGCAGCAGCAGAGACGGCAGCGGGGAGACGGGCCGCTCCCTGCTGGCGGCCGCGGCCGCGGCCGCCGCGTCGGGATACGCGTCGTATGCGGCCGCAAAGGAAGTCCGCCGCAGGCTCCGCAGGCGCAGCGCCGGGGTGTGACCGATGCCCGCGACGCTGCGCGCCGTCATGGTGCTGTTGAGGCTGCTGCCGTCCGTAATTGCCCTGCGCCGGGACAGGCGCAGGTGGGCCAACCTCAAGGGCGAGGACGGCGAGCAAGACAGCACGATTGACGAGGACGCGTTCCGCTCAAACGCGCGCCGCATGCTAAACGTCCTCATATCGCTCGGGCCCGTCTACATCAAGCTGGGGCAGTGGCTCTCGTCGCGCGCAGACATACTGCCCCACCCGTACCTTGTGGAGCTTGCCAAGCTCCAGGACGACGTGCCGGCCGCGCCGTTTGAGGAGGTCAAACCCATACTTGAGAGGGAGCTGGGGCCGCTTGGCGACACGTTTGAGGAGATCGACAAGACGCCCATATCTGGCGCCTCGCTGGGCCAGGTGTACCGCGCCGTATACGGCGGCAGGCAGGTGGCAGTCAAGGTGAGGAGGCCCGGGATAGAAAAGATGGTCGGGCGCGATCTTGCCGTCCTCAAAAAGGTGCTGCCGCTTGCCCTGCGCTTTGTCGACCAGAACCTGAGGTACTCGGCGCAGGCCATGCTCTCCCAGTTTGTAGAGAGCATCCAGGAGGAGATGGACTATACCGCCGAGTCGGAGAACCTCAAGAGGATAAAGAGGGACATGTCCTCTGGCGGTGACAGCCGTAGCCGTAGCCGTAGCCGTAGCAGCGGCACCGCATCATCGTCGGTGATAGTGCCGTCGGTGCTCGACGACCTGTCCTCAAGGGACGTGCTTACCATGGAGTACATACCAGGCATCAAGATAACTGACATTGCGTCGCTTGACGAGAAGGGAATCGACCGGCAGCGGTTGGTAGTCGACGTGCACAAGGTCTTCTTTACGATGCTGCTGAGGCGCTCAGTGTTCCACGCGGATCCGCACCCGGGGAACATATCAGTGACCGACGACGGCAGGCTGATCCTCTACGACTATGGGATGGTGGGAAGGCTTGACGACGAGACCAGAATGAGGCTGGTCCGCCTGTACCTGGCCCTGGTCGAGAAGGATCCGCCCCGGACGGTCAACGCGATGAGCGATCTGGGCATGCTCGTGCCTGATACGAACAGGGAGGTGGTCGAGAGGGGCGTTGAGATGACAGTCAGGGCCATGCACGGGCGCAAGCCCGACGAGATGGAGGTGCAGAGCCTGATGGAGATGGCAAACCGCACGATGAGCCGGTTTCCGTTCGTGCTTCCAAAGAACCTGGCGCTGTACATGAGGATGGCTTCGATCATAGAGGGCATATACAAGACGCACGAGGTCGACTTCAAGTTTGTGCGCGTGCTGCGCGAGATTCTGGAGGAGGAGAGCCTTATCAAGGACGCGTACGTGGAGGAGATAAAGCACTCCATAACGAGGCTTGCAAAGTCGATCGACGCGACGATATCGATTGCGCCCGAGCTCAAGCGGTATCTGGACGAGTCCAAGCCGAACGCGTTTGGCGCAAAGCGGCGGGAGAACCGCGCCGACGCCAACATGATACTCCTGTCCGGCTCGATATTCTCCGGAGCCGTGTTTGCGGGATCGGCCGTCGTATACGCGCTGCATGGCGCGGCCGAGCCGGCCGCGGCGGCGGGCATGGCCGGCTCGCTTGCAATAATGGCCGCGTCCGTCATACTTGCGCACAAGAGGCGCCGCCGATAACCGCGCCGCTACTTTACGGCAATCTCAAGTCCCTTTCTCTTCCTGACCGGTATCACCACCGTCAGGACCCCCTTCTCATACTTTGCAGTGGGGGCCTGCCGCTTGTCTTCCTTCTCCCCGTCGTCCCCTGCCGGCGCGCCACCGTCGTCGTCCCCCCTGTCGCGCCTCGGACGGAATGCCGCGGCCGCCGGAAGGCGTATCTTTTTGTCCACAAAGCTGGGGCGCTGGGCGCAGATTATCTCGCTGCCGCCCTCGCCGTCGTCCGGACCGCCGCCCTTGATGTCGAGCCACGCCTCCCTCTCCTTGCACGCCTGGATGCGTAGCATCCTGCCCCTCAACGTTACAATGACGTCCTTTTTCTCAAACCCGGGCATGTCCGCTGCCACGATTAGGCTGTCGTCCTTGGTGTACATGTCAATCGGAGGCAGTACAAACTCGTAGAACTCCCTCGTCTTGGCCCCGATCTCCCTCGTCATCTCCTGCGCCAACCTCTCTGCCGGACCCATCGACGTGTGTGGGCCGTCAAGCTATATGTATTTGATCGTGGGGGGAGAGGGGGGGGGAGTGCCGCCGCCGGCCGCACTGACGGACGGCGGTTGTCGCACCCATCCATTCTGCTTTTATTATGTGCGTGCGGCCACACCGTGTTGATAGTTGCAATAGAGGGGGTGGACCAGGCGGGCAAGCACACGCAGTCCGTAATGCTGCAGAGGGCGCTCAAAAAGCGCGGCATGTCGGCAAAACTGTTCCACTTTCCAAGGTATGACACGCCCATCGGGCGTGCGATAAGCCGCCACCTAATTGCAAAGAGGCGCAAGGGGATTCCGCCCCAGGTCTTTCACTGTTTGCAGGCCGCCAACAAGTGGGAGTTCCTGCACGTGATAGAGGGCGCGCTGCTGAGCCATGACGTCGTCATAATGGACCGGTACCACTCGTCCAACGTCATATACGGCGCCGCGAACGGCGTCGACCGCAAATGGCTTGAGAGTCTGGAGCGCGGAATGCCAGAGGCCGCGTTTACCATACTTCTTGACATTCCAGTTGCAGTGTCCTTTGACAGGCGCCCCACCGATCGCGACAAGCTTGAGCGCGACAAAAAGTTACTCGGGTCGGTGCGCTCAGAATACCTGTCCATGGCCAAGAAGAGGCGCTGGAAGGTGGTGGGGGCAGACAGGCCCAAGGGCGATGTCCACGCGGAGATGCTCGGGTATCTTCTGCCAAGACTGGAGGCGGCCGGAACCGGGCGGCCTGCCAAGAGGGCGAGGAGGGCGGCATCAGGTACGGCGACGCGAGACGACGCAAAGGCGCCAAACAAGAAAGCGGCGCTGACAAATAAGAAGAATAAGAGTAAGAAACCGGCGGCGCCTGCGGCAGCACGCCCCCCCAGAACCGCGGGCGCGCTACGGAAAGGCGGCAGGGGGAGGAGGCGGGGCCGCGCATGACTGCCGCGCCCGCCAAGAGATACCTGGACATCATCGACCCCATACACGGGTACATCAGGGTCTTTGACCGGGAGGTCGCAGTCATAGACCACCCGCTCTTTCAGAGGCTGCGGCGCATAAGGCAGCTGAGCGGGGCGCACCTGACGTACCCGTCGGCGCAGCATACCCGGTTCGAGCACTCGCTTGGCGTGATGCACATCGCAAGCCAGGCGGGGCACATGCTGATGGACAAGGGCATCATGGACCCGGACAGGATTGCCCTGCTGCGCCTGGCCGCCCTGCTGCACGACATAGGGCACGGCCCGTTCTCGCACCTGTTTGAGGAGATACTGCACCTCAGCCACTCGTCCCACGAGCAGTTCGGCAAGCGGCTCATACTGGAGTCGGAGATCGGCGACATACTCTCCAGGCACGGCTTTGGCAAGAAGGAGGTGGTCGACGTCGCGTTCGGCACGTCCGGCCACCAGTACATGAACCAGATCATATCCGGGGCCCTGAGCGCCGACATGATGGACTACCTGCGCCGGGACAGCTACTTTACCGGGGCCCAGATGGGCCGCACGGAGCACCAGCGCATACTCCAGTCGTTTGACGTGCACAAAAGGGAGCTGGCGCTAGAGCGCTCGGCCCTGTACTCGTTTGAGTCCATGATGCACGCCAGGTACCAGATGTTCAAGGCAGTATACTTTCACCGGACCGTCCGCGCCGCGGAAGTGATGCTGCTCGAGGCCCTCCGCATATCGGACGCCGAGTTCGGGTTCACCACGTTTGACCTGGACGACGTGCCGAACCTTACAGACGAGCCCGTCCTGTCCATGATGGCCACCACCGACGTCCCGGAGCTTGCCCGCGCAAGGTCCCTTGCGGTGGACTACCGGAACCGCAGGCTGCTAAAGTGCGTCTTTGAGCGCATCATTACAAGCCGCAGAAAGCTGCAGGGCATCAAGACCGACAGGCTGCGCTCCGCGATATCCGACGCGTCGGGCGTCCCCGAGTCGGCCATATTCGTCGACAGTTCGGCCACCCCGTCCATACCGCTTGCGCCCTCAAAGAGCGAGTCAAGCCACATTTTGGTGGTCTCGCCGCGGTCCAGCGGCGGCAGCAGCAGGAGGAGGGGCGGCGGCGGCAGCAGCAGCAGCAGGAGAAGGGGGAAGGAGGCAGAACGCATGCCGATATCGGACATACCGTCGGTCCACGCAATATCCGGGTTCATGAACATCCTGCGCGTCTACACGACGTCCAGATACCGCAACAAGGTTGAAATTGCGACGCGTTCGACACTTGATGACATATCATGACCGCGTCGTTGCAGCCGCCCGCCCCCCAATCCGCCCGAAACAGAAAGAAGAGAATAGTCATAAAGCTCTCCGGCAGGGTCTTTGATCCCAGCAACACCCGCGTCCTCAAGGACTATGCGTCGTTTTTTGCAAAGATAAGCAGGATATGCCAGCCCGTAATAATAGCCGGCGGCGGCACCATCGCGCGCCACTACATATCGGACGCGCGCTTTTTTGGCGCCGACGAGTCCACCCTGGACGAGCTCGGCATAGAGATATCCCGGCTCAACGCCAAGCTCCTCATATACGCGCTAAAGAACCGCGCGTACTCGCACCCGCCCACCACGCTACAGGAGGTGCGGCACGCAGTAGACGACGGGCTGATCGTGGTTGCCGGAGGGCTGCATCCGGGCCAGTCCACCAACGGCACCGCGGCCCTGATAGCCGAGAAGGTGTCCGCCGACATGTTCCTGAACGCGACTGACGTGGACGGCGTGTACGACATGGATCCCAACAGGTTCAAGCGGGCAAAGAAGTTCAAGCGGATCGAGCTCAAGGGGCTCAAGAGCATGCTGGTCCACGAGGACTCCATCGCGGGGGGCTACGACCTCATGGATATAGTGGCACTGAAGATAATCGAGCGGTCCAGGATAAGCACGCGCATCATCAAGGCCGACCCCAAGCTCATTGAAAAGGCCATCCGGGGCTCTGAGATGGTGGGAACCGAGATCGTTCTGCCGCCGGCCGCGGCCGGCGCTGCCAGCGCCGCGGCCGGCGCCGCAAAGAGGCGCGGCAAGAAGAGCTGAGAGATCAAGTCAGATGTCCCGCATCGTGGGGCGCGTCTCGGACCAGATCTGTATGCTCTCCCTCGGATACCTGGGCATCCCGCCCTCCCCCCCGGCCGCCGTCAGCTTTTGGTATATGGCCACGGCCTCGTCCCTCGTGACCGCCTTTGACTGCGCCTTTGTGTACCCGTCCGCGTCGGTTATTATCGCGACAAACCCATCGGCAGACTCGACTACGGCCGCCATGTCCTCCTCGCCCACCGGCTCAAACGATCCGCCCACCCTCTTGGTGGTCAGGGTGAGCATTCCAAAGCCGGCCGCCTCGAACATCCTCATCTGCGACTTGCCGGCGCGCTGCTTGCCCTTTTGCACGGCCTGAAAATACTGCATGGACGTAATGCGCACCAATGATATAATAACTAAGCACTGCCACACGTACCAGTGAATCCAAGGATCTTTGTCGGCGCGGCGGCGGCCGCGATGGTGGTCATCATAATAGGAATACTGTCTACAGGGCCCGCCATGGTGGCAGACAACGTGCCCGGGATGCAGGGGGGCGGCGGCGGGGACGGCAGCAACCCCGCCCAGATCCTGCCGTTGCAGGCCTCCCTCGACGACATTGCAGTCGAAAAGATAACGGACAGGGCCGCTACAATCGAGATATCGTTCTCCGTATACAACCCCAACCAGCGCTCCGTTATCGTCCAGACGCTCGACTACAGGCTCTTTGAGACCTCGCACACCGGCGGCGACGTCATTCCAGTATCCGGGGGGCAGATAGGCACCCGACCCGAGGGGATGGTCGAGTTCGGCTCCAACTACTACACGCTGCTTGCAGGCGGCACCATAACCCTGAGGGATACGGTGAGCCTCTCAAACCAGGGCAGTCCCGGACTGTGGGAGGCGCTGCAGGACGGCACGGCGTCCTGGCGCGTGACCGGCGACGTCTTTTACAACCTGAGCTCTATGACCAGCGGACAGGAGAACGAGCTGAACTTTGAGTTCATACGGTGACTGTATCACAACATTTGCAGATCATGATACTTTCATTATATCAAAAGATTTCTGCCAAAGTTATAAAAGCGCCACGGATCGAATCTACCCAAATGGCAGAAGCAGGAATGGCCGCATACGGCGCAGCAGCCGGGGTCGCAATAGCACTGGCAGTAGTGTGTTTCGCTCTCCGTGGCAAGGGACATCCCGAGCCCATTGAGTGAGCAGATCACCAATCTCTCTTTTTCGTTGTTTCCAGCGTGCGCTGCGCATGTAATTC
>JAGWAX010000011.1:0-17031 GCA_021296175.1 Nitrosopumilaceae archaeon | reverse complement strand
CGCGCCCCGTGCCGGTTCCGTGATGTGTGACGGCTGCGCTGCGCTGCGCCCAACCTACTTTGCAGGCTTGTCGCCGCCCAGCCCGAACATCTCGTGCAGGGAGATCTGCTTTGCGTTGCGCCGGGTCGTATAGCACCTCTCATAGTACTGGCAGGCGGTGCACTCAGAGGACGGCTCCAGAATCGGGGTCTTTTTCTCCTTGAGCAGGCTTGCCAGGACGCGCGTCCTGCGCACCGTCTCCTCGAACATCTTCTTGTTGCGCGCCATGGAGAACATAACCTCCTTCTGGTATCCGGACATGTATACGATAATGCCGCTCTCCTTGCCGTATATCCACATGCAGGCGTTCAGGTACAGCGCGTCGGCAGCATGCGGGGCCTCCATCCTCTCGTTTGCCTCCGCGTCGTCGCCGGCCGTGGCCGGGGGCGGCCTGAACAGTACCACTACGTCGTCTACCACCATGTCCGCCCTGCCCTCCAGCGTGATGCCGCCGTCCTCGACCCGGAACCTCTTGGGCTCGCAGCCGTACTGCATCTTGCGCAGCAGCCCGGAGAGGAGTCCGCTGAATTCGCGCGACTCGATCTCCTCCGGGTCCGTCCGATCATAGTACGCGCGGCGCATGCAGCCCGTCACCTCCTTGAGGTGGACGTTTCTGACATCTTTCGCGTCTATCCCTAGCTCCAGCTCCCTTCCTATCGAGTCTATGGCGTTCTGGACTATGCTGCGATAGTCCCTGTCTCCCATCATTGTCACGTGGTTCGCGGCTTTGTTCTTATACTTTGGGGAATCATATACTAGATATGCCACCGCCTGCGCGGTGACACACCGCAGTACATTTTCAGACGCTCTTTCTCCATTTTCATCCGGGAAGGTGACGTGCCGGCGCTTGTGTTATCGCGCCGCCCGCGAAGGGCGCCCGCCCTCACTTCGGCGGAGCGGTTGTGGCGCACGTCTTGCTGTTTGCCGCATCCCTGCATGCGGACGGCTAGGTACTGCCACCTGCCGCACCTGGGGCGTCGTCTCATGGGAGCGTGCGTCCTGCCGCACCCGCCTGCCCATCCACGTCCGGCCTGCGGCCCCCGGAAGCCGGCCGTCCCGCCGCCTGCCCCGTACCTCGGGGCGGCTGCAGTATGGTACAAACTACGAACCATGCGTGGGTATTAAAGTCAGATCGCAGGCACAATCTCAAGTGTTAAATATGCAAAAATTTGCCTACTAACAGTATGAGCCTGATTCAGATCTCCAACCAGTCCTCCAAAAATCTGGGCAAAAAGTCCACAATCAGATTTACCCAGTCTATATGCCCAGACTGCAACATGATCCTCGACGCCGAGGTGTTTGAGCGGGACGACAAGGTGTTCATGACAAAGACGTGCCCGTCTCACGGCGAGTGCGAGGAGCTGTACTTTGGCTCGTACGAGATGTACAACAAGTTTTCAACATACTGGCAGGACGGCAAGGGGGCTCACGCTCCAAACGTAATGATCGAAAAGTGCTCGTGCCCCAACAACTGCGGGCTGTGCTCCAACCATCTGTCGCACAGCGGCCTGGCAAACATGATAGTAACAAACAGGTGCGATCTGACGTGCTGGTACTGCTTCTTTTACGTCAAAAAGGGGCTGGAGGGCGCATACATGTACGAGCCCTCGCAGGACCAGGTCAGGGCCATGATGAAGACACTGAGGGCGGAGAGGCCCATACCCGGCAACTCGATGCAGATCACGGGCGGCGAGCCCATGCTCCGCGAGGACATCACCGACGTAATCAAAATAATGAAGGAGGAGGGGGTTGACCACATCCAGATGAACACCAACGGCATCCGGCACGCCATGGATCCGGAGGCCGCAAGGGAGGTCAGACTGGCCGGATGCAACAACCTGTATCTGTCCTTTGACGGCGTTACGGCCAGGACAAACCCCAAGAACCACTGGGAGATTCCGTACGCGCTCGACAGCTGCCGCAAGACCGGCACCACGGTCGTGTTCGTGCCCACCGTGATAAAGTCGATAAACGATCACGAGCTGGGCGGCATCATCAGGTACGCCCAAAAGAACATGGACGTGGTCCACGCGGTCAACTTCCAGCCCGTTTCATTGACGGGAAGGATGGGCAAGACCGAGCGCGAGAAATACCGCATAACGATACCCGACTGCGTGCAGCGCATAGAGGAGCAGACCAACGGCGAGGTTACCATGGACGACTGGTTCCCCGTGCCGTCGTGCATGCCGCTTACAAACGTGATAGAGGCGTTCTCCTCAAAGCCAAAGTATGAACTGTCGATACACTTTGCATGCGGCGCCGGCACGTACATCTTCGAGGACGAGGATACCAAAAAGTTCGTGCCGCTCACAAAGTTCTGCGACATACAGGGCATGCTCGAGCTGTTCGAGGACAAGGCCGAGGAGATCAGGTCGGGCAAAAACAAGTACTTTACGATGCTCGAGGTGGTGCGCAAGCTAAAGTCGTTTGTCGACACCAAAAAGCAGCCAGCCGGACTGGACCTGGCAAAGATGTTCGGAAACATACTGATGAAGCGCTCGTTTGACTCCGTGGGCTCGTGGCATGTCAAGGGACTGTTCTTGGGCATGATGCACTTTCAGGACAAGTACAACGAGGATCTGGAGCGCCTGCAGCGCTGTGATATCCACTATGTGACGCCCGACCTGCGTATCATCCCGTTCTGCGCGTTCAACGTGATACCCGAGTGGTACCGTGACCGCATCCAGAAAAAGTACTCTATAACCGTGGAGGAATGGGAAGAGCGCGAGGGCGTAAAGCTTGAGGACGGGCTGTACCGCGGACTGATGAGGCGGGGCGCCGGCGACGAGCTTGCGGCCGGATGCGCAAAGTCCGAGATGTTCCACCAGGCGTCGCAGGCTTTGGTGTGATTCCGACAATTCTACGGCACGCCGCAACCTGCATGCGTTTTGTGTGATGAGACGTTCTGCCCGGCCTGACGTGCCATTCTGCGAACCGCGAGGATATCCGGTGCTTTGCCGGGTTTGATCCGCGTGTGTGACATCCAGAGGCGGCCGTTGCGGCGTGGAGGCCATAACAGGATGCGTCAGCAGGCGGCCGCTACCCCGTACGATTCTGTCCGATGCAAGCGGGGTGCAACCGAACCGCGGCGCCCATGAACAACTTAGAAATAATCATAAAACTATCCGAAAAATTTAAATTTTTTGATAACTAACACCCCGTATGGGATTTGACTACGACGGATACATTGAAAAACTGAAAGAGTGGAATGCAGAGGACGAAGAGACGGCCGCAAGGGCCGAGGCCGCCGGCGAAAAACGAATTGCAGAATGGTACAGGAAGTCTGCAAGCAGACGTGCCGACAGCATTATCGAGGTAGAGGCCATACGTGACAGTCAGTCAGCGTAAACCGGCAAGTTCTGCAAGTTCTTTTTCTGCATCTTTGAGTTCTTCCTTTATTCGTTCTGTCAAATTATAACATTCATGATGTTGCGACTCCATAAGTTGTTCACGTAACCACTTTATGCGCCTTTTCGTTTTTTCAATTTTTATGTTGTAATCAAAACCATGCATGCACGGTGGCACGTCGTGTTCTATAAAAATACACTTTGCAACGGCTCGGGTTTGCGCATAGTAGCTATTCGAACGAATAGATTTATCGCTTGATCCAGATCGTGACCTGCCGCCTCAGTTCCGGCCCGGGACCTGCGTGGGATGGGGGGGGAGGGGGTGGACGTAGGCGGGAACTGATGCAGCGCAAATTGACGGCAAAAGCAACCGGCAACGCAGTGAGTCGGTGCTGCTGCAAAGACGATCCTTTGCGTCCCCGCCACTTATGGGCGTGCCCCCGCCGGCATACTGCCGCGCATGCCAGTACATATCAACTCGGTTTAAATTATTCGTAAGAGGGCGTAACAATATCTGACATGTCCGCGACCACATCATCTGTACCACCATCAACGCCACCGCCTACCATCCCGCCGATACGGTCGCCCAAGCCGTCGGACCTGATGAAGACCGTGGAGTGGAGCGACGACGGCAAGGTGGTGATGATCGACCAGACAAAGCTTCCAAACGAGCTTGTCTACGTCACATATGACGATTACAGGGACGTGGCGCAGGCCATCAAGAATCTCGTCGTGAGGGGCGCCCCCGCAATAGGGGTGTCGGGCGCCTTTGGGCTTGCGCTGGCCGCGCGGCAGAGCGGCGCGTCTGACGCGCCCCAGCTGCTCCGGGATCTCAGGACTGCCTCTACAGTCCTTGCGGCGACGCGCCCCACCGCGGTCAACCTGAAGTGGGGGCTGGAAAAAATAATGCGCGTTGCCGAGGACGCGGCCGCCTCGTCTGATAACGCCTCTCCCGTCCCCGTAGTCAGGGCGGTAACGGATGCCGCCATGCGCATGGCGTCAGACGACATCGAGGCAAACCTGGCAATGGGGCGCAACGGGGCGGCTCTCTTTTCGGACAGCGACACCATAATGACCCACTGCAACGCGGGGGCCCTTGCCACCGTCGCGTATGGCACGGCGCTGGGGGTGATCAGGGCCGTGCGCGACTCCGGCAAGACGATCAGCGTAATCGCCACCGAGACCCGCCCCGTGCAGCAGGGCTCGAGGCTGACTGCGTTTGAGCTAAAGCACGACGGGATCGACGTCAGTATCATACCCGACACCGCCGTGGGATACTCGATGGCAAACGGGCTGGTCGACCGCGTGGTGGTGGGCGCCGACCGCATACTGCGCACGGGGCACGTCTACAACAAGATAGGAACGTACCAGGTGGCCACCATGGCGCGCCAGCACGGCATACCGTTCTACGTGGCGGCCCCGCTCTCCACGTTTGACATGGACAGCGCCCCCGGCGACGTGGTGATAGAGCAGCGCAGCCCCGACGAGGTTACAAGCGTGGGGGGCCGCAGGACGGCGCCCGCGGGCATTGGCGTGATAAACCCCGCGTTTGACATGACGCCCCCCGAGCTCGTATCGGGGATCATAACGGAGAGGGGCGTGGCGGCACCCCCCTACGGGGAGTCTATCCCCCGATTGTTTGTCGCAGCTAATTTCTAGAAACTTTTTATTTCTTGGCGGGACTGTGCCACACATGAGCGCCTCCGCAGTGTCCGTCACGCCGGACGCGGTCAGGGCGTCGCTCAAGCAGTGCATGGATCCGGAGGTTCCGATCAGCATCGTGGACATGGGGCTGGTATACGGCATAGACGTCACGGACGGCAACGACGTCAGCATAAAGATGACAATGACCACAAAGGGGTGCCCGCTGCACGAGACGCTGGTCTCCGACGTGACGCGGTTTGCCAAAAAGGTGCCCGGCGTCAACAACGTCGACGTCGAGATAGTCTGGGATCCGCCGTGGTCGATGGACCTGCTGTCGGCCGAGGCCAAGGAGACGCTGCGGGGCATGGGCAGCCTCACCAACATGGCGACGCCGGCCCCCATAGACTATGCGACTGCCATGCCGCAGGGTGTGGGCAACCTAGTCACGCAGGAGGACGGCTCGATGGTGCTTGCAAACGAGCACGACCAGGGGTTTATGGTTAACCAGGCCATAGTGGACTTTTGGCGGTCCTGCAACGGGCAGCGCAAGATAACCGACCTGGTGGAGGTGTTCGCCCAGCAGACCGGGCTCCAGCGCGGCCAGGTCGAAAAGGAGGTCATGCAGCTCGTAAAGCAGCTTGCCGACGGGGGGCTCTTGGTAATGTTGTCGTCGTCACCTACACCATCATCACAATCACCACCACCGCCCGGCGCGCAGGCACCAACGGGTGCGGCCGCGCCAAAGGACGACGCGGGCAACTAACGGCAGCAGCAGTAGTTCCGCCCCCGCAAAACGGCATACCGACGTAACCGGGTCAGAGCCTCTTCTTTACGAAATTGATGGACTTGATGGGCGACGGGTCGATCCCGTTCATTACGGCGCGGTATATGCTGGCATATCCCACCACGTACGCAAGGCCCATGAGCTTTGCCAGTATTCCACCCTCCCCCGACTGAATCTCCGCGTATTCGATGTCCGCCGATTCAAAATACTCTTTTAGTATCTGCCACCTCTCCTTCGTCTTCGGGTGGTCGTCGCTTCCCGTGATCATGACGGGGCCGACAATATCGGAGGGCGCCTCCCATGCCACGATCCCGTTGTGGCAGGCCTCCAGGACGTCCTCTACTATCGCGTGCGTCTTTGCGTTCTCCTGCAGGTCGTTTTTGAACCTGATGGCAGCTGCCCGCAGCCCGAACGGGTGGTATATCAGCGGCACGGCGGCCATGCGCTCCGCGGTACGCCGAGATATATTGTCGCCGCCGCCTATGTTGTCAGACGATATCACGCGGCCCGTCTCCTGCAGGCGCCCTATGGCCTCCGTGACGTCTCCCCTCCGCAATGGCAGTACGTCCTCAAGCACCCTCAGCATGGAGAAGACTACTCGCGCAAACGACGCCCGGGGCGAGTGGTCCTGCCCGATGGGTATGTGTTCGTGGCCCCTGCTGCGGCAGAGCCGCTCCAGCCTGCCGCCCGACGACACGCCGACCACCCGCGCGTCGGTTTTGGCGGCCGCCTCGAGCGCGGCCAGCGTCTCCGGCGTCTCCCCCGAGACGCTTGTCGCGACCACCAGCGTGTTTCTGTCGACCGTCTTTGGCAGCTCGTACCCCTTTGTTACTGTAACGTGCACCGCGGTCTTTGAGAGTACCGCGGAGAAGAGGTCCCCCACGGCGCCCGACCCCCCCATTCCAGCAAACACGATGTGCGTGATGTCGTCCCCGTACGTGACGGCGCCCTGGTCCGGGCGGGGCTCGTACGCTTCGGCCGCGATCCGGGGCCACCTGTCGTACGCCTCGTGCATCCGGCCCGTGTCGACCCTCTCCAATGTATGCTTGTCAAGCAAGTGGATGTGGTCACGCGTGAAATAATATATGTCTAGTATTGCCTCTGCGCGATCCTGCGGCCGGACGGCCGCACGCGACAACTGCGCCTAAAAGACGTTACGCGCGGCGGCCCCGTCAAAGTTTATCACGGCGCCTGACAGGTACTTTATCCTGCGGCTCACTATGCCGGCCACGAACTGGCCTATCTCGCCGGGCTCGCCCAGCCGCCCCATGGGCAGCTGCTTCTGGAATTCTTCCACATCGTCGACAAGCTCGCGTGTGCGGTCCGTGTTGATCGGGCCCGGCGCTATAGTAACGCAGGTGATGTCACGTTTCGCATACTCGGTGCGGCTCTGCACCCTGAGGACCTCTGCAAAGGCCGCGCGGTACGCGGCGGAGATGACGAGGCGCGGGTCGGGCTCCTTTATCACGCTTGAGCTGATCAAAAATATGTAGCCGCCGTCGTTCACCCTGACGTTGCGCAGGATCGTGCAGAATCCCAGGAACAGCTGGTTGTGGTACTTTTGCCAGTCCTGCTCCGTCGCCTCGGCAAACGTCTTCGGGGGAGGCCCGCCCGTGTTCAGCACCAGTACGTCGGTGCCGCTGTGCGCCTCGGCAAACTTTTTTGCACTTTCAAGATCCGAAGTGTCGACGTCGCGCCTTGATGCCGCATACACGTTAATGCCAGCGTCGGACAGCGCGTCTGCAATCGCCCTGCCGATCCCCCTGGAGCCGCCCATGACAAGCGCGTCCATGCTCATACCTCCCTGACGTCAGTTACGGTGCCCAGTATGGAGTCCATCTGTATGACGGCCCGCCTGCCGCCGCTCCACCCCAGCGCGACATACCAATCCCCCGAGTCCGCGTCATACTTGGTCTCAAGCGTACTGACCGCACTTGCCGAGCCTTCCTTCCCTTTTTCTCCGCCTGCCAGATTATGCTCCTTTAGTATGTGTGACGTGGCCAGCGCTACTGCCTGGGCCTCCGTCTCTAGGCGCCGCTTGATCAGTCCTATGCCTGGCATCACGTCGTGTAAGGCAGGGGGAATTATATACATAATCTAGGGATAAAACTGATCATATGTCAATGGACATATATGCCCGCTGACATATCATCACACAGCCGGCGCCGGCCCTCCAAATGTCCCAACCGGGTGTTGGGCGCACGGCCGGTTTGGGGGCCCGCATGCGAGGATATCGGCCGAATGGGGTTGGGGGGGGGCAGGGGAAGGGGAGGAAAGGAGATGGGAAGATTGAATGGTTACTATTGCCACATGAATGTCCATCAATAGGCATAATTTGAGCCGCCCTGGTTCCTATCGCGTGGATCGCGCGCGTATGGAAAGCATATTGCCCCGGATCCGTGCCTCCGGCCGGCGGTGCATGCGTTCATGACTATGCAGTCCGCACGGCCGCGCTCGCCCCTCAGGTACTGCGGCGGCAAGTCCAGGGGCGTGTCTGAGATCTCCAAGCACATACCGGAGGACACGAAAAGAATGGTCTCGCCGTTCCTGGGGGGCGGTTCGCTGGAGATAGCGTGCGCGTCGGCGGGCATCACAGTCCGCGGGTACGACATATTCGAGCCGCTTGTCAACTTTTGGCGGTGCCTGCTAAAAGACCCCAAGAAGCTGGCAGAGACTGCAAAGCAGTACCACCCGTTAACGAGATCCGACTTTTATGACCTGCAGGAGGGCCAGCACGGCTCCCGCTCCTCATACAGGAGGGCCGCGATATACTTTGTCCTGAACAGGGCGTCGTTTTCAGGAACCACGCTCTCCGGCGGGATGTCGCCGGGGCACCCGCGCTTTACCGAGTCCTCGATAGAGAGGCTGGAGCGTTTTTGCGTGGAAAACTTTTCCGTGGACTGCATGGGCTTTGAGGACTCCATAGCGGGAGCGGACGATACACTGCTCTACCTTGACCCGCCGTATATGCTGGGAGGCACCGGGCTTTACGGCCGCAGGGGGGACATGCAGAACGGGTTTGACCACGAGAGACTGGCCGGGATCCTTTACGGCCGCGACAACTGGATCCTGTCATATAATGACACGCCTGAAATACTGTCGCTCTATTCGGATTATGCCATAGTCAGGCCCGAGTGGAAGTACGGCATGTCCAGCAACAAGAGTTCCAGGGAGATCTTGGTGTTAAGCCATGATCTCGGCGGGACGGCATGATGTGCATGTGGATGACTTGTCACTGAATGTAGGTTAAAGAATAAGAGGAGGAGGGCTCGGAGGGCTTCGATCCCTCGACCTGGCGGTCCGAAGCCGCCCGCACTATCCAGACTGTGCAACGAGTCCGAAAAGAGAAAGCTTTTAGACGTCTAAATACCTGCCTAGCTCCTTGAAGGTATCGAAGAGGGTAGCCGGCGTGGAGTACGCCATCAGGGACATCGTATCGGCGGCGCGCGACGTGCAGCGGCGCGGCGTCGAGATAGACTATCTGAACATAGGCGACCCCGTGCAGTTCGGGTTCCAGCCGCCCGAGAACGTCAGGCAGGCGCTCATAAACGCCGTAAACGAAGGCGAGAACTATTACGCCCCGTCGGAGGGCCTGCCGGAGCTGCGGGAGGCCATCGCCAAAAAAGAGTCCGCAAAGGGATTGTCCGTATCTGCCGACGACGTGGTAGTGACAAACGGCGTCTCAGAGGCGCTCGACATGGTGATATCGTCCATAGTCGAGGAGGGCGACGAGGTGCTGCTGCCCGGCCCCTACTATCCCCCGTACGCGTCCTACGTGCGCCTGCGCGGCGGCACGCCGGTGGAGTTTGCAATGAACCTCGAGGAGTCATCAGTCGACATGGAGGACATCGAGTCCAAGATCACGCCAAAAACGGTCGCCATATGCCTGATAAGCCCCAACAACCCCAGCGGCGTCGTGTTTGACAAGGAGAGCCTTGCCGAGATGGTCCGCATCGCCGACGAGCACAACCTGTACCTGATATGCGACGAGATATACGACTATATCACGTTTGACGGCGGCGAGTTTGCCGGGGTGGGCGGGGTGGCCGGCACGGCCCCCGTCATAATACTCAACGGCTTCTCAAAGGTGCACCTGATGACCGGGTGGCGCATGGGATACGTGGCCTTCAACGGCGCGTCCGAGCGCCTTGACGGCATCCGGGAGAACCTGCCAAAGCTTGCAAGGGTGCGCATAACCACGAACCTGCCGTTCCAGCACGCCGCGCTAGAGTCGCTGCGCGGGCCGCAGGACTATATCGGAAAGTTCGTATCAGAGGTGCGCAGGCGCCGCGACTATATCATCCCGAGGCTCAACGAGATTCCCGGCATATCGTGCGCCATGCCGAGGGGGGCGTTCTACGCGTTTCCAAAGGTGGAGAACTGCGCCGAGAGGTTCGGCGGCGACAAGAACTTTGTCATGTCGCTGCTTGAGAGAAAGGGCGTGCTTACAGTCCACGGCTCGGGGTTCGGCGAGCGGTACGGCTCGGGGCACTTCCGCATAGTGTATTTGCCCGACATTCCGGTGCTAGAGTCGGCCATGTCAAAGCTCGAGGATTTCATGACTAGTAGCTCCAGCTAGCCATGCGGTCCGGTATGATGCGTATGATACAGTCGGTGTCCGCCAGCAGCTCCTGCGCGGCCGGGTCGTCAACCGTGTCATAGTACCTTGAGAGTATTTTGGACGCAATGGCGGCAACGTCATCCCTGAGAAGTGAGGCTTTACCGTGTCCGGACACCCCGAATATGTCCGGGGAGTGCACCCCGACGTCGATGCAGAACGCGGCCCGCCCCGTCTCCCCCACGTTTTTGGCCTTTGCGGTTCTCGTATGGGTGCCGACGTAAAAGGCCCCGTTCTCGTACAGGTACCACACCGGCACCACGTGCGGCGTGCCGTCCCCGCGTATAGTGGCAAGGCGCATCGTCTGCTGCGCCTCCAGGAACCGCTCCACCTGCTCCTTGGCGTGCCCTGTAGTCACTGTATGCCGGGCCCCCCTGTGGGCGCGTTGCGCCTGAACCCCATTATAATCATAAAGGCGCCGAACCCGAGCATGCCGGCGGACACCTTCTCGTTGGTTATCTCGGCGTTTGTCAGAAAGTCTGCCACGAACTCGGGGCCCCACACCAGCAGCTGCTGCACCAAAACTATGCATGCCATTATTACAAACAGCGTCCCGACTGCCGTGTACCAGTTTCTGCCCCTGCGCCTGTACTCGCCCCCGCCCCCGCTCATGATCCCGACATCGTCATGCGTCATACTAGCTTTGCGTCATACCGTCTGTGTAATACCGCCTAGCCATACCGTCTAGCCATCAGTATAGTCATACCAGCTTTATGCCGGGGTTTCTCATCTTGTTCCGTATCATGGCGTTGAGCAAAAGCGGGGTGGCGATCTCGGCCATGTATGCCAGCTTGCCGGGGCCCAGCAGTATCGGCCGCAGCCCCTCTATCTCCGATATGAACCCGCATATCTCGTCCGTGGCCCGCTCATCGTCGCCGCACACAAATATGTCATAGTCGAGTGCAACCGCGGGGTTTGCAAGCTTTTTCTCGGATATCACGTGGAACGCCGACACCAAACTCCTGCCGCCGTCCTTCATGTGGGCGGCGACGGACTCGTGCGACGTCTTTGCGCCGTGCTTGATCGGGATGAACTCGAACCCCACGTCGGTCTTCTCCATGGGGACTATGGGCGACACCACGGTGCAGCCGTCCCTGACGCGGGGCAGTATCCCCGGGCACGTGGCGTCGATGTTGCCGTACGGTATTGAAAGTATCAGAATGTCGCTGTTCCCGGCCACCACGGGGTTGGCATCACCAGTTATGCTTCTGGCCTGCCCGCCGTATATGGTGTCGGCCTCCTTCTGGTATGCCGCGGCCGCATCCGAGGCCCTTGCCGCGTCCCTTGAGCCTATCAGTATGGGGTGGTTCTGGGCCCATCTCATGGCAAACCCCTTGCCCATTCCTCCGGTGCCCCCTATTATCCCGACGGTCTTGGCCATTCACCGGATGACCATATGACTTATTATTATCTCTATTCGAGGCGCGGATACCTTGGTGCGGCACGTCATAATGGTCCGGCACGGCCAGGCCCGGAACAACGTGAAGAGGATGCTTGCCGGCCGCATGGACGGCGTCCCGCTGACGCCGGAGGGTGTGAGGCAGGCGGAGCATGCGGCCAAGATGCTCGCGTCTGCAGGCGTGTCTGCAATATACTCGAGCCCGATTGAGAGGGCGGCCGAGACCGCGCGGATGATATCCGAGGAGTGCGGAGTACCGGTCGTAGTCGACGAGCGGCTGACTGAGATCGACATGGGCAAGTTTACCGGTATGACGTTTGAGGAGGTGGTGTCGGGCCACGACGACATATTTGCAAAGTTCTACGGGGGGGACGTCGAGATTGCGCACAAGGGGGTGGAGACGTTTGAGCAGGTCAGGAGGCGCGTCACCGGGATAATGTCCGAAGTGGTGTCAGGCGGCGGCTCTGCCGGCGGTGAGGGCGGCGCCGATGATAATGATGATGATGATAATGGAAACGCCGTGCTTGTCACGCACATGGACCCGATAAAGGCCATGCTCGGCGAGATAGCCGGCATATCGCCCGAGCGGCTGCTGCACGCCGAGATCGCAAACGCCGCGCTCAACGTGTTTCGGAAGGAGCCTGACGGAAGCCTGTCGCTGCTGGCGCTCAACGTGATGGACGCCTCCCGGTTCGCCGCATAGTACCGGGCCCTCTACATGGTATGCCGGCCTTCTAGTTAGTGCCATGACCCCCCCCTGCATCTTCCCCCCTGCCCACTTCCATTGTCCTGTGCCATACCATGTTGCCGCTTCTTTTCTAAAGTGGAAGAGGATATTTTTCCAGGCCGGCCAAGAAACCGCATCGCCGCAGTCCCGGGTCAGCTGTCTGGCAGCTTGTACGCCGCGCGCGAATCGATCTCTACTGCCCTGGCCTTGTAACCGTCCGGGTACAGGCCGCGCAGGTACTCCAGCTCCCCGTCCGCGCCGTCCTTGGTGCTGGTCCACCAGTACCTCTCTGACTGGTTCCACTTGTATCCCCGGCCCTTTAGCTTGTCCTTGACGTCAAAGCTGTTGCCGTGGGCGACCACCCTTACGGACGGCTCCAGCATGAGGTTCAGGCTGCCCGGCACCACGCCTAGCAGCCACGCGGTCGCAAGGCAGTCCGCGTACGCCCTGTGGTGGTCAAAGAACCACCCCTCGCGCATCAAGAGCTCGCCCAGCCCACGCGTGCCGTGTCCCAGATCCCACCACGGTATCTCTTCCATGGTGCACTTCCACCTGTGGTCGTTTGGAACGATGCGGTCAAAGAACGGGCGGTCGAACTTTGCGTTGTGGGCCGCCATTACGGGATCGCCGCGGATCATGTCGCGCACCTTGTCCGCGTCGATGTGCTTGCCGCGCACCATGTCGTCCGTTATCCCGGTCAGCTTTGTTATGTTGTCAGATATGGGCTCGCCGGGATCCTCGAACATGTCAAGTATCTCGTCTATTCCCGCGAGCCTCCCTTCTGAGTCGTAACGGCACCGGGCCATGCCGATCTCTATGACCTTGTCCGTGTCGTGGCTGAGTCCCGTGGTCTCAAAGTCCACTATAACGACGGTGGTGTCGTCATGGTGCGGCTCTGCAAACCTTATTGGGACGTCGTCGTAACGCAGGGGAACCTTTTCCAGTACGCGATAGTCGTCCGGGTTCCTTGCGATGCCTTCGGCGTGCGCGTCAGACGGCTTTTTCTGCGTTCCCGTTGGGGTGCGCCACATGGTACCGCGCCGATATGCGGTCAAAAAAAGTCTTTGCGGCCCGCATGGCAGTAGCCGCCGCCGGGCCACTGTTTGTGCCGCGCGCCGACTTGCAGGCCGTAACCGTCAAGCGGTGGGCCTGCCGTCCGTGTCCTGCAGACCGCCCCCTCCCTCATATTGCTGACGCCTCTTCTGCATCTCCTCTATGGCGCCCTTCAGCCTCTCAGCGGACACCATGCCTCGGCTTTTCATCCGCGCAAACAGTTCGGCATACAGGAATTCCCTCTTCGAGTACTCTAGTATCTTCCCGTACTCACCGTCGAAATAGTGCTGTATCTCGTCGCCCCCGGAGGTCTCCTTGACGGGCAGTCCGTGCGCGTACATCAGCGTGTCGTGCCTGAGCCCTGCTATGTCATAATCGTTGAGCGGCAAATGCATCTGCAGCGTGTCGCATACCACCACCCCCTCCACCAGCCTGCGGTATATCTCGCGCTCGCCGTCTATGTTATGGCGCAGCATCCTAGTGTACAGGAACGGTAGGTCGAACCGGGTCAGGTTGTGCCCTATGATTCGAAAGCCCCTGATCCTCTGGAACCTTGAGAGCACCCCGTAAAACTCCGTGAGTATCGTCCTTTCGTCCGACTCCCACTCCGCGAGGCGGCGTACCGGGCCGTGCTCACCGAGCTGGTACGCGATCAGTATGACCTTGCCGTCTACCGCGTTGAGGGCCCCCTTCCTCACCTTCCAGTACGTGTCGGGATCCGACTGTCTCGTGAGCGTGCCCTGTTCTATGCGCCTGTCCGCGTCCGCGTACTCCGATGCGGTCATGTCCGGCGCGGTCTCGATATCCAGAAAGAGATCCATCACGCGCTTGTACGACGCGGCGCTCTAAAACATTGTGGGCTTAGTCACTGACTGTTAGCCGCATGCGCCGTCATATGCCAATCGCATCCGTGTCGCGGGCAGGGGCAAAGGCTCCAGTCGCGCGATTCATGCCTGCAGAAACCACCATTCGGCTGTTCGGGCAGAAACCGCAACCAAGTCTTCTGGACGTCGAAAGC
Organism: Nitrosopumilaceae archaeon; assembly: GCA_021296175.1. Classification (GTDB taxonomy): domain Archaea; phylum Thermoproteota; class Nitrososphaeria; order Nitrososphaerales; family Nitrosopumilaceae; genus Nitrosopumilus. The sequence continues at coordinate 2,402 of JAGWAX010000011.1, read as the reverse complement.
TAATATTCCTGTCATTCCTCTCACGTGCAATGCAGCAGACCGACACGGTAGTCAAACTCTTGCGGGCCGCAGGAACGGCCGCGGCCCCATAACCGGAGGATGACATGGCCAAATCAGAGACTATCGAGGTAAATCCCGCGGTACTCGGATGGCTCAGGGAGAGTTCCGGTTGGAGCATAACCGAGATTGCAGAAAGACTGAAGACAAGCCCTCAGATAATATCCGAGCTCGAATCGGGTGGAAGGGCACCCACCATACCCCAGCTTAAAAAAATGTCATCATCATACAAGTGCTCCCTTGCCGCATTCCTGCTCCCGGAGCCACAGCCTGAGAAGCCACTGCCGAGGGACTATCGGTTCCTGCCGGGCGGGAAGGGCGTTTTTGACAAAAAACCCTTCTGGCGATACATGATTCCCGATACCTTCAGGAGATCGGGAGGAAGCTCTTTTCAAATATAGACGGCAGGGCGGAGCTTGACATCGTAAGAACGGGCATAGACTAGGATCCCGCCCTTGTTGCAGCAAGGTACAGGATCCTGTTTGGTTTGTCATGGGACAGGCAGCTGGAGTTCGATAATGTGCGCAAGCTACTAAACTATCTGAGGGATAGGTTAGGGGATGCAGGCATTCTTGTCTTTCAGCTCTCGTTTCCCATTGAAGACGCAAGGGGGTTCGCGCTTGCAGACGAGGACGACACGCCTCCGGTGGTCGTCCTGAACAGCAAAGACGCACCGGAGGCAAGACTGTTTACCATAATGCACGAGTTTGGACACGTACTCCTTGGAGAGTCCGTGATAGACATGCCGGGGGAATCCGGGGCGTCTAGGAACGACATAGAGGAATGGTGTGATGGGTTTGCATCCGCATTCCTGCTGCCTGAGGAACAATTCAAAAATGCATTAAGCGGCGTTGCCCGCGACTACCTTATCGACACGGCGATCCTAGGAAAGTTCTCCAAAAAATTCAACATAAGCAAGGCGTTTCTTTTGAGAAAGATGCTGGACCTGGAGCTTATTGCCAAGCCGGACTTTCGCACTACTTTAAGCCGGTACGATCCCAGCAAGCACAGGAGCGCAAAACCCGCAAAAGGCGCCCCGCCGCCCGACAGGCGGTGCATGTCCAGAGTCGGGCGCAGGTTTGCCTCATTAATCGCGGTTAATCTGGAACGTGATCTCATAACGTATGCGGGCGCCCTGAAATATCTCTCAATCAAGTCAAAGAGCTTGGGCAAGGTTCTGGAACGTGCATAAAAATGGCATCTGTCAGCTACATAATGGACAGCTCGTCGCTAATCGGCCTGGTACGCTCCACCCCGCTGGGCGTCTATCCAACCGCGTGGAACCGGTTGGAATCCCTGATAACTGAACGACGGCTGATAGCCCCCGTGCAGGTCCTGCATGAGATCCAGCGCGGAAGCGACGCGCTGGCAGACTGGGCCCAAGCTCATGAAGAGGTGTTCCGCCAGTGGATAAAGCCGTGATGTTAATCGTAAAGCAGGTACTAGGTGAATATCCGGGCCTGGCAAAGAGGAGCGACAAAAACGACGCGGATGCATTCATAATTGGACTTGCCGTATCCGTCATGAAACCTGCGCAACGGAGCCTCATGCCATCAAAGGCCGTGGTTGTAACAGAGGAGAAACTAAAAGGCAACAAGGTTGTAATTCCACTCGTCTGCCAGAAATACGACCTGGAATTTCTCTCATACCTTGGCATGTTCAGGGCCGAAGGATGGCAGTTCTAGCCGGCAGATCAGCTGGGGTGATCCCCCGCGTAATTTGACTTGTTCGGCCAGAGACTGGTTCGGGCCGGGAGGAAGGGGAGAGGGGGAAGACGGAAAAGGGAGAAAACAAGGACGCGGATCGAAAAATCGGGACAGCTACGCGATTAGGACATCCCGCGCAAACAACCCAGCCTACAACGGCGGGCAGCGCGCAGGTGGCGAGGGATCCAAAACGACACAAAACTAGGACACTGCCGGTAGCTCCCAAGGGTTCAAGATGTAGGACGGCAGCATTGCCGCATATGCATGGGTCGTGGTATGGTATGCTGGGCCCTCTCTCCTTCTGCAAGAGATGGAACCGCCAAGATCTGCAAGTCCAAACGGTGGCGTGCCCGGACCGGCGGATGGACGTCTGTCTAGCCGCTGGCCTGCGACCGTGCCGCCCTCCGATCTCTGGCGGCCGCCGCGTCTTGGTACAAACATGAAACAACCATACAACGTGCCTGCAGCACGCATCCCGTGCCTAGAACCATGAACCAATCGTCCATCACGCTTATAAGTAAATTTTTTCGACAGGCCATTAATAACATGCAAAACGAAATCTACAGAAAATATACTAGCATAACGCTAATGGCAATCATGGTCGCCGGAGGGCTGACCTTTGCCGTACCGGGTACGGAC
>JAGWAX010000080.1:9148-11527 GCA_021296175.1 Nitrosopumilaceae archaeon | reverse complement strand
CTCGCACAATATTACGGAGGAGAGGCCGTCGTTCCTTGTTATGGACGCGTCCGCGCTCGAGTCCGGCTGATCAGCATTTAGTCACAGAGTATATGGTATTCTCAAAGTTTGCCGCCTTGAACTCCAGCCTGTTCTCCGGGTCGTCCGGCCTCTGGCCGTTGAGCCTTGCAAGCTCCTTTGTGGCATCCCTCTTGAACCCGGTGGAGGATCCGTATATGGCGTCAGTCAGCATGGTCCCCTGCTCGCCGCTCTTTATGTCGTCGACCACCTTGTAGAACCTTTCAGTGTCCTTTGCGCCCACCGGGTTGCCGGTGGCCTTGTTCGTGGCGACGGCGATGTACACGCCCCCCGCGTTCTTTACCGCGACCTGGACGCGGTGGTTCTTGCCCGACGCGCCGGGTATCGTCTCGTTGACCAGCACGGCGCACTTGTGGTACACGCTGGATACGAACGCGTAGAACCTGTACTGGGCGTACTTGCCGGCCTCGTCCTCCTCGCACTCTACGAATATCCTGTGGAGCATCGAGAGCGCATCGTCGTTCATGCTCTGCAGGCGGTCGTCTATCCTGCCGCGCTCCAGAAGGTCGGACCTGCACTCCTTTGCTATCATTACAAGTATAAAGTCCGGCAGGTTGTAGTTCTTGAGGGCCGCCACGAACGCGCCTGCCTGCGACATGCCGAACTTTGGAAAGCCCTTGTTGACCATTATGCGCGGCTCCCTGTGGCGGTGCGAGAAGTGGCTGACAACGCCCTATATAGCCGCTTTTTGCTTATAATTGTATATTGTTTGGGAGGGCGGCGGCAGGACGCCGCGGCGGCAGCAGCGCCTGCAGCATCCACGCCGTTCCAATGCAGCGGCGCAGTCTAGAGTTAAATTCGGGCCGGCCCCCACCCAGCTTGTAACAATAATGAGCAAGACCACGCTTGAGATGGTGCGCGGCGTATACGGCGCAATGTCCGAGAGGCTGGACGGGTACCGCCGCAGCAGCAGCATCAGCAACGGCGCAAGGCCGCTGACCCTGGCCGAGAAGATACTGGCCGGGCACCTTGACTGCGCACCGTCCGGACCCATCGCAAGGGGCAAGGACTACGTGTTCCTGAGGCCCGACAGGGTCGCCCTGCAGGACGTGACGGGGCAGATGGTGATGCTGCAGTTCATGCAGACCGGGCTTGGCCGCGTCGCGATACCCACGACGGTCCACTGCGACCACCTGATACGGGCCGAGTCCGGCGGCGAGGAGGACATGAAGACGTCGCTTGGCAAGAACAACGAGGTCTTTGAGTTTCTGCGCACCGCCGCGGCCAGGTACGGGTGCGGGTTCTGGAAGCCGGGCGCCGGCATAATCCACCAGGTGGTGCTTGAGAACTACGCGTTCCCGGGGGGGCTGATGATAGGCACCGACTCCCACACCCCGAACGCGGGCGGCCTCGGCATGGTGGCAGTCGGGGTCGGGGGGCTTGACGCCGCAGAAGTGATGGCCGGAAGCCCGTGGGAGCTGCTGTATCCGAAGATGATCGGAGTCAAGCTTACCGGCTCCCTGCGCGGATGGGCGGCCCCCAAGGACGTCATACTAAAGGTGGCCGAGACCCTGACTGTATCCGGCGGCACCAACTCGATAGTAGAGTACTTTGGGGAGGGCGCCTCGTCGATAAGCTGCACGGGCAAGGCGACAATTACCAACATGGGCGCGGAGATAGGCGCGACCTGCTCCGTGTTCCCGTACGACGAGAGGATGTCAGCATACCTGAGGATGACGGGGCGCGCCGAGATCGCGGAGCTGGCAGGCGAGTACGCGGACAGACTGCTTGTGGCCGACCCCGGCGTTGCGGGCGACCCCGAAAGATACTTTGACCAGGTGATAGAGATCAACCTCTCCGAGCTGGAGCCCCACATCGTGGGGCCGCACACGCCGGACCTGGCGAGGCCCATCTCGGGGCTTGCCGGGGACGTGGAGTCAAACTCGTACACCGACGAGATCTCCGTGGCGCTGATCGGCAGCTGCACCAACTCCTCGTACGAGGACATGTCGCGCGCGGCCAGCCTGGCAGAGCAGGCAAGCAAACTCGGCATCGCGTCAAAGGTGCCGCTGCTCGTAACGCCGGGCTCCGAGCAGATACGGGCCACGATCGAGCGCGACGGGCAGATGGAGTCGCTGCGGGGCATAGGCGCGACCGTCCTTGCAAACGCCTGCGGGCCCTGCATAGGGCAGTGGGACAGGCCCGAGCTCGAGCCCGGCGCCGAGAACACCATCGTAACGACGTTCAACCGCAACTTTCCGGGCCGCAACGACGGCAGGCGCTCTACCCTGAACTTTATCGGCAGCCCCGAGATGGTCATAGCGCTGTCGCTGGGGGGCCGGCTCTCGTTTGACCCCACGA
>JAGWAX010000080.1:8570-9044 GCA_021296175.1 Nitrosopumilaceae archaeon | reverse complement strand
CTCTGAGAGCATAACGGTAGTGATAGACCCGGACAGCGGCAGGCTGCAGAGACTGGAGCCCTTTGAGCCGTGGGACGGCCAGGACTACGAGGAGATGCCCGTAATGGCAAAGGCCCGCGGCAAGTGCACCACCGACCACATCTCGCCTGCCGGCGCGTGGCTGTCGCTGCGGGGCCACCTCGACAGGCTGAGCGACAACCTGCTGCTTGGTGCCGTAAACGCGTTCACGGGGGACGTGGGCTCTGGAAAAAACGCCCTGACCGGCAAAACGGAGCAGTTTGCGGTAATTGCAAGGCAGTACAAGGAGCAGCGCATGAAATGGATCATAGTGGGGGACCACAACTACGGCGAGGGCAGCAGCAGGGAGCACGCCGCAATGACGCCGCGGTATCTGGGATGCGCGGCAGTCATTGCAAGGAGCCTCGCCCGCATACACGAGACCAACCTCAAAAAGCAGGGGGTGCTGGCCCTGAC
>JAGWAX010000080.1:0-8532 GCA_021296175.1 Nitrosopumilaceae archaeon | reverse complement strand
GCTGTCGCACATGGAGCCGGGCAGGCCCGTAGCATGCACCATAACGCACTCGGACGGCGAGTCAGAAGACATACGGCTGGCCCACTCGTACAACAAGCTCCAGATAGGGTGGTTTGAGGCGGGCTCCGCCCTGAACGTGCTCAAGCGGGGGCGTGACGGGCAGGGCGCGTGACCTCGGTTCCGCACGCAGTCACGAACCGTACTGACTGTTGCGGGGATGAGGGGGAGCCGTCCCATGTGTATACTGCGCGCAGTCCGCGTGACCGCGCTGTGAGGGAGACGTGGGGCCGACCGGAATCGAACCGGCGACCTACGGGTCACTACAGCTCCAAACTTACATCATCCGTGAGTCAGTTTGCTTAGTTTACCTCTGGAGCCCTTAGCGGTGATCTGTGTAGATACTGTCGCCCTACCAGGCTAGGCTACGACCCCACGGTATTACGACTGCATGCTTGAATTTTAAGCTATATGGAGACCCGTTTTGTGACACAACCCGGCTCGAAGTGGTTTTTTGTAGGCAGGTCTTCCTTCGGCAAAGATAGGCCGTACCACATAGCACAGAGACTCGAGTCCATGCCAGCCGTCGTACACACTAGGTTCATGCCTGTGAGGCTTCAGAATGCCGACAAACAGGCACAAATTTTCAAGCAACCTGAGTGAAAGCATGATAACACCCTAGCCGTAGTTGTTGCGATGGTTCAACTCCTACGTATGTGTGGGTTACACGCCCTTTTGAATAAATGGGACAATTCGAGCTGCTGTTTAGATGTGCTTCGCGCCCTATAGACGTGCGCAGCTTTCGAACTGGCGGACAAGCAGACCGCCAATATTTTGGGCGTCCAAGACCGGTACCGCGCGTGGCGGCAGGATGGTAGCGGCATCTCCAAGTGATCCGAAGTCAAGCACCAGAAACAACAAAAGTCCACACGCGTCCTCCATGATAGACTCCGATGCCCCGCCTCGCCTTTGCGCGGCAAACTCACTGATGGCGCTAATCTTCGTGCCAGCGTATTGCATGGGGTGAGGCACCGCAGGGCCATGTCGCCCATCGCATTCATACAGCGGTAGCAGAGAGCAACTCTGGATCCTACAGAAGCTCTATTCCATTAATTTTTTGAACGATTCAGAGTTTTTAATCCTTTCAAACGTAGGATCTTCCAAGAACGTTTTCTTTGCATCCTTGTCCACCTTGATAGTCTTTTCAATCCAGATCAGTGCGTCGTCAATTTTGTTTTGCTCCATTAAAATCACAGATTTGCAATACAATGCATACGCCTTTTCTGGGTACATTCGTATGGCCTTGTTGACGCGTTTAATTGCATTTTCATAGTCGTCAATTTTGGCATATGTAATTCCAGTATTTGTCAGCGCTTCCACGTGCGTCGGTTCGATATCAAGTGCCTTATTCAGGTATTCCAATGCTTTGTTATACTCCCCCCTGTTTGAGAGCAGTGCACCATAATCGTTCAATGCTTCAACATAGTTTTCATCCATTTCTAAAACCATCTTATAGTTTTTTTCAGCGTCATCCATTTGATTTATTTTGAAATACGCTTTTGCTAAATTAAATCTGAATCCAATTGACTTCGGTTTTACAAACACAGCACGTTTATGATATTTTATTGATTCAGTATTGTTGCCTTTCTTTGACAGTATGATTCCCAGACCAGATAGATTCAATGGGTCATCGGGGTACAGTTCCAGCGCTTTTCTCGCCGTCATTTCCGCGTCATCTAATCTACCTTTTTCTGCCAGACATGCCCCCCTGATCCAATAAGATGTGGGGTTTTTCTCACTCCGCTGCATGTTTTCATCACATTGTTCTATTGCTTGCTCATATTTGTTCAATAGGAATAGTTCGTATGCAATATAATCACCTGCTGCCTGAATTTGCTCTTCTAATTCTATGCATTTTTGAAAATTTTCAATGGCTTTTTCGTGTTCTTTGAAAAACGCACCATACAATATTCCTCTATGATAGTATGCGTGTCCTTCGGAAGGCTTTACACTTATAATCTTATCATATACTGATAATGATTTGTCTATTCGCCCGAATTGTTCCAGAATGTATCCTTTACCATATAGCAGTTGGAGATTATCCGTATTCGCCAATTTCTTTTCATGTGCTTGTATTATCTTCTCGTATCTTTCCAACTCTTCTAGCGTGTGGCCGACTACACGCAGATCCTCAATATTTGTGATTGTATTGTAATTATGGGCCGGATGTCGGATCTCGTATTGGCTTATGTTACCGACCACATCCCAGACGGTCATTTCATGAATTTTGTCTGTGTTTTGGGTTGGTTTGTTTGTTTTCCATCTACGTACAAGCTGCTGCCACTTTACCTTATGTTCCGGATAGCTATCAAAGGCCAGCCATTTGTCCACCAGCTCGGATGCTTCTTTATACCTTTCTTGGCTTAACAGGTTGTTTATGACGGATTCCTCTGCTATATGCTCCGCCAACATTATGGACAATTGATCGCTGTTTTTTGCAATGTGGACTTTGAACCACTGTTCGATCTCTTCTGTTAGCACATCATGCTCATCCATTGCCGTATCTACCGACAGTCTGATTGTCTTTAGGGGCAAAACCAGTTCTGCGTCGTTGACCCTGATCATGAACTCTGCCACCATCATAGCGCACCGTTTGTTTCCATCGCTTAGCGCGTGTGACTTTGTCAATGCCTCCATCAGCGCTGCGGATTTTTGGTAGAGTTCTTTGTAATGCTCGTGGCCGAAGATTTTCATTTTAGGTTTTTCTAAGGCAAACTCTAGCTGCCCCCTGTTGATTATCGTCACGTTCATGCTGTAACGTCGGTTTAGCTTTTCAATGACGAGTTCAACGTCTTGAACTGTGGGATAGTACATCTACAGTTCTGCCAGCCGGTCGTACACCTTGTGATGTTTGCTTAGAAGATCCTCGATAATCTTTTCTTTCTCTTCTTTGGTTATTTTTTTGGCCATGTGAAGTTGTCTCCATTTAATTTAGCAATGCAGATTATAAAAGCATAGCTGGTGGGCGGGTATGGGCTCACGTCTTCCTCCAATCAGGCACAAACTCCACACTGTGGCGGTCTTTTACGCACGACAAATGAATTCATAACGGGCCATATTGTTCCAAACATGGGCCAAGTCAGAGCGAAGGGGCCAGGTCGTACTCACCAATGGATCCAGACGGCATCTGACGCTCGGTCTGTAGAGCTTCCACTTCCAGATGCGACGGCCGTATCGACATCACTCACCACAACGACCATAACAGAACATGCGTCAGAATCAGGCCGTAGCACATTCTGCATCTACAGATCTGCCGGATGCAAGACGGTGCTAATCCGCGATACCACATCGAGCGACTAGAGGGCAACCCATAACAGCAGGGACTCAGATCCGTTGAAGACTCGTGCCCGTCACACTGCATACTCAGGTTCCGCAGGCAGGAGACCCGGGTCCGCCCCAGAGCGCTTGGAATCAAACTTATTTGACGACACGACATACATACCGCATGGTAAGGCCGTTCTATCTGGCTCTGGGCGCCATTCCGGTCGTCATGGCGCTTCTCATCTCAGTACCCCTCCTGACCAAAAACGAGATACCCGTGTCAGCAGCCCACTCCTTTGACACGATAGACATCGAGTATACAAAGCACCAGCTCAAAAAGGTCTCGCACGGCATAACGGAGCGGGTTGGCTCGCAGTATACGGAGATCCTGGTCATAAAGAACGACGGCGAGATGAAGTATACCGTCTCCGACCAGGGGTACCTCAGGCCCGACATAAAGTCCGAGCTTGACGACGCAAAGCTTGCAAAGATCAGGGCCCTCATAAAGGAGACAGGGTTCATCTCCATCCCGTCAGAGTCGTTCCCGGTGTTTGAGAACGCGACAGAGTACCAAAAGTCAAACGTAAAGGTGACGCTCAACGGCAAGACCAACCAGCTCCACTGGCCGGAGCAGAACGTCACGTCCGGATTCATACCGCCCATAATTACCATGGTGGAGTCGGAGCTTGACGGAATCATAGAGGACCTGCAGAAGAGGCAGCCGTGACCACGACGCCAAGAGGGCGGCGGCGGGGTCATCACCCTTGCGCTGTATCCGGGCCGGCCGGTGGGCGGGCCTCCGTGCATTGCCGGGTGACAGTCCATCGCGCTATATGGGGCGACTGAGAGCGTAACCCAACGTGCCGGTTTTTATTTGTTCGTCCCGTAGCATGATTGTGTATTTCCTGTACGCGGACGAATCTGGGCAGACGAAGATAAAGCGCAATAGCCAAGACAACGGCCTGTATATCTTGAGCGGGGTGCTGGTTCATGAGAAAGACTGGAGATCCGTAGAAAAGAAACTTGCCGATGTAAAGCAGTATCTGTTTCCCAGGCATAGGCCAGGCGAATGGGAACTGCATGCGCAAGAAATTTGGAACAGCAAGGAGTTTTTTGCCAAGGAAGATCTGAGACTGAACCTTGCAAAGAAAGAAGAGATCTTTTCAAGGGTTGTCGAAACGGCATGCGAATCGGAGATTGTCATAATCAACGTGATCGTCTTCAAGGACAGGCTAGGACGGAGACTCTCCTCAGCAGTCATGAAGTCTTCTTGGCGGCGGCTCACAGGCAGATTTGAGTACTTTTTGAGGCAGCGGCCTAACCGTGCCGACGACGGGCTGTTCTTCATAGATTCCAGTCAAAAGACTCCCCAAACCGAGATCGAGAACGCCATATTGGGAGAGGTGAGAAGGAGGGGCAACCGGCTGGGTAGCCGTCACGTTATCGAGAATCCGATATTTGTTGAATCAGACAGGTGGAACCTGATTCAGCTGGCGGACATGGTTGCGTACGTGGTACACAGGCATTGCAGGAAAGATGCAAGGTTCGAGAGGTGGTTCAAGCTGCTGGAGCCAAAGATGTATCACTCTGGTGGTAGAATACGCGGTTTTGGCATAAACGAGATTCCGGATTCATTAGGGCGGGAAGCAGGTCCGCACAGTTGCGGAAAACTGCTTCCCTAGAGCTGCGCAACGGCAGGCTCTTACCATACCATACAATGTTGAGAGATATATTTTTTTCGAGTCGTCGAGTATGAATCCACCTGCTCCTTCCCAAAACATCCAGAATTTACGCACGATTCCCTACTTTGACAACCGCGTCTAGGAAGGCCAAGTGAATTCATGCGCCTGCACGTTTAAGCCAACCAAATGTCACGACAGCCGCATTGACAGACTCGTGGCCTGCAAGGGGCATTTTTACACCCCTGAAATCGATCCGGCGGCAGGGCCGCTGTCGCATGGGCCCAGGCATGAATGTACGGGGGGTCCACCCCAAAGCACATAACCGCAGTACAAAACCTCGCGGAGAATGCGGAAACCGCTCCGCTAATATACTTGTATTATCATATATGTTACATCCGTGCTCGAACCCCTTTGGCTGACTGTCATGTCGGCGATCATTGGGCTGATGTGGGTGCGGATTCATCAAATTCTCGATCTGCCAGAATCACGCCCCGTGGCTCTTTTCAGGATCCAACCCGAGCTCTTTGGGCAGTCCTTTTCTAACCTCACTAGAGAGATCTGCCTGAATCTCATCCTGTGGCTCTGTTGGTGCTGTTTGTCCACGCACCATATAGTGCACAGGGACCGGCGGGCAAATAGATAAAATAGCCTGAGGCGTTGATCCCACGTATGATATCACTGTCGGGGCAGCGCGGTGACGCGGCCGGAGTAGTACGCGACAAGTCCGGCCCTGCCGACTCCATGCGGGGCACCACCAGGCTGAAGCGGGGGTTCGCGCACATGCTCAAAAACGGGGTTGTCATGGACGTGACCAATACGGAGCAGGCCAGAATTGCAGAGGAGGCGGGCGCCGTGTCAGTCATGGTGCTTGACAAGCTTCCCTCCGACGTCAGGCGCGCAGGCGGGGTCGCCCGCACGGCAAGCATCAAGGCCATAGAGGAGATCATGGACGCCGTTACGATACCCGTAATGGCAAAGTGCCGGATAGGACACGTGGCCGAGGCCCGGGTGCTGGCATCCTGCAACGTCGACATGGTAGACGAGTCGGAGGTGCTCACTCCTGCCGACGAGTCCCACCACATATGGAAGTGGGACTTTACCACGCCGTTTGTAAACGGGGCGCGGTCACTTGCCGAGGCCCTCAGGCGCATAGAGGAGGGCGCGGCCATGATACGCACAAAGGGCGAGCCTGGAACCGGCAACGTGGCCGAGGCCGTCACGCACATCAAGAAACTCAACGACGAGATGCGCGTCATAAGGGCGGTCAGAGACTCCGGGGACAGGCAGGACATGATAAGGCTGGCCAGGGAGTTCCGCGTCTCGTACGACATGCTGGACCAGACTGCAAAGCTGGGAAGGCTTCCGGTCGTAAACTTTGCGGCCGGCGGCATTGCCACCCCCGCGGACGCTGCATACCTGATGTCGCTCGGATGCGACGGGATATTCGTCGGGTCCGGCATATTCAGTTCTGATGACGCGGCCGAGCGGGCGCGGTCCATAGTTATGGCGACCACGTACTGGGACGATCCCGACACGGTGTGCGAAGCGCAGAAGATGATCGACGAGAGGCAGTCCATGCTGGGGCTGGACGTAAAGACGCTTGACTTGCGCATGCAGGAGAGGGGGGCGTCGGCATGAGCGGCGGCGGTGGTAGTGGTAGCAGTAGCAGTAGTAGCAGCAGTAGCAGAAAAGGCGTCCGCATAGGCGTGCTGTCCGTACAGGGCGACGTGGCAGAGAACGTGGCCGCCGTATCAAGCGCGCTAAAGGCGCCGCGCGGCTTTGAGGACGACGCCGTGCTGCCGGTAAAGACCGCCGGCGAGATAGCAAGGCTGGACGGGCTCGTGATTCCAGGCGGCGAGAGCACCACCATCGGCAAGCTCTCCGCGGCAGGCGGCGTGCTTGACGCCATACGGGCAAGGGTCAGCGGCGACGGCATGCCGATCCTTGGCATATGCGCGGGGCTCATCATGCTTGCAAGGTCTGCTGACGACCGGACGGTCGGAAGGCTCGACGGGCAGTCACTACTTGGCGTGCTTGACGTCGAAGTGCAGCGCAACGCCTTTGGGCGCCAGCGCCAGTCCTTTGAGACCAAGCTGGACATCAGGCCCCTTGCGATATCAAACTTCAAGGGCGTCTTTATCCGGGCTCCCGTCGTATGCGGGACTGGGCCGGGCGTGGAGGTGCTCTGCGAGCTGCCGCCTGGCGTCGGTGGCGGCGGTGATGGCGATGGCGGCAGTGGTGATGGAGATAATGGCGATACGGCCCCCGATGCCGGCGGCAGCGGCCCGCAGCGCAGGATAGTCGCGGTCCGCAAGGGCGACATAATCGGCACGGCGTTCCACCCCGAGCTGTCCGGCGACCTTGCCATACACCGGCACTTTGTGGACGCGGTGCGGCGCAAAAGACGCGGCTAGCCGTTGTCCGTTATGTTGTGCATCGCCCTCAGATCCCGCTCAAACGGCTTTAGTGTATCCGGGACTTCCAATGCAATCCCGTCCTTTAGCGACAGGTTCTCGGACTTTTTCCGGTTCCACACCATGGAGTTGAACTCTGTTATCGCTTTGGTAACGATATTGTCATCGCCGTCGGGGCCGCCCGGCGCGGGCATGCGGCCGGGCAGCGTCTCGAGGTGTATGCTCTTGCCGCCCGGCGCGGCGTACATCCTCTGCCACAGGTATTCCGTAATGAACGGCGTGATGGGGGCAAGCAGCCTCAGTATGGCGTGCAGCACGGCGTGGAGCGTCCGCACGGCCGCCAGCCGCTCCTCCCCCGAGAAGCCCTCCTCCCCGTACGCCCTCCCCTTCACCATCTCGATATAGTGCGCGGCAAACACGTTCCACGTAAACTCCCTGACCGCGACGGCGGGGATGAAAAAGTTGTACTCCGAATACCCTTTGCGGCACCGCTCTATCAGCGCGTCGAGCTCCCCGAGTATCCACCGGTCTGCATCCTGCAGGTTCTCGCGCTCTGACTTGTCTTGCACCAGCAGGTCTGAGCCTTTGTCCCCCCCGTCCGGAACCTCAAACGAGGACAGAAACCTGGAGACGTTCCACAGCTTGCTGAGGAACTTTTTTGCCGACTCTATCTTCTGCTCGCTGCACCTAAAGTCGTACCCGTGGTTCACCTCGCTTGCGTTCCAGAACCGGAACGTGTCGGCCCCGAGCCTCTCTATCACAGGAAGCGGGTCTATCGCGTTGCCCTTGCTCTTGCTCATCTTCAGCCCGTGCTCGTCAAGCCCGTACCCCATTATCCACGCCTCCGACCAGGGCGCCGTACCGGTCAGCTTGTCGCACCGCAGCAGCGTATAGTACAGCCAGGTCCTGACTATATCCTTTGCCTGGGGCCTGATGGAGGCCGGATACAGCCTCTCAAACCTGTCGTCCGCCCCGCCGTCCGCGTACCCGCATATGAACAGCGGCGATATGCTCGAGTCCATCCACGTGTCAAACGTGCGCTCCTCGCCGGCAAAGTCCGACGCCCCGCACTTGGGGCACTCCCGGACGGGGCACTCCTCAGTCCAGGGCCTGTAGTA
>JAGWAX010000079.1 GCA_021296175.1 Nitrosopumilaceae archaeon | reverse complement strand
AGGATGTTCTCAAACATCATCCTGCATGCTGACATGGAGGAAGGGGAACCTCAACGTGTCAGACATGCTGCTGAAGGCCTTGGAGGGAACCTAATCGGTAACCTACCGCAGATCCGCCGCGCAGGGTTTGCCGGCCAAGACGCTTCCGTGCCGTCCAGCATATCGGCGGCGACGGCGACGGCGACGGCCCCCCACCGCCCCAGGCGCGCGCATGGGTGGCGCTCCCCCAGTCCCGGACGCTCTAGTGCGGAGCGAATGGGACGTCACGGACGGGACGGAGCCAGGCAGCGGCCCTCGAACCACCGCACGCGGCTCTGCAGACGGCCCAATGGCAAGCCACTAGTCGGCCTGCCGCCTGCCCGTTCCTGCCTGCTTGGCGCGAAAGGCCGGCCGCGGAGGGGGAAAGCTACAGTCTCTTCTTCTTCTTCGTTACACGTCCGGGCAGATGCGCGATCCCGCACATCCAATAGGTTTATTCCATATCACAAGTTCAGAGCGGCATGGCATATGGCGCGGCCCTGAGCAATGCGGGACCCGAACTGTCGCGCATAATGAAGAAATGCGAGGCGAACCACACGGACAGGGAGTTCCTCCTAAAGAATGCAAGGGGGATCATAGGGTTGTGCAGCAGGTCCATAGTGTCGGTCCACAGGGGTGACATGGAACAGGGGGCAAGGCAGCTTGACCAGGCGCGCACACTGCTCAAAAGATACAAGACAAAGGCGGGGAAGGGAGGACTGCGGCAGTACCTCGCGGTGCCAGAGCAGGAGATAACGGAGGCCGCCTGCCTGATTGCCATCGTACGCAAGAAACGGATTCCCACACCCAGAACGCTCGGGGTTGCAGACGTCCCGTACGTGCTAGGACTGCTTGATGCCATAGGCGAGATGAAGCGCCTGACGCTTGACATGATGAGATCCGGCAAAGCTGGCGAGGCCGAGCGCATATTCGAGGTTACGGTGGAAATGTACGACGAGCTTGCAGGCTTTGCCGTATATGGCAACAGCGTCAAAGACGTCAGAAAAAAGATAGACGTCGCAAGAATCACGATAGACGGCATGAGATCCGTAGTCGCGGGAGCGCGGGAAAGCGGCGCCCCCTTGCAGTGAGACGGGACGCGCCCGCAGGTCCGTGCAGCCTACGTCATACACGCACGCGGATTTGTGCAAGAATTCCAATGATATCATTGGCGGCAGCCAATATTTGCAAAAAACCGATATTTTTTGCAAAAAACTAAGTATATTAACACGGGATTTTCATGCCGATTGTTGAAGCAGTTTGACAGCCTAGATATGAGGCTTCTGTACGAGCTTGCCGCAGACAGTTCCGTCTCCATTCCCACACTGGCATCAAGCATGGACGTCAGCACGTCGGTGCTGTACAGCCGCATAAAGAGGCTTGTCAAAAAGAGGCTTATCAAAAAATACACCATAATCATAGACGACAGCCTACTCGGCATCGGGGTGAGGGCAGCGGTGGGGATAAAGCGCGACCCAAAGTTCAAGGAGTCCATACACGACAGACTAATGGAGGCGCAAGAGGTCGAGTCAATATCCGAGGTTACCGGGCGGTTTGACATCATGATAAGGGTGCATGCAAGGAACCTCGAGGAGCTCCACTCCATAGTGATAGAAAAGATCGGCAAGATAGTGGGTATACAGAGCACAGAAACGCTGGTGGAGCTGCAAAAGACGGAGAAGGATCCCGCCTATTTGATAGAGAGGCGCCAGTAGGATACAGTACGCGGTGCGGACTTGTGATCGCCGCCGCCGACACCACGCTGCAGCCGCTACGGCCTGAGCCGTATCTCAAGAGGCAAACTTTTCATCCCACTTGCCGTCGTCAATCTCGGCCGTAATTTCCTTGGGTGTCTTGCCCTCTATCTTGACCCCGAGCGCAAGGCATGTCCCCACGACGGTCTTTGCGACCGACTTTAGCGACGACGCGTAAGAGGCCTCTAGCTTGGTGTCTGCAACCTTTGCAACCGCATCCATAGTAATCTCGCCGGCCCACTCGGTTCCGGACGCGCCAGATCCCTTTTGTATGCCGGCCTCCTTCATGACGAGGGCCGCGGCAGACGGGATGCCGATCTCTATCGTGTACTTTTTGGTGTCGCTGTCCACGACCACCGTTACGGGCACCTTCATGCCCTCAAAGTCCTTTGTCTTCTCGTTGATGGCGCCGATAACCTCCATTATGTTCACGCCGAGCGGGCCCAGCGCGGGCCCCAGAGGAGGCCCCGCTGATGCGGCTCCGCCCGTTACCAGTGATGAAATCTTTTGTTCGCCCATTGTAAACCTGCCTTTCTATGAAAAATTTAACCCTTTGCCGCCATCGCCGTCACGTCCCGTTTGAGAGCTTGAGGTAGTTTGCGTCCACCGTAACCGGCAGCTGGTACGCGGCATCAAGCAGCACCACCGTAGCCTCCTCCTTCTCGGCGTCAATCCTGGTTATCGTGGCCTTCATGCCCTTGAACGGCCCGCCGGTAATCTCGATCACGTTATCGACCTCGAGCTGCGAGATGGTGGACTTTTTGATCAGATACCCCTCGATGTCGCCAAACTCTAGCTCCCCGCGAAGCTGCCCGCGGATGTGCCGGACGCCGTCGACGGCCATGAATGCGTCGTTCGGGCTCAGGGCCTCTACGACCACGTATCCCTTTAGGTTCTCCACAAGCATGACCGACTGTATGTTCACCTTGTTGGCGTTGGCCTTTGCCTCCAGCAGGCGCATGACCACTTTCTCCTGGCCCCCGGTGGTTCTAATTGCAAACAGGTGCGACTCTATCTCCTCGGACAACTCTACCTACCATACGTGATTACTGAGAATACGAACTGTATTATGAATCCTATAGTGCCCACGCCGGCGATTCCAAGCAGGACAAGTCTCAGGTGCTGCTGATACTCGTCCCGGTCAGGCTTTTTGGCCATCTTCATGGTGTTGGCCATGTTCTTAAGCGTATACCTCGGATTGAACTTCAACGGGGAAAATTAATAGGGTTTACTTATATCTGTTCTTTATGGAACTGTTGGTCGCGTTTGACGGCGATCCGGCCGGAAGCCGCATGGCGGCCCGCCTTGCAGCAGATATGGAGAGTGACGGGCCGGTCAGGGGTGACGGTGATGCCAAATCTGCATACGACGCCCGCATCTCGGGTTTCTGGCGCTCCAGACACTATGACATGATAACCATATCCACCCCCGCCATATCCGCAGACTGGCTGGAGGACACGGAGGTGGCAAGGGCCGGGGGATACGACGGATACGTCTTTCTATCAAGGCATTCGGCAGAGTCCGGCGTGCTTGCATTGACGTGCCATAGTACCGGCAACTTTGGCAGGGCCGAATTCGGCGGAAACGATTCAGAGGTGGCGCTGCCGCACCCCCACCTGCAGAGGGCATACCTGCGCAAGATACACGAGGAGAAGGAGAGAAGCGACAGGTTCGGAGAGTTTGACATTACCATAGAGGCCACCCACCACGGACCTAGCGCGCTCGGCAGGCCGGCGCTGTTCATAGAAGTCGGAACCACCCCGGAGCAGTGGAGCGACGACGCACTATGCGGCATGGTGGCAGACGCGATACACGAGACCATATCATCGGAAGTGGATACGGGCAGCCCGGTGGCGATCTGTTTTGGCGGGACACACTATCCACAAAAATTTACAGACGAGATTCTGCACGGCCGGCGTGCGCTCGGAACCGTGATCCCAAAGAGGTCCATGCCGCAGATAGACGGCGCGCTGTTCCGCCACATACTGGAGCGCAACTGCACGGCGACAGAGGCGCTGCTTGACTGGGGCGGCATTCCTGGATCCGACAAGGGGAGAATCGGGGGGCTGCTGGCAGAATCGGGGCTGGAGGTGAGCAGGGTATGACCGCAGCGCCGAGTAGGATACGATATCCTCTCGCAACCTAGATATCGATGCAGGTGGTTAGCAGGGTATGACCGCAGCGCCGAGTAGGACGGCAAGGGGAAACAAGCGGGCATCAGGATCATCGACTGCAATGGCGGCGGCAGAAGCGGCGGCATTGTCATTATCATTATCATCGCCGTCATCGTCATCGTCATCGCCGTCATCGTCATCGCCGTCATCGTCATCGCCGGCATCGTCATCGTCATCATCACCAGACTCATCATTGTCGGAGGCGGCACCAGAAGTTCCAATAGCGCGCCGGTTTGGAGCGTTAGAACAGAAGGTGTACGGCATGCTTGCAAGGGTTCCAAAGGGCAAAGTCACCACATACGGCGAGCTTGCAAGGGCGGCAGGCCTCAGGAACGGACAACGCGCAGTTGGCAGGATCATGAACAGAAACCCATACCCGTCCATAATACCGTGCCACAGGGTCGTCATGTCCACAGGAGACGTTGGCGGGTATGCTTACGGGACAGAGGTAAAAGAGGAGATGCTTGCAAGTGAGGGCGTCGCGCTGGGCGGCGGCCGCATATCGGACATGGACAGCGTAATGCACAGGTTCGATTAGTCGCGCGTAGGCACGGAGGACTCTCTACGCTCCTTCGTCTCCTCCATCAGTGCCCGCAGATGGGCCTTGTTTCGGACGGTGTTTCCGCCGACTTTTTTGTACAGCATCCAGAACTCGGAGTTTGTAATGTCGTTCCGGATCTTTGCAATCTTGAGTAGCCTCCTGAGCGCCCTGACCTTTGCTACATACACCTCTTTTTTGCCCACGCGCGCCCCCTTGCGCCCATGCTTTGAGCCCTGCGTCGTACCGCGCTTGTTGCGCTGGGCCTTTTTGGCGTGCGCCCTGCCGCGGGAGGTTCCAGTAAACGGCTTGACAGTAATGGTATTTGCAGTCACCAAGCTCCGTATCTCGTTTCGGGTTATTGCATTTGAGACGTCCTCAAGGTGGTCCTCTGAAAGCCTTATGCGGTGGACGCCGACCCCCAGCACGCGGGCCGCCAGCCTCTTCTTGGCCTTTAGGTTAACTACCATCGGCCTTTACCCTCGCGTTGAATATCTTGAACTTTAATGACACGGCCCTTGCCACAATCTCGCGGCGTTTGCGCGTGCCGACCCCGTGGCCGATGCGGACACCGTCCTTTTTGGAATCCAGACTGTCAAGGTCGGACGGGTTGTATACGAGGTTGTCCGTATATCCGGACGGGTGGAGCCCAAGCGCGTCCCTAGGCCCCCCATACCCTATCTTTACAAGGCCGGGGCGCCCGCGGCTCTTCTGCTTTCGCTGGTGATTGTCTATCCCCTTTGGCTTACGCCACCCGGTCTGCAGGCGGACATATCTCCAGCTCTCCGGACGCACAAAGTCCGGGTTGTGCTCCTTTTGCGCGGCCCGCCTCTGGAGCAAGGCCTTGTTTATTGGCATGCAGGGCCTGCAGGATTTTTAAATAAATACGTTGCCGGCAGGCTAGTTGTTACCGGTTAGAATACCTGATAACCCCTTCAACGTACCAGCCGTGATGAAGCGACCCCTGGCGAACTATGGGAC
>JAGWAX010000078.1 GCA_021296175.1 Nitrosopumilaceae archaeon | reverse complement strand
AATAAGCTTTTCCATCCGGATCCGCCCTGATCTTTAAGCTTTTCGTCGTTTTTGCGGTACGTGATCTGGACAGCGCCTGTTTCTCCCATGAGCATTATAAGGATTATCTGCATTGTGCGTGTCCGGGTGCGTAAAGACAGGTTACGAATTGCGTCAACTCCCGACAGGATCGACGCAATCTTTGTTGGAAGTAGTTCAAAAAATTAGTTAGTGTCGCAACCCCCTTGACACGGGTCTGCCCGTCGGTGCCCACGGCATTCGATCATGCCACGGCTATTGCCTCCCTCTGCATCTGCAGCGTCCTGTTGCAGACGTCGACCTTGAGATTGATCTCTTGCACGATGTCCTCCCACTTCCGGACAGTCATCGAATCGCCAAACAGCCTCTTAAATGACGATATCACTCTCAGGCAGTTATCTCCTGCCGCATTCCGCGCGCCTTTTCCACTCTCTGCGGTTGGCCTCGCGCTCGCCCCTTGTCAGATGAGTAAACCCCACGGGATCTGCAACGCCGCCTCCCAGTAGTTCGGATGCCCACCTTCTGTTGCAGGCTAGCGTACCGGGCGTCACAATCTACGCCTTGCAAAGTTCGAGTCGAGAATAGCCCGAACTCAACCAGCGTGGTTGAACCTCACTTTCCCATACCTGCACGTTGACAGGCACGAATCCGGACGGCAAAGTTCGGGTTGAAATCGACTTGTACAAGGCAGTAGCGAGCCTAGAGGATCTCGCGCAATCCGGCTGCATTAGATCTGAAAACGGTGTTTCCTTGCAGCCCGTCTTGAGCATGTGCCCAGTGCTTGATCTAGGAGGAAGGGCCGGCCTGAACCGGATGCCGCATGATCAAAACTGTATATGTCCCACAGTCCTGTGCAGTACATGAGCTGCGGGGCCGGCGCCTTCATGCGCGGACGTGTGGTTGGAGCGTGCCGCAGCCGCCGCCGCCGCTGCCATAGCGCACTGCTTGTCGTCTCCCTTGCAATAGTTGCAGGGGTCATGTCGCATGCCGGCGCTGCATCGGCTTATGGCAGCGATTATTATTATTACCATCATGGGTCGGACCAGAACGCCGCGCCCGCCGCCGCCGACGTGCCCCGGCAGATGGTGCTGCTGCCGGGGGAGCTTGCCACGTACGTGGACGCAAACGGCGTTTACACCATAACGGGCAACGTAAAGAACGGATACCCGTGGGATGCAAGACCGCTGCTGTCCCTGCACGTCTCAGACGGGCCACGCGCGTACGAGGTAGGGGTGCCGTATGGCGCTATACCCGCGGGAGGGGAGCTCCCGTTCAAGGTAAAGGTGCCATACGCGTCGCCGCACGCAGAGCTGGCCGGATACGACATGACATCCGCAGCCGGCGTCGCGCGTACGGTTACGCTTGACGTGCTGTACGACCATACCCTGGTGGTGCACCCCGGCGGGCACCTGTCCGGATTTGCAGTGAACTCCGGCAATAGTACGCTGGAGGACCCGGTGCTGTGGGCCGTCGTCCACGGCGACACCGCAGTGCTTGACGCGGCCCGCAGTGAGCCCCTCGGGGCAGTCGTGCCGGGGCAGACAGTGTCATTTGAGATGCGCGCGGACCCCTCGATCTCGGGTGTCTCATACTATAGCTGCTTTGCTCCCTCCTCGGACTCCGTGCACCCCCTGACGGCGCAGCGCGGCGACCAAAAGTACCTGATGCGGTACGAGTCGGGAGCCTGGCTTTACAGGCCTGTCTTTGCAGAGGACGGCCTCAGCGTCGAGATGCAGAGCACGAACAGCTACCCCTTTGAGACGTTCGCAACGGTGGAGATACCGCCCGTCACGCGCTCCGAGTCGTTTGAGGTGTACAGGAACGGAGAGGCCATCAACCACACGCAGCGCGCAGACGACATGGGGCTGTGGCACGTCTCCTTTGACGTGCGCGGCCACTCCCAAGACGTCTTTACGATACGCGGCTTTGAGCGGGGCAAGACGCTGCCTGCCCTGCTGGCCGACTACATACGGCAGGACATGTGGGCATGGGCGTCCGGGGGCGCCCCGGACAGTACAGTGTACACCTCGCTGCTGCTGCTGTCCGAGCATTCGCTGCTGCCAGAGCCCCTGCCCCCCGACGAACAGGCGGGGCCGTCCATACCGGACTGGGTCGCAACCCTTCTCATGTGGTGGGAGTCCGGTGCGGTCGGCGACGACGATGCCATGGCGGCCCTGTCGCACCTGATGAAGACCGGATTGATCAGGCCCGGCTGATGACCTGCGCGGGTCCCCGTCCGGTATCCCTGCGCGGTACTGCCGCCCTCCGGCGCAGGCGCATCAAAGCGCATGCAAACAGACTAAATATCCCACGCCCCGGTTCATCGGCATGAAACGGGTCTTTGTAAACGGATACGGCTCGATAGGAAGCAGGCTGGCGTCGTTCCTGCTCGACGATCCGGAACTGGAGGTTACAGGGGTGGGCAAGCAGTCTCCGGACTCCAAGGTGGCCGAGGCCGCCTCGAAGGGCATCGACGTGTACGTGCCCGAGTCCAGGCTGCCGGACTTTGACGGGTACGGCGGCGTGAGGGGCACCATAAAGTCGGCCCTTGCAAAGTCCGACATCGTGATAGACGCGTCGCCGGGCGGGTGCGGGTACGCAAACAAGACGCATCTCTACGAGCCGGGTGATATACCGGCCATATATCAGGGCGGCGAGTCGATCGAGGGGCCCGAGGCCGTGTCGGACCTGCTGTTCAACTCTCGGACCAATTATGACAGGGCGATAAACGCGAGACATGCCATGCAGGGAAGCTGCAACGTGACCGGGATGGGGCGCATGCTGATGCCCCTGCGCGACGCGTATGGGGACGGCATAAGCCGCATCGACGTGACGCTGATCCGGAGGTGGGCCGACATCGAGCAGGCAGACAAGGAGGTTCCCGATACGATAGAGATGACCGAGTCGCCCCACCACGGCCGCGACGTCATGGCGACGTTTGGGGCAGGCGGAGAAACCGGCAAGGCCTCCCCGCCCCAGCTGCACGTCAGGGCCGTAAAGGTGCCCACGCGGCAGATGCACCTGCACGTAATGGACGTGCGCTTCTCCCGCGAGGCGGCCGAGTCGGGCGCCGTGCCGGACGCGACAAAACTGCACGAGATTCTGGTGCGGGAGCCCGGGATTGCCATACTGCACGGGGCGAAGGGCACGGCCGAGATAAGGGAGTGCGCGAAAAAGATGGGATTCAGCTTTGTGGATACAAACCTCGTGCACGTGCACGCGAACATGACTGAGGTGCGCGGCGACACCATACAGGTGATGTACTCTGACGACCAGACCGGCATCGTGATCCCGGAGAACCACATGCTGCTGCAGGCCATGGCGATGGGCCGGCCCTACGAGGAGGCCGCGGCCCACACGGAGAGGGTGTTCCACATGGCAGAAAAGAAGCGCATCCTGCAGGAGATGTTTGCATGAATCGGCGCGGATCGTGCAGGGGGCGCATCATGCGCCGCCGCCGTTTTTTGACGCAGCGGCGCCTGCCGCTGTAGCCTCCGCGGTCCTCTCTATCCGAACCTTTTGTGGGACGTTCTTAGAGGTCTTCTCGACTATGATGCGCAGCCCTCCCACCTCCACCTTGTCGCCGGCCTGCGGGATGTCCTGCAGCCTCTCGTGAAGCAGCCCGCTGAGCGACGCATAGTCGTCGCCCATTGGGACGCTTGCCCCGAGCGCCTCGTTTACCACGTCAATCTCGATGTCCCCGTCCGCGATTATGGTGTCCGCGTCGACGCGCGTGTACTTTGCGCGCCGCGTGGCATCAGACTCGTCCTCTATCTCGCCGACAATCTCCTCAAGCAGGTCCTCGAGCGTCACCAGCCCCTCCACGCCGCCGTGCTCGTCTACCACTATGGCCATGTGCGTCTGCCGCCCCCGCATCTCACGCAAAAGGGCGCTTATCGTCTTCTCCTGCGACGCGAACACGGCCTCGCGCGATATCTTGTCGAGCCTGGCCATCTTGTTGTCGCGCTCCAGCTCCCTGAGCACGTCCCTGACGTGGATGAAGCCCACGATGTCGTCCGCGGAGTCTTCGTATATCGGTATCCTCGAGTGTCCGCTGCGGTTGATCTCCGGGAGCGCCTCGAAGAGCATCATCCTTGCGTTTAGCGCGAACATCTTTGTGCGCGGCGTCATTACGGCGCGTATCACCGTGTCGTCAAAGCTCAGGGCTCCGTGGAGCATGTCGACCTCCTCCTTTTCCAGAGCCTTCTCCTTGCGGCCCTGCTCTATCACGCCCCGTATCTCCTCCTCGGTTATGGGGGGAGGAGAGTCGCTGCTGCCCGTCAGGCGCACCACGCGCCTCGTTATCATCTCAAAGAACTTTACCACAGGGTACAGCGCGTAGCTGAACCCGAGCAGGACGGGCGCGTACCTGAGCGCGATCTTGGCCGCGTTCGCGTTGCAGTACGTCTTTGGCGTGATCTCGCCGAATATCAGTATGAGGAAGGTCATCACCCCAATGGCGACCCCGAGCCCCTCGTTTCCAAACAGCCGAATTGCGACGCTGGTGGCAAGGGCCGAGGCTCCCACGTTGACTAGGTTGTTTCCAAGGTTGACGCTTGACATCATCCATCCCGGGTTGGACTTGAGGCGGTGCAGCGCCCTTGAGCCCTTTTTGCCCTCCGAGAGCATCTGCTCCACCGCGGACATGCGGACGCCTACCAGGGCCACCTCGAGCCCGCTGAAGAACCCGGACAGCCCCAGGAGCGCCGAGAGCGCGGCGAACTCGACCCAGAGGTCTACCATGCAGCGGCGCCTCCCCGGACTGTTACGGATCCCGCTGTAGCGTGTTTTCGCGATAACGCGCGCATGCCGCACGAGCCGGCGCGGCGCAAGGCCCGTGTAACGGCTCTGTGAGTCATGACTGAAGCGTCAGGGGAGACTATAGTGGTGACCATCTATTGCTCCAACACCATCGTACATGTCGCCGCCGCCGCAGCAGCTGCCACCGCCCCCATACCTGACACGCCCTTATCATCTTTCATAACTGTCACAACAATCGATCCCGTCCGGACATGCCGGCGTCGCGAGCAGCCGCGGCGCCCGCGCTCACACGCGTCATCCTGCCTGTCGCTCCGCGGCTCCCGCATACGCGAGCCTTCGGAAAGATGCAAGTTAGTCTGCTGCCAGTGCGTTGCGCTGCGTACGGCATTCCCAAGATCAACTTGTGACGGCACCGGATTCATATATTAATTGCGCTGCGGCAGGAGGCTGCGGTGCGCAGCGTCGCGCTGCCCGGTACAGGGGCCGCCGAGCCGTGCATCCGGCCGTTTGACATCTGGCATCCGGCATACACAATCCTGTGTCGAAAATGCCGTGCAGAAAGATGCCGCCAGCACCGTACACATCACTAGACTCACGGGCTGGAAGAAGAGTTCATCCAGATGGATGGCAACATATTGCTTCCTGTTTGGATGGGCGCTTATCGGTACGTAGTTAAGGCGTTAGATAATGGCTCATTTTGGACTTCACTACTTCACCGCTCATTATCATTCTCCGTATCGCGTCT
>JAGWAX010000077.1 GCA_021296175.1 Nitrosopumilaceae archaeon | reverse complement strand
GACTTCCTGTGGGCACGATTGAATTTAGATCTGTCGGCCATGCCACATTTCTGATCTTTTATCCACCACTGATACTACGCGCTTATAGGATACTCAGCCCACAGCCGGCATCATCAAAAAAAAGGCCGCTTAAAAGCCGCACAGCACATCATACGCGTGGAGATCATACGCGAGCGCCTCTTTGGCGGGCCGCCCAGACGCACATACGGGCACGCATACTCGATAACCCCAACCAACTTTCGCATACTGCCGGAGGAAAAGCGGCGGCGCAGGCTCGCAGAATTCTTTGAGATGCTCAAGATGCTGGAGCATGCAGCAGTCATCACCCTTGAGCGCGTGCCCATAACCGTCGGTGAGGGGGAGAGGAGAGGAAGCCAAGATAACGGCGAGAAAATGGACGTGCTGCGTGTCATGCTCGACGCGGCAGAGCCGCTTGACGACACACTTGAGAGGCTGGGATTCTCATATACCATCGACGAGCCCCGCGACGCATTAACGGTCACGGAACAGGGGGTCCGGGACTTTGCATGCACGGTAAACGGCTCGCCCCTGTACGGCAGGGCGTACACCGTATACGGCGCCCCCGCCGTCCTGCCGCCCGCGTGGGTACACGACGTGTTCGGCACGTTTCACCGGCTCCAGATACACGTGGCCCCAATACGCCCCGACGACACTCTACGCAAGATGGAGAACCGCGAGCTGCTCTACAGCGGGGTGCGCACGAGCAGGGCCGACATCCAGAAAAAGCTGCGGGACATACGCGCCCTCAAGCAGGAGCTGCAGCTTGGCAACACGTCCGCGTTTTCGTTCACGATAAATGGATTCGTGTTTGCCGCATCCAGGCAAAAGCTCCGCGGTCTGCACCGCATTGTCAAGCGCAACACGAACGCGATGAACGTCCGGGTTACAACGTCCCTTGGCAGGCAGAAACACATCGTGCAGGGAGGGGGGGCCTCGTGGCTTGGCGCCATACACAGCATGCACATACTCTACCCGTTCGTGTCGTCTGACATGCTCGAGGCCCCAAACGGCGTCACACTTGGCAGGAACCTCGACACGCAGGGCCCGGTCATATACGACGTTAATCTGCGCAAGAACCACAACGTGTTCACCGCGGGAACCACGGGTTCTGGCAAGTCGTTTACAAACAAGATACTGCTAAAGCGATTTCTGGAAAAGCGCCCGGACACCATGTGCATCATAATAGACCCGCAGGGCGAGTACGCAGAGCACGCGGAATACTTTGGGCTTGACAGGGTGGAGATAGGCCCCGGGCTGGAGTACGGGCTGGACCCGTTTTCCATGTTTGACTCCGCGGTGGAGGCGGCCGATCTTTTGGGGGCAGCCACCAACGCGCCCAACCAGACGAGAAAGGAGTGGAGGAGCATCTGCGATACCGTACATTCCGTAGGCGGGCTGTACGAGGCAAGCTCCGGGGCCGCGAAAGAGTATTTGGCAGATCTGGTCCGCGGCGGCATCTCCCATGTCTTTAGGGGCGCCCCCAGGTTTTCTGACAGGATGGTCATATCGCTGAAGAAGACGGACGGGCAGGAGTACGAGGGGCTGCTGATCCTGCTTGTATTGGCGTACGCGTGGAGGCGCGTAAACGCGCTGCCGGCAAGACAATGGAAGTTCGTCCTGCTTGACGAGGCGTGGCGCATGACCAAGATCGAGCACAGCATCAGAAAGATTGGGGAGATGGCGCGGCAGGGCCGCAAGAGGTCGCTGATATTCGCCGTGTCCACGCAGCAGTTCTCCGACATGGACCGCGCGCTAGACGACGACTCCAGGCTTACAGAGCTGTTTGACACCAAGGTAATAATGCAGATGTCGCAGTCGGCCGCGCGCACCATGGGCGCGGCCCTGGGGCTGACCGGGCAGGAAATCGAGCGCATAACGGGCTTCCGGTCTGGGATGGGGCTGCTCCAGACAAGCGACAACGCGGTATACCTCAGGTTCGAGGCGACTGCCGACGAGGCAAAGCGGTATTTCAACACAAAGGCGGTGCAGGGGTGACTCGGCGGCAGCAACGGCGACGGCACGCTGTATCCGGAATGATCGAGGTTCTGATCCTGGTTTCAGTGGCAGTCGTGGGCACCGGCGCCCTGGCGGCATGGTTTTCTGGCGCGCACGACGTACTACAGGAAGCGGGATGCGCCGCGTGGATAGAGGTGCACGAGATATCCGACGACACGTACTGGATACACGCAACGATACGGAATACGGGCGACCACCCGATACGCGAGTACCACGTCATGGCGGGCGCCAACGACACGCCGGCCGCATCGTCCCATGCTGTGTGGGAGCCCGGCCAGACCGCGATACTGGAGTTTGTAGTGACGGGTGTGGAGGAGGAACCCCACCTGCTGCCTGCAAGGGTGATAGGCCGCGTGGGAGGGGGAGGGGGAGGCAGCGCGCTCTGCGAGGTGGTCACGCCGTGAACCAGATGGTACAGTATATCATGATATTCGGCGTGGTCGGCGTCTTTTTTGCGGCGCTGTACCAGGGCGCAACCGACAATGTCGGGGATAAAATCGCGTCGTACAGCGACAGGCTGGACCTGTACAAGGCGCAGGCCGCAGAGCACCTCAGGCTGATAGAGATAACAAGCACCGAACCGGCCACGGCGGATCTGATAAACACCGGCGCAAAGGACAGCAGGATAAGGCACCTGTACGTGGACGGCGTCAAGGACGACGCGTACGAGATCCGGGACAGGGACGGGCCCGTCGACGAGCTGCGCGTGGGCAGCCTGGTCCGCATCACCTCGGCCCTAGACGGTGGCACGGTCTCAGTCGTCACCGAGAGCGGCAGGGTCTTTAGGCTCAACCAGTGACGATGATGATGATGACGCGGCAGACGTGATCTCGCCTAGCATGGAGGCGCAATTCTTGGAGGTCACAAAGACCTGCACCAATGAGTTTGAGTCGCCACCGTGGAAAAAGTTGAGCAGTACGGTGTCGTGAGATACCTGCTCTGCAAATACCAGATCGCGGAGAGGCACCACAAAGTGGCTTGTAGAACCTCCGTTGCCGGTGCACATAATCGTCCCGTCCGCGGTTACCTCCAGCTCGGCCCTCGTCTTTCCGTATATCTTGACGCGGTAGATGCCCATTCTGATCACCTACTGCTGCCGGTGCCGCCACCGCCCGCGCGGCGCACAAACCGCAGCGTCCTGCGCAGCAGGACAGCACCGCCTGCATGCTCCCGTATGGTAAGAATCCTGGAGCCCTTGCGCTCGGGCCTGACGTGAAGCACCAGCGCACCCTCAGCAGATGTCCGCAGCGCGTCTATTAGCTCGTCATCCAGATAGCACCGGACGAGCCTGTTGCCCAGCACGGCGCCGTCGCCGCCGTGTATGGTGACGCGTATGGACTTTAGCTCGTCCAGGTCGGCGCACGATATCTCCCGGACGCAGTCGGCCTTCTGCGCCGCGTCGACGTCAAGCCTGCGCGGGAAGCCGAGCACCATGGATTTTTTGCGCGCCCCTGTTTTGCGTCGCTTGTTGCGCATCTTCTGCATCCAGCCGCCACCGCCCGTCTTTGTCTGGAAACGGGCCGCAAGCAGCGACAGTATGGCAAGCAGTACGACGTCTGCCGTTCCGTACGGCGTCTTTATGATTCCCAGAGCAGCGCCCACCCCCAATGGCAGGAGGGCCGTGCAGACAGACGCCCAGTCCCGCGTTATCTCCACGTTGTCAGGCACCACCGACCAGTAGAGCGCTGCAGACACCAGCCCGAACACTCCCAAGACCGCCATGTTGCGCAGCGACATGAACCCGAACGGGGTGGTCAGCGCGGGCTCCTCCCAGCCCGAATAGTCCCGGAAAATCAGCACCTCAGAAGGCTCTGCCAACTTATACACCCCACGCGTCCTTGCAGCACACGGTCCCGGCCAGACGCGTCGCGCGATGGCGCCCGGAAAGGCCCGCCGCCCCCGCCTCAAGACACACACAAGTCACCACATGTAATCGTGCGCGTTTTGTTTTAAGGTGCCCTTTTTGATGCCTGCCTTGCGTACGGCACGAAAACACGACGTACCGTCACGCGTGCACGGCCTTGCGCCGGATCAGGAATTTTCCGTCGGGCATGTCCTTTACCAAGTCCCATCCGTATGCGACGCTTGACAGCAACTCGTCGCCGGAGATCATCTTTGTCTGGTATGGCGGCGCCCCGTGCGGGCCGTCCTGCGGCAGTCCCGTGTCTTTCGGTATCACGGCGGCCGGGGCCGGTACCGATTCTAAAACGACATCCGGATCCGGTTCGGCTACATCTCCTCCGCCGTCGCCGTCCCCTGCCTGCATCCTTATGCTGGACGGATCTATCCCATGCGCCCTGGCCTGCTGCCGCAGCGACTGCAGGAACATATCCCTTCTGTGCTTTGCGTCATCCACGCTGCCCGCGTTCAGAAACGGCTCGCTCCTTGCAAAGGCGCCCCGCATGTCCTCGATCATCTGCTCGGTCAGCTTTCCCTTGTTGGTGGTGTATCTGGCCTCCATGTCGCCCGTGTGACCCATAAAGAACTGCCTGTACGCGTGCGTCATGCACCCGTTGCTCTCGGCCAGGAGGAGCTGCGTGTCAAAGTACGCGCGGAGCACATAGGGCCTTGCCTTGATGACGCTCCGGATGGCGGCCCTCATCGGGAACGTGACCGCCTTTGTGGTGACGAATACCGGCTCATAGGTTGAATGCCCGGACGCCGTCCTCTTCCTGCATATCAGGGCCGAGTCGGGGCCCAGCGCCTCGCCGGCGGCAACACGGCCGCGGAGGTACCCCAAAAGGTACGAGCACCCCTGGGACGTGAGGAACGTAAAGTACCTGTGCCCCGCCTTGCTTATCTGCGGCCTTATCGTAACCATCGCGGGCGTCCTCTCAAGCGAGACCGCGGTCCCGTTGTCCTCTATGACCAGCCCCTCCACGTCCGAGACGCGCAGCCCGTCGGTTCCGTTGTGGTTGCCTATCACCTGCGGCCGCACGCCCGAGAATGCCATCAGGGACATGCTTGCGCGCGTGCGCGGATCCGCAGCGTTCATTATAGACTCGAGCTGCGCCGCAGTCGGCACCTGCTCGTCCTGCAGCGTCACCGGGATCTTGTAGTTTGCGATCTTTATCTTGCGCCGCACGTCGATATAGTTGTACGAGAGCCACGACTTGAGCGACTTGACAACGTCCACTATGTAGCCCGGGGCGTAGTTTTGCGCCTCCATCCACGTCACGTAATCGAGGATCATGTCCTCTGCCTTCATGCTGTTCTCCCTTCCGATCTCCACCATCTTGACGGGGGTTATCCCGGTGTTCTTGTAGAACATGTTGAGGCGCCTCACGCGGCAGTCGGCCGTGATCCTGCTTGAGCGCGCAAGGTTGGCGTGCCACCTCTGGACGTTCTCGTCTGAATTAAGCAGTTCTTTTGAGGATCCGGTCAACTTATGCTCTAGGATCACCAATCCAGTTTTAAGGCCGGATTCCAGGCCGTCGATGCCGGGCCGCACCTCAGTCGCGTCAGCCATACAATATAACCTCGCACGCGTGTGACGGTTTTGTTACCATATACCGTAAAGTACGGTTATATCGGGCGAACCCACTTGCATTCACCCCGCAAAAAGATCCGGCAGTCTGTTGTTTGTGGCAGAATCCCACAACTACTTCCGCGCAAAAAACAGGGTCAATGGGCCCACGGGGATTTGAACCCCGGATCTTCGCCGTGTAAGGGCGACGTCATAACCGAGCTGGACTATGAGCCCAA
>JAGWAX010000076.1 GCA_021296175.1 Nitrosopumilaceae archaeon | reverse complement strand
GGCCGAATCAGCGCATCATGTCAAACCCGCCCAGCGCCGGCGAGCCCACTATCACGGCAATGGTGATCACCACGCCCAGTGCTATGCCGACTATGACAAACCTCTTGTTCATGGGGTGTCGTGCGTGATCTCAGATAAAAAGCAAATGATCGAAGCATTCCTTCTCGCCAACTGTCGGTAACTGTCGAAACCCGCCGCCCTGGGTACGTATGGCCAGCTGAGCAGGCAAGGCCGCCGACGGCTAACAAGAAGAAACAGAATGTGGAACAACTCTTTAATGCATTTTTGCCGTTCTCATATACATGATGGAGATCAACCTTGCCATAGCGGCCCTTGCGGGGATGGGGTCCTTTGCGGCCCCCTGCATACTTCCAATGATTCCAGCGTTTCTGGCGTACATATCGGGCACCACCATTGCGGACCTCACGCAGGGAGGCGGCAGCAGCAGCTCCCAGTCCAGCGCCTCCAAGACCGTATCAATAAACCGCACCCGCATCGTGCTGAACTCTGTCTTCTTCGTCCTGGGATTTTCCGTGGTGTTCTCCGTGCTCGGCGTGCTCATCAACAGCGTCCTGTCGCAGTATACGGGAGAGCTGGTCGAGGGGCTCAACCAGGTTGGCGGGGCCATAATAATCTCATTCGGCGTGTTTCTCCTGCTCTCGACGTGGATAAGGCGGATCAACGTGGAGCGCAAGTTCATCCCAAAGGGGGCAAAGACCGGGTACCCGATGTCGTTCGTGTTCGGGCTCGCCTTTGCAGTCGGGTGGACGCCGTGCGTCGGCCCCATACTCGGCACCATACTTACGCTTGCTGCAACCACGCCGTCGGCGGCATTCAACCTGCTGCTCGTATACTCGTTGGGGCTTGGAATCCCGTTCATACTGATCGGCGTGTTCTATTCCAGGGCCACCCGCGTGATACGCGCAATGTCGAGGCACCTGAAATACTACAACCCGATACTCGGCGGGTTCATAATACTACTGGGCGTCCTCGTCCTCACAAACCAGCTTGCGCAGATTGCAAACTTTCCCCTGCTCAACGAGCTATTGTTCCTAGGGTGATGTAATGAGATCAGAGATAAGAACCGCAATAGTACTCGGGGGCGTCATTGCAGTGGGGCTCGCCATTGCAAGCATCTCGCTCACAGCGCTCGACTCGGAACCGGTGCCCGCAGTGACGTCAGGCGGAAGCCCCGACGCGCCGCAGGCCGCCCAGGCAGTCGACAAGTCACGCTTCAAGACGGCACCCGACCTGGCGGGCATAGCGCACTATCTGAACACCACGCCCGAGGAGCTGGAGGACAGGATCGGCGACAGCGTCGTGCTGTACGACATCTGGACGTACAGCTGCATAAACTGCATACGGACCCTGCCGTACATCACGGCGTGGGACGAAAAGTACGCGGACAATGGGCTGCTGATAATAGGGGTGCACTCGCCGGAGTTCGAGTTTGAAAAGGACGTCGAGAACGTCCAGAGGGCAGTTGAAAAGTAGACAACGACTGGGAGACGTGGGACGCGTTTGAGAACAGGTACTGGCCCCGCAAGTACGTGGCCGACCACGAGGGGTACGTCAGGTATGACAGGATAGGCGAGGGAGGATACCAGGAGACGGAGCGCGTCATACAGAAGCTGCTCGCCGAGCGCGCCGCGGCCCTCGGAATGCAGGACGCCGCGGCCGAGCCGCTCGTGGACATTGACGAGTTCCAGCATACGGCATTCAGGACGCCGGAGCTGTACTTTGGGTATTATTTTGCCCAGAACCGCAACAACCTTGGCAGCAGCGAGGGGTTCAATCCTGGCCGGACCGTGGAGTACGAGCGCCCGGACAGCGTGGAGCACAACAAGTTCTACATGGTCGGGACGTGGACCAACGGGCGCGACGGCATGAGCCTCCCGGGCGGGGAGGACGGGAGCGTGCTGCTGAGGTACAGCGCGAAGGAGGTCAACATAGTGACGGCCGGGGCCGGCGTGATACGGGTGCTGGTCGACGGGGCCCCGATCAGTCCGGACATTGCGGGACACGACGTCGATCCCGACACGGGCCTGATCACGACTGACGAGCCGCGCCTGTACAACGTGGTGAGCGCCGAGTCCAGCTCCACGCACGAGATTGAGCTGCAAATAGACAACGGGGGCGGCTTTGAGATATTCACGTTTACGTTCGGATGACACCGCCGGGCAGCGTTCTATGCCGTGCAGGCTAGCACTGCTGCACCCACCGTCCCCCGCCGTCATTAACCGCGCGTACGTGTAACCACGGTTACGGCAGGCGCGGTGACAGCCACGCTTTTAACGTACTTTGTAAAGCAGATCAAATGCTAAAGGATTCCTGGGACAACGCAGGCCGCAAGAGCATCTCAAAGAGGATGTTTGACAAGGTAAAGAGCGAGGAACCGCTTACGAAGAGGATTGCCGGCGCCCAGCGCGAATTCGACATACAGATTGCCAAGCTCGACGTGGCCCGCGGCAAGATGCAAAAGATACATGACACGATATTCCAAAAGGTGATGCACGCGCAGCGCAAAAACCAGGTACGGTACGCGAGGGCGTATGCGCAGGAACTGGCCCAGGTACGCAAGATGCTCACGATGGTCAACGGAGCAAAGCTCTCCCTTGAGCAGGTAAAGATAAGGCTCGACACGGTAACCGAGTTCGGCGACGTGGTGGTCACGCTAAGCCCGTGCATGTCGCTGATACGGGGGCTGGCGCCGTCCCTGAGCGGCATAATGCCGCAGGCGAGCTCCTCCATGAACGACCTCTCAGAAATGCTCGGGGACGTGATAAACGGATCGTCCATGGGTGCGATGGGCCCCGGCGTGGAGGTAGGATCGGGCAGCGAGGAGGCCCGCGCCATACTGGAGGAGGCACACAACGTCATGGTCGGGGAGGCGCAGACCGCGTTTCCGGACGTTCCGGCGGAGTTTCAGAGCGGCGGCAAGGCGGGAGTGGCGGCAGCTGCCTCCGCCAAGGACACGCTGCAGTCGGTTCCGAACATAGAGATGGATGCGGCGGAAGGTCCGGACATAACGCAGCAGCAACAGCAACAGGTATCTCAGATACAGCCCACGCCTCGACAACAGCCTACGCAGTTCAACATTCAACAGCAGTCACCGCCGCCGCCGCAGCAGCAGCAGCAGCAGCAACCCGCACCGCGCGTCGCCGGCGAGCAACAGAGCAAAAAGAAAGAGATTGTCTCAATGTGACCGCCCGGCGCCTCTGCATGTCACGCGACTGCAAGCGGCGCGCGTCCAAAGCTGCGCGTGCAATAGAATAGTGACAGATGGCAGGCCGCCTTACTTTGCAGGCTCGCCTGCCTTCTCTACAAGCAGCTTCTTGATTCTGGATATGCTCGGATAGCTGTACCCCTTTCTCCGATACTCGGCGATCATAGTCTTCCAGTTTGCAAGCCTCCAGCGGGCCTGCTCAGACGACACGGAATGCACCTCTTCGCGTATCAAGCTCTTGCGGCCCACCTTTAGCTGTCCTGCATCCTTGGCGGCCCACCTGCTGTGGGCAAACCGCAGTCCCGACAGCACGCTGTCTGCGGGCATTAGCGCCATCAGGCGCCTGATCTCGTCTACTTGGGACTCTGTCGCGTCCGGAGGCGGCCGTATGCTGTCGTCAGGCGCCATAACGGCGTGCCGCGCCCGCCCCTTATAATGTGCTAGCAGGAGAGCGGAATGTTGGAGTTCTTGCACAGGGTCATGTACATTCCAAACCCGAGTATCACGGAGGCGAACACCCCGAGCGGTATGAGCAAAAAGATCTTTGTCTTGAGGCCCATGGCATGGCGGGGCCGCCCAAGTATAAAACCCATCACGTCTCGATTGAGAACACTCCGCGCGCGCCGGGGTCACGGAGCAGGCGCACCATGTCGCGCGGAATGTCATCAGAGGCCTTGTCAAGCCCCACCGCAAGCGTGCGCGGGCATACAAACCTGCTCTTCCGGACTACAATGTCAGATGCGTGCGTCAGCGCGAGGCCCTCGTGCCCCACGCCCTCGGCCTCAAACCTGAGGCCCCCCACCTCTATTGCGATGCGCACCGGCCTGCCGGGTTCGCGGATCCTGCTCTTGAGCTCGTCCGGCAGATCGGCGCACGCCGACTCGGCACCGACGCCCACTATGCAGTCGCCGCGCGGCGTTAGCGCCTTCTCCCTTGTAATCTCGATCGTCTTCTTGTGAGTCGAGAGTACGTTCGGGTGGCCGCAAAAGCCCACTTCAAATCGCATAAACGGACGCGGCCAGTGTGTGGAATTAAACTTTGACGATAGTGATGGGAGGAGGGGTGGAGAACGAGGAAAGGAAGGGCTCGCTGCATTCGGATAGCTGCTGCAATCTTCTTTTAAGCCGCAGGCCCGTCACGTACGCATGGATTGTGTCGGGCCTGCAGGATGCGGGCGGGGGAGGACCGGCGTGGGTGACGGAGCGGCCGATGCGCCGGGGGACAACAGGAGGGAGCATGCGCGACAAGGGGGGCAGTGGATCTGCTCCCTGTGCGGCCAGCGCCTTCCCGCAGACTTTGAGCAGGATGCCAGAAAGCGCCGCCACGAGGAGAGGCACATGAGATACGGGCGCAATAACATAACTGCCAAGCCGTCCCAGATGAGCTGGCGGCTTGCGCGCGGGGAATAGCCGCAGCCCGCCTGCAGGCAGTGCCGGCTGGGGACGGGCGTGCGCTGGGCATGCCGGACTGCGGGAGCGGGGGGGGGGGAGGCAAGGCAAGGCCCGGCATCCACATACCCATGCAGGCATCGGCCCCCTGCAGTAACGGCCGCCGCGCGACGCGCCGCCGCAGACGGTTCCCGTTGTGCCAAAGCCATGGCTTAAATTGACGAGATCCCCAAATCCGCGTGTATGCTTCCGGCACAGCAGGGTTATGACAGGGCCATAACGATATTCTCCCCGGACGGCCGCCTGTACCAGGTCGAGTATGCCATAGAGACTGTACGGCGCGGAACCGTTGCACTCGGGATCAAGTGCAAGGACGGAATCGTCATTGCAGTGGAGGAGAGGACAAAGAAACTCCAAATATCATCGTCTGCTCAAAAGATATTCCAAGTCGACGACCATGTGGGGATCGCGGCAGCAGGATACATACCGGATGCGAGAAGTCAGGTGGACAACGCCCGCTTCTTCTCCCAGAGCAACCGCATCATATACGACGTGCCCGTGACAGTCGAGACCATTGCAAAGCACCTTGCAGACCAGTCGCAGCAGTACACGCAGTACGGGGGCGTGCGGCCGTTCGGGGTCGCGCTCATACTGGGCGGCGTCGTCGATTCGGCCCCGCAGCTCTTCCTTACCGACCCGAGCGGCACGTACATCGCGTACGACGCGGTCGCGATAGGCTCCGGCTCCGACAAGGTGACGGAGTTTCTGGAGAAAAACTACTCGTACGACCTGACCATGGAAGATGCGTCAGTACTGGCCGCAGGCAGCATCTACGCCGCAAGCGAGGACAAGGAGGGCGCGGACCACATACGCATGGCCCGCATAAGCACGTCCGCGGCCACCTTTGAGAATGTCGCGGCAGAGTCGGTCTCAGAGTACGCCGCGGCCGCAAAGTCAAAGTACCAGCCACCCGAGAGCGGTGGCGGCGAGTAATCACGCTTGAACATATCCGTCGCGATTCCAGAGACGTCCCTTTCTGACGAGTCCCAAAAGTCCGCAAAGACCCGCAAGGCGTCGGTGATTGCAAGGGCGTGCGCCATATTCGGGGTTGAGACCATCTACGTGTATGGCGAGGGGGGCGGCGGCAGGGGCGCCAAGGGCGCCAGAAACGGCGGCAGCGGCAAGTCAGACGCGGACCTGCTCATCACGTCCCTGAGATACCTGGAGACGCCGCAGTTCCTCCGCAGGCACTTGTTTGCCCGCGCAGACGATCTAAAGTTTGCAGGCGTGATGCTCCCCCTCCGCATACCCAGCCATGCCACTTCCAGAAGGCTCGAGGCGGGGCAGGTGCGCGAAGGCGTCATAGTCCCCGCGGGGGGAAGGAGGGGAAGAAGGGAGGGCGGGAGCGGAGGAAAATTCATAGACGTGGGGGCAAGCAGGCCCCTCAGGTATACGGGCAGGGCTCCGCCCGGAAGACGCGTGACTGTCCGCATAAAGAACGCGGGGCCGGACGTCTCGTACACCGAGATCGACAGGGAGCAGACTGGCTCGTACTGGGGCTATTCGGTAAGGGGCCGCGCGTCACTCCGGCCACTGCTTGCGGAGTGGCGGGGGCAGATCATAATAACGTCGAGAAAGGGCAGGCCCGTGCGCGGGGCGCCCGTCGGCGGGGGAAAGAAAGGCGGCGGCACGAACGTGCAGCCGTCGCGCATACTGCGAGACCGCTCCGACCTGCTGGTCGTGTTCGGCTCGCCTGAGCGCGGGGTACACGAGATACTCGGGGGAGGAGTAGGTGCCATTAGCAGCGCCCGCATACTGGACTTTTTTCCGGGGCAGCAGACTGCCACCGTAAGGCTGGAGGAGGCCATCATGGGGGCGCTTGCAATAATAAACGCAGAAGCAGCCTAGCTGTTCTCAAGATGGGCTGCCAGAAGGTGGTCCTGCCTACCACCGGCACTTTTCAGACGTTTTGCAGTATCCTGGATATCCACCTCCTCGGTATCGTACCAGAGGATCCCGAAATATTTTTGAAACTCGTACGTGACCATGGGACCGCAGGCGTTGTCAGAGCCCAGCCAGCTGGGTTGCGGCCCGGCGACAAATATGCATATGTCGGGCCCCGTCAAGCCAATCCAGGCGACAAAGCCGGCAGAAACCAGTATTGCAATCTTGTACCTCCTCTTCAACCACTCCGGCCAAGGCCGGGGCACTCATAAAGGGATCTGAGCTTGGACTCCATACCGCTTCATAATTGAATGAATGGCTAGGATCCTTTATGAACACAGATCATATTGACAAGCTGCCAATGGGGTACCTTGTAACGTTTACAGGCGTGGTTGGATTCTTAGGCATGCAGCCCGCATTTGTGCGGTAATGGAAATGGTGTTTGTGGCAGGATTCGTTGTGGTTTTTTTGAGCCAGACAAGCATCGTTCGGCCAGTCAAAGGTGTTCCTTCTTGGAAAAAGCCTTGTCACACATCATATGCCGACAATCTCATAAATATCCCGGGCATGGTTTTTTCCAGATATCTGCCACTTTTGGAGTGCTTGCGCCTGCTCATGTCCCAGACGGCTCCAACATGGACATGCCTCCTGAGACTGTCGTCACTATTATAGTGTCGATCAAAAGTTTTGGAACTTGATGGATCTTCGTTCTATGTAATTCATGACGTCGAGATCTGATTTGTGG
>JAGWAX010000075.1 GCA_021296175.1 Nitrosopumilaceae archaeon | reverse complement strand
GGGGGCAAGGCTGCGGTTATTTGTGGTGCTTGGCTTTGCTCTCTTCTGCGCTTACGGTAATCACCCCGTCCTTGACAGAAAACGTGATGCGCCTAGGCGTGCCCATCATGTCCAGGATTGGTTTTGGAATGTAGCTATAGCTTGTCTTGCACTTTACGTTTCTTGTGACGGATACCGTAAACTCGGTCGCGTCTTGTGCCCATGATGTCATAACCTGTATGTGCGAATCGTGCTTATAAGCAGATTTCGCTATGACTAATTAGTCATGAAAAATACGGGCGGGGGCGGTTCTGCAGCCGAAGCGCTCGAGGCGAGGGCAAGGCAGATCTGCGCGGCAGGGCAGATCACGCAGGCCGGCAGCGGGCAGTTTCGCGTCCCGTCGCAGTCAAAAAGGACGAAGCGTTATGACGTGAACCTGGCGGGCGGGGGACGGTGCACCTGCATCTATTTTTTCAAGGGAAACGCGCGGTGCAAGCACATAATCGCGGCCAGAATGTACTGCGACAGAGAGGCGGCAGGCGGCGCGAACGACCGCGCCGCCACCGCAGAGGGCAGATGCCGGCTCAACTGCAAGTGCGGCAGGGCCGGCTGCACGGGCGCGGCGGACGGCGCAAAAAAATGCGGATGCGTCTGCAGGTGCCGAAGGGATCCAAAGGCCTATGACCTTGTCGCAATGACGGGAAGGACGGATCTCCTCAGGATGATCCTGGAAGTCGTTGACATGGCAGGCGGGCCCCCGTACGAGCTGGGCGTCGGATTCGGGGGCAGGAGGGGCCATGATCCGCGGGCAATGACCGCGATTGCAATAATGAGGACGTTTCTCAAGACGGGCTCCCGTAACATGGTGGGCGTACTGGGGGAGAACCCGGTCCTGCTCGGACTGCTGGGCATGGACCCGGGCCGCATACCGCGCAAGACTGCCATATGCGACGCATACCGGAGGATACCGCCCGAGTACCTGCGCAAGATAAACTGCATGCTTACGGCCGAGGTGGAGCGCGGCAGCCTGGCAGTCGACAGCACGGGCAAGAGCACCAACGCGTTTGAGCAATGGTCCTCGATAAAAAAGCAGGACGGGCCCAGAAAGGGATACCTAAAGCTGCATGCGGTGGCGGACATCGAGAGCAGGACGATCGCGGACTTTGAGGTCACGCCGAGCTCCGTGTCGGACATACGCGAGTTTCGCGCATTTTTGGACCGGCTTGGGGGAGGGCGGAACGGCCGCGGCGAAGGCGACGCCGTGTGTGCGGATTCCGCATACCTGGCCCGCGACGTCTGCGCAAGGGTGGAGGAGCTCGGATACGTCCCGATTATAATGCCAAGGTCCAACACAGTCACGGGCGGCGGCAAGGACGGTTCGGCGTGGCGGCGCATGATAAATTTCGCACATGAGCGGTACGAAGAGTTCAAGAAGAGATACGGCCAGCGGAGCGTCATAGAGTGCATGTTTGGCGCGCTCAAAAGGGCGTACGGGAACAGCCTGAGCATGCGCAGGCCCGACAGCCGGCGAATTGAGATGGGCCTGGAGGTGCTGTGCTACAACTCGGAGCGGATATGCAGGCTCAGGTTCTCAGAGTGCGGCAGCATACATCCCGGCCCAGAAGACCGCCCGGATCGCCGCGGGCGGCGCAAGGCCGCGCGGCCGCTGTTCTATCCGCCCGGTTCTGCCCAGAGGGCGGCGGCCCTCCAAGCGGCCGCCCTGTTTGGCAAAACAGCCGCCGCCATTGCATGACTGCGGCGTTTTGTACGTCCCATACCTGCTGCAACCAAATGACTGCCAACCCGGAGCCCGGTGCTGCATGCGCGGCTCCCGACGCGACGGCGTGCTCCACAGGATGGCACCACACTTGCACCAAAATCCCGATCGCGTCATGATGTGGAGTATATAATATCCGGACGCAGCCCATATATTCGGCATATCACATCAGAAAGCTCAGGCGATACCTGCTTGTCATGCTGTGCACGGTTCTGATCCCCCAGGCTGCAATCGAGCTTGCATTGTTTGGCAGCATGCTGGAAATCCCAGAGGCGTACACCGCCTTTTTGTATCCGGAATCAGGGCATTCTGCCCAGAGCGCCTACGTCGTGCTGTGGACTGCAGGCAGCATCGCGTGGTCAGTCGTGCTCATCAGGCGGTGGTCAATACGGTGGAACGCCGGCATGCCGTGGGATCTCCACACGTGAAAACTGCGCGATGCGGGGGAGCAGGCCCGTGAGCTGGCAGTCCCTGAGAAGATCCCCCCACCACGCAAACTTGACACAAGACTCCATCACGCGGCAGCCTGGCAGTCACAATCGGTTCTAGCAGTTAAATAATTGGATGCGGGCTCACGTCCATGCGCGGCGCCTCATACGACGTGGTGGTTGCAGGAGGCAGCATATCCGGACTGCTCTGCGCAAGGGAGGTTGCAGCAGGCGGGCACTCCGTGCTGGTGGTGGAGGAGGACTATGAGATAGGCACGCCGGAGCACTGTGGCGGGCTGGTAAGCAGCAGGGGCCTCGAGGAGCTGGGAGTGGTGCCGTTCGGGGGCATGCTGATGCACCGCGTCGAGAGGGCCCGCATCACCTCGCCGGACGGCGCCCACGCTGAAATCGACGCCAAGAGGCAGAACGTGCTGTGCATAAGCAGGAGGGAGCTTGACAAGCAGGCGGCGCACCAGGCCCAGAGGGCGGGGGCCGACATAATGACCAGGACGAGCCTGCAGGAGAGGACGCGGGAGGGGGTCAGGATTAGCGGAGCCGGAGGCGGCGCCGATGCCAGTATCATAAACTGCAGGATAATGGTGGATGCGCGGGGGGCCGCGGCGCTTGCCCAGAGGGACAGGGACGGAATCATCCCGTCTGCGCAGTATGAGGTGTATGCCGACTGGATAGAGGACGGGAGGGTCGAGGTGCTGCCGGACCGGCTAAAGTATCCCGGGTTCTTTGCGTGGGTTATACCGTCCGGGCGTGGAAGGGGGCGCATCGGCGCTGCAGGAAGGGGGATCAACGCTCTTGCAGACAGGGGCGGGGGGGGCGACGGCCGCGGATGTGGCATAATCAGGAAGATATTTGCCCCGATCTGGATAAAGGGCCCGATCAAGAGGTTTCACGACGCCGGCAGCGGCATCATAACAGTCGGGGACGCGGCAGGACAGGCAAAGCCGACCACTGCCGGCGGCATATTCTCAAGCGGCATGGGCGGCATCCTTGCGGGGCGCGCCATATCCAGGCACTTGGACGGGGGGGATGGCAGCACGCGCGGCATTGACGGGCTCGGTGACTCGTACCGCGCCGCATGGTACAAGCGGTTTGGCGGCGAGTTTGAGAGGCAATCGATTGCAAGAAGGATACTTGAGAGGGCAGACAACGGGGCCATAAACGACGTGATAAGACGGGTTTCGCCAGAGGCGCTCAGAGAGATATCGGCGGAGGACGATTTTGACTTTCATGTCTCAGGCATCATAAAGCTGCTTGGCGCTGTGGGAACGGCAAGGGCGGCCGGAAGCATGCTGGGCGCGGAGCTCAGAAGGCTGATCCCGGGCCAGTAGCGCGGTGATAGTAGTAGTGGCAGTAGTGGCAGTAGTAGTGGCAGTAGTAGTGGCAGTAGTAGTGGCAACGGAGGCAGATACATCAACGGCAGCGACAATAGCGCCCGCATGCGTCAAGCCTCCCAGCCTGATCAGATCCGATAATAAAGGTATAAATGATGTTTTTTGGGAATCGCGCCATTGTCCTCGTCCATGATATCGCTGCCAGAGTGCAGCTGCTGCCTCAGGCACATAATGCCAAACGACAAGTGTGTAAAGTTCAACTGCCCCGACTGCGGCGCCGAGCTGGTATGGAGGTGTCAGAGCTGCAGAGAGGCTGCAAGAAGCTACAAGTGTTCCGCGTGCGGCTTTGAGGGGCCATGACCGGAGAAGGGAGCAGCGACGGCGCATGGCACAGCTATTACTAATCACAAAGATACTCCCAGTGGGGGTAGACGTGGATCTTGACGAGACGGCCCGATCCATACAGTCCGCGCTGAAGGAGGGAATAACCCTAAAGAGGTACGAAAAGGAGCCGCTTGCGTTCGGACTGCATTTTCTAAAGGCCGAATTCGTCCTAGACGACAGGGAGGGGCAGATGGACTCGCTTGAAACGTCAGTCAGGAGCGCAAAGGGCGTCAGCGAGTTTGAAGTCCTCAACATGAGCAGGATGTCAGTGGACGTCAAGTGACGGATGGTGGTCCGCTTGGCGCGCCAGGACAAAGACGGCCAGCATTCGGTTCTGCGCGTCGGCGAGGCAAAGCAGCGTGACATAGGCAAGAGGCGCGCCAGGATGGATCCCGGCGCCATGAAGAGCATGGGGGTGAAGCCCGGCGACATCATAACCATAACAGGCTCAAGGATGAGCTGCGCGGCCGCGTGGCCTGCCGACGAGGATGAGAGGCGCGCAGACATGGTAAGGATAGACGGCC
This sequence comes from Nitrosopumilaceae archaeon, assembly GCA_021296175.1. Taxonomy (GTDB): domain Archaea; phylum Thermoproteota; class Nitrososphaeria; order Nitrososphaerales; family Nitrosopumilaceae; genus Nitrosopumilus. The sequence continues at coordinate 8,019 of JAGWAX010000075.1, read as the reverse complement.
AGACAAGGAAGAATGCAGGGGCCGCGGTAGGCGAGACCGTGCGTATCACAAAGTCGGCGCCGCAGCCTGCAAGATCCGTCTCACTTGTGCCGCTCGGCGGCGGGGGCAGGGGTGGCGGCGGCAGCAGTGGCGCCGGAGGCGGCATCACCAGCACGGACAGCGACTTTGTCGAGTTCGTAAGGGGCAAGATTGCAGGGCTGCCAGTCGTCGGCGGCGACGAGATATCAGTAATGATACTCGGAAGCCCCAAAGAGTTCAGGGTGTCCGGCACCCAGCCGCGGGGAACAGTCGTGGTATCAGAGGACACCAAGGTGTCCATATCGGCAGAGTCTGACAATGGGAAGGGGGCTCACGTAACATATGACGGGGTAGGAGGGCTGGTAAAAGAGGTCAAGTCCATGAGGGAGATAGTCGAGCTTCCCCTCAGGCACCCGGAGATATTCGCAATGCTGGGGGTGGAGCCGCACAGCGGCATACTCTTGTACGGGCCGCCCGGATGCGGCAAGACCCTGCTTGCAAAGGCGCTGGCAAGCGAGTCGGGGGCAAAAATGTTCACGATAAACGGCCCCGAGATCATTACCAAGTATTACGGGGACACGGAGGCGAGGCTCAGGGAGATATTCGAGGAGGCAAAGGGCGCGTCGCCGAGCATGATATTCATCGACGAGATCGACGCGATAGCCCCGAGGCGCGAAGAGTCACGCGGTGACGTCGAGAAGCGCGTAGTGGCCCAGCTGCTCGCCCTGATGGACGGGCTCAACGACAGGGGAAACGTGATGGTGCTCGGCGCCACCAACAGGCCCGACGGCGTGGACCCCGCCCTGAGGCGCCCCGGCAGGTTTGACAGGGAGTTTGAGATATCCGTTCCAAACGAGGACGGGCGGCACGAGATACTGCTCATACACACAAGGGGCATGCCCATGGCACCGGACATGGACGTCAAGAAGCTGGCGCCCCAGCTGCACGGATACACGGGGGCCGACATAAAGTCGCTGTGCAGGGAGGCCGCAATGAAGGCCATCAGGAGATACCTGCCCGGCATGACGGACCTCGAGGGGGAGGGGGAGGGGGTGGTCCCAACCGACGTGCTGCGCTCCATGCAGGTCACGCTTGCCGACTTTTATGACGCGATGCAGGAGGTCGTGCCCACCGCGATGAGGGAGTTTTATGTTGAAAGACCCACAATCCGGTGGGGCGACATCGGCGGGCTTGACGGCGTCAAGGAGTCGCTTGCAGACAACCTGGTGACGGCCGTGATGGATCCGGACAGGTTTACAAAGATGGGCGTCAGGGCCCCCAGGGGCGCCCTGGTGTACGGGCCGCCGGGATGCGGCAAGACGATGCTCGGCATGGCGCTCGCCGCCGAGACGGGGGCAAACATGATACTGGTGAGGGGCCCCGAGATACTCTCAAAGTGGGTCGGCGAGTCCGAAAAGGCCGTCCGCGAGATATTCCGCAAGGCAAAGTCGTCGGCCCCGTGCGTCATAATATTTGACGAGCTCGACTCGATTGCGCGGCACAGGTCCCCGGCCGGGGGCGCGGGAATGGGGGGCGGCCACGGCGGCGACCAGCCCGCATCCGGCGCGGGCGAGACGGTACTGAGCCAGCTCCTCACGGAGATAGAGGGGGCTTCCCCGAGGGTCGTCGTGATGGGAATAACAAACAGGCCCGACATGCTTGACAGGTCGCTTCTGAGGACGGGCCGGCTCGACCTGTCCCTGTACGCGGCGCCCCCCGACGAGGCGGGACGCCGCAAGATAATAGAGATACTGACGTCCAGAATGCCCCTTGCCGGCGACGTGCACACGGACGAGATTGCGGCCACCGCCCAGAACTATACGGGCGCCGACCTGGCGGCGCTCTGCAGGGAGGCGGCGGTGTCCGCCATAAAGTCCGGCTCGGAGACCGTATCAGGCAGCGACTTTGAGGCCGCCCTCAAGCAGACGGGCCCCTCCATCACGGAGGAGATGGAGAAGTGGTACGGCTCCGTCAGGGAAGGTATATCTAACGTCGTTACGCCACCGACAGGTGACAACAACACGTTCTACGGATAGCGATTGCAATGGTCTCACTGATAAAGAATGAACTGCTCGAGAAGGTAAGGGGCGCGGGCGCGCTTACCGACGTCGATCTCTACAAGAGCATGACAAAGGAGGGCAGGATCATACCAGAAGACAGGTTCAACAAGCTGCTGCTCGACTTGGAGATACTCGGGCTGGTAAAGATCGCATGGGTGACAAAGGACGAGCGCCGCATAGAGGCGGCCGAGGAGGAGAAGGATGACTCTGCAGGGTACGGCGACGCGCAGGGCGGCGGGTCTGAGGACGGCGCCGGTGGGGACGGCGCAGGAGGCACCAGATCCCAGTCGGGATCGTCGAGGGGCGCCTCGGCCTCAGGCGGCAGCGGAGGCGGCGACAGCGACGCGGACAAGTCGTACGAGGCCAGCTTTCCGGGACTCGAAAAGTGACGCCGCACGCCAGTGTACCCGCGGCCACGCATTGTCAGAACAGCGGCACGTGAAACGCGGCGTCCAGCACGACTGCCGCGAATATTATCGTCAGGTACGGGGCCGTCACCTTGTACGCCTTCCACGCAAACTCTGACGTCGGGTTCTTTGTAAGCTTGTAGTGGTATGCGAGCATCAGCCCCCCCGAGACTGCCGCGATTGCAAGGTATACGGCCCCCATCCCGGCAGGCATAAAGGAGAGGGCAAGCGAGTACGGCACCAGTATGATGGTGTTGACAAGTATGTACCGGGAGGTCTTTTGCATGCCTATTACAACGGGCAGCATCGGCACGTTTGCCTGCGCGTACTCGTCGCGGATCTTCATTGCAAGGCACCAGAAATGCGACGGCGTCCAGACAAACACCAGGAATCCCACCAGGAACCCCAGCAGGTCCATGCCCCCGGTGGCCCCGGCCCAGCCGGCCCACGCCGCCGCGCTTCCGGCAATGCCGCCTATCACGATATTTGACGTATTGAGCCGCTTTAGCCAGGCCGTGTATATTATGACATAGGAGAATATTCCCAGCGCGATGAATGCGGCAGACGCGGGGTTGAGCGCGACGTACCCGTACACGACAGAGGCGCAGCTCGTGGCCAGCCCGTACGCAAGGACGGTGCGCGGCGAGAGGCGCCCCGCAGGAATGGGCCTCTTTCTTGTGCGCCCCATCATCGAGTCTATATCGCGGTCATAGTAGTGGTTCAGTGCGCTAGAGCCGGCCGAGGCCATGGCCCCCGCTATTATGATATGCAGGTACTGCACGTACCCGACGTCCGGAACTCCCTCGACCAGCCTGCTTGCCCCGTACATGGACGCGACGGCGGTGATAACCAGCAGCACCACGATCCTTGGCTTTGACACCTCAACTATGTCTGCCAGCAGCGCCATTGGATGTGTCACCTTGCAATGCCATTTAATCCCTTTTAAAATAATGGCGGCGGGGGCGGCGGTGGGGGCTGTAACGGACGGAGAAGTGTGGGGGGAAGGAGGAATGTCACGGCGCACCCCGGGCAAAGGCGAGGTGTAAACGGTTATTTAACTAGATGCTGGAGCAACTACAAATGAGCAACTGGGATCTCATGATGCCCGGCATGGGACTTACATCCATAGGACTGGCGGGCCTCGTCATCTCGTACGCTGAGATCGCCCACACGTTCATAGACGGCATGCACGCCCTGACGGGACTCACCATGTTCGTGGGACTGATCTTCCTGGCGACCGGGATACTTGACGGAGGCATATCTACAAGCAACAGGGCAAAGGCCACTGCGCTAGTCATACTCTCGATATCACTGGGCTTTGGAATGTATGCAATGACCATGAACACGTCAAACTATACCATCACCATAGCAGGCATACTCATGGCAATCGCGTTTCCGGCAATCATAATATCATACCTGGCAATGAAGCATCCGGTGTACCTAAAGCCGGTCGGCTCCATAGTGGCGATAGCTGGCGCGACGGGCATCATAATGTGGATCTCGTTTGGATTTGTAAGCCCCGACGCGTACATCATACCGCAGGAGGTGGTAGAGGTTCCAGAGGAGGTGGTAGAGGCAGGCCCGCAGGGCCCCGTGTATGAGATTTCCATACTGGTAGGCTCGGACGACCCGGACAATCCTGACTACGACCCCGACGTTGCAAACGTACCGCTCGGGAGCAGCATAGTGTGGACCAACGATGACGTGGTGGCGCATACAGTGACTAGCAGCGCGGACCAGGGCGAGACGTTCAACTCGGGTCTGATGGCAGAGGGCGAGACGTTCATTGTAGAGACCGTGGAGACAGGGGCGGGCGAGTTTGAGTATCTGTGCATCGTACATCCGTGGATGGTCTCCACGATCGTGGTTAGATGTGCACGGGTGCGCGGGCGCACACGGACACCATGAATATACACACGCGTACGCAATCAGCCGGACGGGCATCATGATATATTCATGACCGCCGCATACACCACATATGCGGCCAAGGAGGGAGATCTCAATATCCAGAGAGCACATGGCAGAGCTGGCAGAGCATGCAGAGAGAACCTACGCGCTCGAGTCCTGCGCCCTGCTGCTGGGCGCAAAGGGAGCGGTAAAGGACGTATTCTTTGCAGACAACGTGGATCCCAGACCGGAGCAATTCTTTAGCATAGCGCCGGACCAGTTGCTTGGCGCATACAGGGCCGCGGAGGGGCGTGGCCTTGAGGTCATCGGCATATTCCACTCGCATCCCGCATCAGGCGCGGCCCCCTCAGACACTGACATGCGGTTCATGCGCACAAATCCCGTGGTGTGGGTGATATACTCGGGGCAGACCAAGGAGTTCCGGGCGCACGTGACGCCGGAAGGGGACGGGGGCGGAACCGAGACTGTTACGGTAGTAGTGGAGGGAGCGGCGGGGGCCGGGGCCGGGGCCGGGGCCGGGGCCGGGGCCGGGGCGGAAAAACACAAGGACGTGCGATAGCATTCCACGGCCATGCACTGATATCGTGAATTAAATAGGACTGGATCATAGTCGGCTCATGGAAATCCACGTGTACGACACCTACGTCGCCGCTGAAGATGGGCATACCATGCACTTTGACGTGATTACGGGTGAAAAGGACCACGACAAGGCCATCGAGTATGGCAAGGAGTGGCTAGAATCCATCGGGGAAGGCAGTGCTACAATGACCACCAACGAGTGCAAGTTCTGCCACTCCCAGCATGCGCCAGAACCGGTCGAAAGGTCCATCAAGGAAAAGGGATACTATATCCAAAAGATGGAAGGCTGTCCTTAAGCGCTAGGCAAACCCTTAACATCGATCTTTTTTCTTATTCTTATTCTTGTTATAGGCGCTGTCCGGTTCGGAATTTTCTACCTCAGATTTATGCTCACTTGGATGCGTTCAGGTGTGCGAGGAAACCACGTTTTTCCTCATCCGGAAGACTGGCACGCCGGCTTCCCGGATGGGGGAGAAATTAGACGTCCCTGCACTCGGAACGCATCAAAGTGAACATAAATCCAAGGTAGAAAATTCCGAACCGGGCAGTGTCCGCTGCTTGCTTAGTCAAAAATTTATACGATGACGCGTCACTGATCAACTGTTGGATCGTGAGACAATACTTGAATGGTTGAATCATTCAGGCCTCGAATATGACGTTTTTGACGACCTGCCGCCCACCTACGAGTATGGCGTGGTTATAAAGAGGAGCACTGTCGTAGTTTTTTGGCATAAAAATGACGATGTCATAGAACTACAGTCGACGCCCGTATTCAACGACGAGATAACCAAATCGTTCTTTGGCATGAATGACACGTCGCGGAACAATGTTTCCTGCAAGCTGAGGGAGAAGATACTCAACTTGGATATCAGGCACAACATAGTCGCGGTGGAAAAGGAAAATCTCTTTGGTTTTACGCTTAGGATATACCTTCCAAAGACACTGTCGAAAATTGACCTACTCAATGCTCATGGAAAGATAACTGAGATCCGAGATGTTGTGGGGCAGTACATAGCACCCATTATCGAGGGGGAAAGAGCACTATGACGGCGGACGGGGAACGGACATGGTTTGGCAGTGCCCAAATACTACGTACAAATCGTGGGATGCACAGGGTGAAAAATAAAAGAATATCACCCGAGCCGATACAGGCTGCCCCAGAGAAAGTTTGGGCGGATTTCGCCCCGCGTGTGGGCAAATCGAAGCAGGAAGAATATCCAGAGATCTTTCGAAAGCCGCAGCCAGGCAAGATCATAATTAACCCGAACAGAAAAGTGAACAGATCTATCAGGTTTTTTTCCGACGATAAACAGATACTGGATCCGACGGACGACTGGGATCCGATGAGACTAGCCGATATCTTCGGCGCCGCCACCGCCACAGACAAGGATGTGCTAGAAACACTTGATGACTTACGAGACCGTCTCAGATAGTGAGAGGGCATACTTTGACACAAGCATGTGGACTGCCATACTGCTCCACAATGTTTCTCAGGCCGATCTTGGATTTGTATATGATAAATTCAGGGAATTGAAGCGCGGCACCTTTCACGTGTACGCAAGCGACATGGTGCTTATGGAATGTTCGTGGGCGATTAGGAGGAGAATTGCAGAGAGGAAAGAAAGTGCCAGTATGAGCCCCGACGACCTGCAGAGGGAAATTGATGCAAAGGTGGCGCAATTTTACGAACAAATCGTGCAGGCCCAAAATGCAGGCATGATTACTGTTGAGAATCCTACGGACTCATTGGATCACTTTCTTCAAAGATCGCACGACCTGAGTCGCCGCCCACAGAAACGGACGTTGCATTATAGAGAAAAACGCAAGCAGTACCAGTATATCGGAGCGGGATTCTTGGACTTTCAACATGCCATCATAGCAGCTAGACTCGGTTGCTCTCGCGTCTACACCTTAGACAGGGGGTTTAACATATTCAGTTCAATCCCGGAATTCAGAACATTGACCATCATAACTCCGCAATACCGAATACCGGAAAATGGTGCCAAATTCTGACAGATACGACAGGACGTGGCGGCGGGCGACGAGCGGCGCGCGATGCAGGACTACTCATGCGACGCGTCCGGCTTTGTTGCTCCCGACGCGCCTCCCTCAAATGTCGCGCAAGTCTCGCATGCTTCGCCATACAGGCCGGAATCACAGCACCAGCACGGACACGAACGCGGACACGAACACGATTGCAATCGTGTTTAGCAGCTTGATTACGGTGTTCAGCGCGGGCCCCGCCGTATCCTTGTACGGATCCCCGATTATGTCGCCCACCACGGCCACCTTGTGCTCCTCGGTGCCCTTTTGGCCCCTCATCTCAACCAGCTTCTTTGCGTTGTCCCACGCGCCGCCGGTGTTTGCCAGGTGATACGCCAGGAATATTCCCGTGACCACGGAGCCCATGAGCAGCCCCGCCACGGCCGTTGGGCCGAGCAGCACCCCGAGTATGATGGGGGCGATAATTGCAATAACGGCGGACTTCCATAGCTCCTTTATCGACGCCACCGTCGCAATGTCGACGCACTTTGCATAGTCCGGCTTGGACTTGCCCGTAAGTATCTCGGGGTCGGCCTTGAACTGCCTGCGGACCTCGTCGACCATCTTGCCGGCCGCCTTGGAGACCCCGCTTATCAGCTGCCCGGTTATGATAAACGGCACCAGTCCGCCCACAAGCAGCCCCACTATAACGGAGGGGTTTGTGAGGCTGTAATCCAGCTCCAGCACGCCCTCAAACACGTGGGCCGCCTCGAACTGGAATGCCTGCATCATGGCCAGCGCCGCAAGGGCCGCGCTTGCAATCGCGAACCCCTTTGTGACCGCCTTTGTGGTGTTTCCGACCGCGTCTATCTCGTCGGTCACCTTGCGGTTCTCCTCCCCCATGCCCGTCATCTCCACGATTCCGCCCGCGTTGTCCGCGATCGGCCCGAACGCGTCAATGCTCAGCACGATTCCGGCAAGGCTCAGCATCGCCATTGCGGTGAGCGCCGTGCCGAATATCCCGTACAGGACGGGATCCGCGCCCTCGGGGGCGGCAGACGACG
>JAGWAX010000010.1:5296-30351 GCA_021296175.1 Nitrosopumilaceae archaeon | reverse complement strand
GTCTGTTGCCGCCGTTGCAATTGTACTGGCGGCGTCGGTCCCGGAGGACGCGTGGTCAAAGCACCAGGCCACGCAGTGCATCATGTCCATACGCGGCGAGCTCTACCCGGTTACATACCTCGGCGAATACAGGCAGAACCCGGACAGGTCATTCTATCCTGGCGACGCCTTCTACTATCTGTTTACCTGGAGTGACCGTTCCGACCCCGACGAGTGCGGCATGCGGCCGCCCATATTGAATACGGAGAGGCTGCATCTCAACCACACGGGCACGCTCATGAGCGCGGTCGACTCGCTGGGAGGCTGGAAGAGGGCCGGGACTGCATTCGTACACCACCCATATGACTTGGTCGTGGTGCTCGGCGAGTACCGCAGTTACTTTGGGGCGGAGTATGTCGACGGCTGTCACGTGCCTTATGTAAAACCCGGCGAGTCGTGGAACGTCGTGTGGGTAAAGTACCGGCTGCACGGCGAGCCGTTTTTGGTAAAGGATGATGATTCCGGACTCGGCGCATATGATAAAAGCAGGTGGAACTCAAAGCGTAATGCCGCCGGCGCCACCGAATACTGGGTCAACATGGGACGTGGAGACGGTTGGTCGAGGGAGAGCACGCCGGTGTGTGACGGCCTGAGGCAAGAAGGGATCGCGCCGGACTACTTGTCGTTTTACAGCTATGCCCCAAGCAGTTCAGGCACAGTCAGCTCCTCCTCCAACAGGATATTCGTGCAGGAAACGTACACGTGGGAGCACAGGCAGTTCCCCAACTCGACGCATCAGCACGTGTTCGACGTCAAGGCCGACCCGGGCAGCCGCGACGGGTTTGACGCGCGCGTCGCGGAGGCGTGCGGCGATCTCGGCCCAGACTCGGGGTGCATGTACGGGACGGCGACGATCAAGCCGTACCGCGAATCCTGCCTGTACGCGAACATAGAGCGCATACTCGGCGAGGACTGGCTGAGGGAACCTGACAAGGACGGGGACGGCATCATAGACAGGCACGAAACAGAGGAGGACGACCCACCTCCACTGTATCTGCCGCCAGGCATTTCCGCAGGACAGTACATACCGCCGACATCAGACGTGTGCCTGCCTCCGGACAACATCACGCTTGAGGCCGTACTGGAGGGGTCGTACTGGACGCCGCGCCACCGCGTGCAGGGAGGCATCGAGTACCCGATACGCGCCACCGAGACGGTGGTGGCCGACAGGAGCCCGCCGATGGCCGACCCGGTATTGAACGCAATACTGACAAAGCCGCCGCTGTCCCATGCCGACGGGGGGTACGACGCGAAGAACATCGACGGCTCGTACTATCATGACGACCCCATACACATCAGGCACGAGCCGTCGTGGAAGTGGGCCGACGAGCGGTACAAGCACATCAACTTTACGGTGCAGCGGCACCACGTGAAGATGCCGCTGGAGGACGATTTCCACTGCATCCCGGAGCACAACGCGAGCAGCCCGCTGTGCGAGCACGTGCTCGGGCTGGAGTCGCCCATGTGGCGCAGCGACACGCTGCAGTTCGGCAACGGCGACGGGATGTCAGTATATGTCGGCGATACGTCGTTTCCGTTTGCCAACTACTCGTACTCGTTCAACATGACGGCGTACAACGTGGACGGCGCCGCCGCGCAAAGCGAGGTTGCAACGACATATGCGGACCTTGTCCCGTACGAGCCCGTGTACGAGTCCGTGTACTCGTATCCCGTGCTCGCTGACGAGCAGGAGTACGCCTTTGACGACCGCCGCGGCATTGTCGTGAAATATGCGGGCAGCCTGCAGGACGGCCAGACATATGGGGAGCGCAGGTCGTTTGTAAATTATTGGAACGCGTCCGGCGGCGGGCACACGCCGTTCGGGTACGAGGAGTTCAACCAGACGCACGTGCTGTCCGCGGGGCGCAGCGCGCCTCCGGATGCGCGGCCGCCCGTGCTGGAACATGGGCCGGGCGCGCAGTCCGCCATGTTCACGAGCGCGGGGTACGGCGTGCTGTACATGGAGTGGCCTGTCTCCGACCACGTGTTTGCCGAGCTGGTGGACGAGCGCACCAACAAGACGGCCAGGGGGGCAAAGTACGAGAACATCACGGCGCAGTCCGAGTTCCAGAGCGTGCGGTTTGCAGGGCACGCAAACGTGACGCTGTTTGCCGACGCCATGCGCTACCCGGAGATGCCGTTCACCAAGCAGCTTGTGGTGAGGTCCATAGACCAGCAGGGAAACACGCAGTGGGGTGATGCAATCACGCTGCGCGTCGTGCCCTACGGGGGGATTGCGGGGGACCAGGCGGAGACGGTGGAGGCGTGGGAGGAGGCGTCGGGCGGCAACGGGTGGCTGCCGTGGCTGCCGTGGGGGCTGGGCGGCGGAGGCGGTGACGTTGATGGCAATGAGAACGCAAACGGCACAGCGGCGGGCGCCGGCAATACCACGGAACCGGCTTCCGGTACTGCCGGCGACGACGCCGCCATGCAGCAGGCGGAGGACCCGCTCGACCTGGAGGGGGCCGAGTACCTCGAGGACTACATACGCGACAAGGTGATGCACGACACGGGGGGCGACCTCAATGTGACGGAGGCCGTGCTGGACGACACGTACGGCATGACGCAGGAGTGGACTGGCCGCGGGCAGGTTGATGCCATCGTACTGCGCACGTCGGCCTACTTTTCAGACATTGTGGCGCAGCAGCAGGTGAACGCGTCCGAGCAGCTGCTGCAGCAGCAGATCCCGGACGATACGCCAGGCCTGGGCGCCGCGCCGCGCCTCGTACTCCAGTCCCTGGAGGAGATAATGTCCGGGCTGGTAGACGAGCCCGAGACCATGCGCATGTCCACGCCTCTGGACGTCGGGCTGTCCATGTTGCCCCCAACGTCCGTGTACATATCGGTGAACGGCGGGCCCGAGCGCGTGATGCACCACAAGTACTACGCATTCGGCGTGTCCGAGTCCATTGACATCAACGTCAGGACTGACAACACCATGGAGGCGGGGCGCATCGGAAGCAACGGCACGGGTATTATCGTGCGGCAGCCTGACAACTTTGGGGGCATCGTGGGCTTGGAGGTCAACGGCACGGTCGCGCGCGTGCCGTGTACCGCGGGGTGCACGCTCATGAGCGTGCCGGTCAACGATACCATACGGGTCACCGCATACAACGCGTGGGGGGGCGAGGCGCACGCGGAAGTCCAGCCCGCGGAGTTCAGAGCAGCCCCCGTGTCGGAGGACCCGACGTGGAGCATGTTTGCGGGGGCCGTCCTCATGCTGGTCGCCTCGGCGTACGTTTTCAAAAAGATATTTGGCAGGCACATGTTCGGCGGCGGGGTCCGCTAACGGTCACCGTATGTACGCGCCGCACTCGCGGCAGCGCACCCTCCTCTGCTTCACGGTGCTCGGACGGGAGAATATCACATTGTTGCACGCTATGCACACGTACCCCGGCAGCGTAGTGGCGGTAAAACTCTCCGGCTTGATGGTGTGGCACTTGGGGTTGGGGCACATGGTCCGGTTGGCACGCGGCGTCTTGCGGTCGGGCCAGACGTTCCCGCACTCCTCGCACTTGGTCGCAGGCACTTGCGTCGGCACGATGCGGTTTCCGCGAGGGGGCCTTGCGGGGTCGTTCCCGCCCCTAGCCTTGGTGGCCATTATAGTCTCGGCCATACTACTCCCTTTTTTCCTTTTTCCCGTGATCATGACGATTCACCTGCGTTACTCGTGCGTCCGAAGTTAATATCGTTAACTTTGCTGTCATTGTTAGCACCGCTGGTGTCGTGGGTTGGAACCAGCCCCCCGTATGCGACATCATGCGCCTCCCTCCCCCTGGCATCAAGCACCCCGTACGACACGAAGGGCACGTCAGACTCGTACGCGTCCTGCCGGTCCATCCGGTCGGCCGCCGACCTGGCTACGTAGCACGAGGTGCGCCTGCAGTGCGATCTCTTCAGGCCGCCATCCGCACCACCGTCTATGTTGGCATCGGATGTCCAGTCGTGCGCCCCGCCATCCGCACCGCCTGCCGCGCAGCGGGGCTCTGCCGGGTGCACGCACTCCGTGAGGTTGTACGTGCGGTAGTCGTTCTCGATGATACGAAGTTTGCGCGCGCTGACCACGCTGCGCACGTCGCCAGTCTGGAGCATCAGGTGCTCCACATCCTTGGGCAGCATGCGGCGCGGAACCTCGTACAGTCCGGCGTTCTGATAATATGTGCGGTCGGCAGGGGCATCGGCGGGCACGTCCCAGCCGCGCATCACGCGGCGCGCTGCGGCAAACATGGTTTCTCCCGGCTGCACGTCCAGTATGGAGAGGCGGCCCGTGCGGTCTGATACGAGCAGGACGTCCGCATGAGATTCGGGCTTGTCACTGTTGTTCATGCTGCCGACACCCCCCGCCGCTGGCGGCGGTTCCTGTGGCTGTCGTGGAAGATGCGGCCGCTGCGGCCGCGCGACCCCCTAGCGTTTCTTAGCCCGCCCCCGTTCCGCCTTGACGCGTACCCGTTCATCTCCGCCATCTTCCACGGCGGCAGCACGCCATACCTGCAGGCGGGGTTTCCTTCCGCATCCCTGGATTCCGGCCGGCCGTCCGTACGGCGCACCGCGTTGCACCCGCGCCTCCTGCAGTGCTCCACGGCGACGTAACTGTTGCGCCCCGGATGCGTCCTGACCGTCCCGTATGCGCTGGATACGGAAAAGGCGTGTCCGAACCTGCTCGCGCACTCCGGAGGATCCGGCATGTGGAACTCGATTTCCGGCAGCTGGCGCGGCGCGCCGCCGCGGCTTTTGACATCAATCATGGTATCATCTCCCTTGCCTCCGCTCTCGGCCTGCGATGTATGGTGCCGCCGGTGGACAGCAGGGGCGGGTTCATGGAGGCCAGCTCGCCGACCAGTCTTATGCGGCCGGGACACTTGCGGGAGCACACCATGTAGATCTTGGGCGGCCGGTCGAACTGCGTGATGATCTGGTCTATCCACATGCGCTCGCCGCACAGCGGGCACCTGATGGGGCAGATGGGCGGGGCCCACCTGGATGCTTTGCGTCGTCTAGGCACGCGCGGACACCTCCTTTCTCTCTGCGGCCAGCCAAGGCGGATGCCAGCCCTTGCAGTCGGGGCAGTCCCACCAGTCGGGGATGGGCTTCTTGTACGCCTTGAACTGCTCGCCATTTATGACGCGGTCTATTATTGTCTCGAAGCGGGTGCCGTGCCGCAGGTATGGAAACCTGAGATGTACGAGTTCATGTGCGATGGTGCGGCGCAGGTCGCCTATTGTGTCGAATTTACCGACAGCCAGGTATATGATGCGGTGCCGGCGATAGCAAACTCCAAAGTATCGGTAGATGCTGGAGCGTCGGCCCTTGGTGATGTGCCGGGGCAGACCAAGTATGTCCTTGGGCCGGAACATCAGGTGCGGCATCGGTACGGCCAGCAATCGTGAGTAGTGGTGGGCCGTCGTGTAGACTTGCCCAATGGTGTGGTTGGTGCGCTTCATCAGTCGACCACCCCCGCCACTATCTGCTCCTCGACGTCCGCGTGCTTGTATCGGAAGTGCCTGACGAATGCGCCGTGCGCGGCCGCCCTGGACTCACCGCTCACGGTTGCCCCCTTGACCCGCTCTATGTCGCGCATGTACGTGTCGCAGGACTGGCAGTCCCTGCGCAAAAAGTTGCCGGCGACGTACCGCATGCCGTCAAGGGACAACGTCCACTTGTACGACATCAGTTGCCGGCCTCCCTCGGTACTACTGACGTCTCGTTTCGATGTTTGGGAAAATCCAGCCTCTCCTTTAACTGCCTGTTCATCATTTGGGTGTGCAGTGCGGAGCAGCCGTCACAAAAATCCGCATACCCGCAACCAGATACCTGGCCGATGACAATGCACTCCGGCTTGCCGCATCGGTCACACTCCTTGGAGCCGGATGGAACCGCGTTTTTGCCTGCCATCAGCCGTTAGCCTCCGGGCAGTGCACGCACTTGTAGACTGCGATCACTTCGACGTCGAGATCCTGCGGGTGCGTGGGTTTGGTGGTGGGTATGCTGTACCCGCAGCCCTTGCACACGACGGTCTTGCCGGCTGCCATCAGGCGCCACCTCCCCGCAGCACGACGCCGTATATGTCCGACAGCGCCCTTGCGTTGTCGTCCAGCTTTTGGCAGAGAACCTTGAACTGGTGGCAGCTCTCGCACGTCTTGTCGCCGTCGTTGTGGTTCCTGACGGGCCCGCGCATGCAGGCCAAGCACGTGTGCTCCCTGCAGAGCCCGTTCACCCACACGGGTTTGTCGCACGTGGGCATCCAGCATTGTACGGGCGGCGGCTGTCCCATTATGAGGCCGCCCCCTTCTTTTTGCGGTGCACCCTGTCAAAGTGGCGGGTAAACGCCTCGGCGGCCCTGCGGGCCCTGCCCATGTCCTCCCTGAGGCCGCCGCGCAGCGCATGGTCCCAAATCTTGTACCCGTAATTATTGCAGGTCTTGCAAAACTCTGATGACATGGTTGGGTCTATGGTATCTACTCCGTATCCGGCATCAAATCCGTACGACTCGCCGATCAGGCAGTCTTCCTTTGATTCCAACTGCCCAATCCGTTTGTCTGGCAGGTCGTCGCGGTAGATGTCCTTTGCCCACACTGGCGCTATCTCAAGCAATAATTTTGAGGGGCGGTTTGCTGGCATCAGTCACGCCCTCCGTCGGACAAGCCGCACGTCTCCCAATAATACAGGTGCAGGTAGGAGTACGACTCCATGCCGACCGCGTCTTGTATCTCGTATTTTTCGTAATAATCAATGTATTCAGTATAGTGAATCTTCTTGTACGTCAGGCCCGGCTCGCATTTGTCCGCCTCTTCGGTTTCGATGTTTACCAGCCACCGATCAAGGTTTTCGGCACTGACAACAAGTGCAAATACCCCCACTGCCATCAGCCCCACTCCCAGCACGTACTTTGTCAGCGTGTCCATCAGCCGCCCAACCCCCACATCCTGGCGTCCGGTATGCACTCGTCCTTGGACTCTCCGTAGTGCGGATTGGTGTCCCAATCCTCGAACTCGCGCGACTTTTCGGCGTCGTCAATGGGGCTCTGCGTCCCCGTCGATATACTGGCGTCGCACGTGGTGCAGTCCAGCCCGAATGACTGTATCATCTCGGCCCAGTCAAGCACGCACGACGAACTCGTGGGTGTGTGGCGTCCGCGCCTGATGCACGTCGCGTCGCCGGGGCTGTCCACTACCGTGTATGTCAGCCTGTCCACCACTTCATTGATGTAGCGTATTGAATGTCTGCCGTCCTCCGATATGACACATACCGGGACGCCTGCTCCGCGCGGACCCGCGTACGCCTCCTCGTCGCACCTGTCGTCCTCGGTGTCGCCATACGCGGTGAACCTGCCGGCCTCCGGGTCGTACGGCTTTATCCTGACGCCCCACCCGCCGCCAGGCAGCCTGGTCCACCTGCCGTAAGTACTGACCTCGACGGTCTCGCATGCAGTTCCGTTTGCCTTGTCAGTCATGGGGCACCAGCTCCCTTGCCTCCACATCATCCAGTATGCAGTCGATCTTGCCGGGGTCCGTGATCTCGGCGTACATGCAGATGTCCTTGAGCGTGCGGACCTGCGCGGGCGTGGCTTCATCTCCGGATATTGTGATCTTGGTATGGTACACGTCTACTTTGATGACGCCGGTCTTCTCCATGTAATCATCAAGGTCTGGTTCGGGTCTGCCATAAGGCAATCCTGCCATTTCCATGACCTTTTGTACCATGATTATGTGGTGCCCGAAGGGGCCGACTACTATTTCACCGCCGCGTAGGACGAATGCGGATTTCTGTGAGTATTTGCGTATGGATGTTATATCGCCGACGTCCTCTATTTGGAGCAGCTTGCCCGTATCATAGGGGTCTGACTCTACGGGAACCGGCTTGTCTCCGGGTTCCTTGCCGCGCGGATGCCAGTCCATGTGGGCCTGCACCTCATCCCTTGTACCGAACCATCCATTTCTGGTGCACCAGGGGCACGTGTATGCGTATGCGGGGACGCTGGCCGAGGCGGACATCACTTGCCCCCCTCCTTTGCGGCGGGCATCGTACGCCAGTGCCGCACGAACGGGGCGAGCCACTTCCACTTGTCGTCGGTCAAGAGTCGTTGGCCTCCTCGGATGCATCAACATTGCACCGGTTCAAGGTGGCATCCATGTCATGTATCCAGTTGCCGGTGACAAAGCGCCACGAGGCGTACTTTTTGTTGGCCGCGGCGATCTCTGTGGGGTCGGCTGTGTCTGCGGCCTTTTCAAGCTCGTCGGCAACCGTGCGCAGTTCGTTTGCGTGGAGCGTCATTATAACCCGCGGCGTGGCCGGGTCTGCCGGCAGTTCTGCAATTCTCTTGGATTGCTTGGCCCGCAGCAGTATCGCTTGAGACGTGACCGCGTCGCTCAGATAGTGCATCAGGCACCGGCCTCCTGCCCGCACGTGCATTCAATCTTGGGTGAGGGAGGATGCTTGGCGGGGGACATCAGTGTATCGCCTCCCCGTACCTCTGGTCTCGGCCGCAGTGGCCACACCTGATCATCATCGTACCGTCCTCTCCGTCCCACACCTGCAGATCCAGGGAGTCGCATGCAGCACACTTCCGCCGCACGACCTGCATTATGGGCCGGCCTCCTCTTCGATCATCTCCTCGCGGGCGAGCAGGTGGTGAATGCCGCCGGTCTGGTCGTGGAGTGGCAGACGGCGGGACATCAGTTGCCCGCCCCCCAGCACTTCTTTTCTGCAAACGGGCTGCGCCGCGGGACTATGTGCGTGCCGTGGCATCCGGGGCAGAACATATCCAGGCTTCCTGACATTGAGAGGGGCTGCACATTCCGCTTGCAATGAACGCAATAAAAGACGATGGACTTTCCGACCGGCGATTCCATGTCGAGCCGGAGTACGGGGGCCGACATCAGGACGCCCCCACCCTTGCTTTGGCCAGCTGCGCGTCCACGTCGTATACGTCCCCGCAGTAGCGGCACCGCAGCGGGCCGTACTCGTTGCACTTGCGCGCCTTGGTCACCTTGTCGCTAAAGTCGCACGGCTCGAGCACCACGCGGCCGCCAACGTCATCGTGCCCGTACGGCTTGTCCATGTGGCGGTAGTCGTGCCGCCCGCTCCACTTGTCGCCGGCGCATTCCTCGGGGCCTCCGGGCCTCTTGTCGGCCCTGGCATAGTATGTCTGGGACCTCCAGCCGAGCCGCACAAGCATTATGCCGAGTACGTCGGCCCACGGGCCGAGCAGCCGGACGCGTTCGTCCCGGTCTTCCACGGCGTACCCGCCCATCAGTTCCCGGCCTCCCCTTCAACCTGTACGGTCAGCTTGTTCCCGCCGCATTTTGGACACGCCAGGTCGTCCCAAGACTCCCTGGCCTTTGCTCGGTCCATCTCGGACAGTCCGCGCATCATGTCGTCGCACATGTCCGACGCGCATGAAAACAGGAGCGTCCTATTGTGTGTGGTCGACGGGCCGCTGCCCACCGTATCCAGAACTACGGCCTGCGCGGCATTATTGGATGATTTCCCCATGCATGTCATAACAACATATCATATATAAATGATAGGTTATTGATGCAGGTTTCCGGCGGCGTCATGATGCCTTGGGCTTGCGGCGCTTGCGCTTGCGCGACCGCAGCATGGTTCCACAGCACCCGCACCGGAGCCCGCCCGTCTTGAGCCACACGCTGCACAACGTGCACAGCTTGTATCCCATGTCGTACGGGCGGCGACCGCCACCAAGTCCGCCCCTGTCACTACCGCCCGCGGTGGCCGAGGACCTAGCGCATATGGACTTGCACTTGTTCATCTTGGGACGCTCCACACACGCGCTCCCAGCAGCCCGGGCAGAAATACTCTATCAACTCTGATGTAAACTCGGAGTCGGGTACGAACGTCGTGCGCCCTGGGTCGTATACGGTGAACCTGCCGCACCGGTTGCACTGGACGCGTCCGTGTGGGTCGCAGGGCATCAGGCGTACTCCTCCAGGGGCCTTGACGCCGCCTCGAGAAAGCTATGGCATCCGTCCCTGTTGCCCAGATCATCGTCGTTGGCATTCACGGGGCACTTGGCGCATCCGAGTTGGCCGTGGTGCTTCCGGTGGTGGTGGCAGAAGGAATACGCGCAATAATCCGTCATCAGTCACGCGCCTCCCTGCACGGTTTCCGGCCCAACGTAAATGTAGACGGAGGGGTAGGGGGCCGGTCCCCGCTGCTGGCCGTACGGCGTCAGGAAGCGGACGCGCCCCCGGATGAACTTGTACCTGCAGTGCGGCTCAATAAGATCGTGCCACCACCGCGTGTCGACCTTCGCGTACGTGAGAAAGAGCCCCCTGACCCCGTGCATTTCCACCTGCTTGATTCCGTACCCTACAAAGTCGCGGACCCTCGTGTATGGGGGGTTGCACCACCAGTCCATGTCCCACGGCCTGGTCAGGGCGTCGTCATCAATGGTGTAATATTTGGTGCAGTACGGGATGTGCAGGTAGCGCGACGCCGCCACGTCGAGTTTGGGGTTGATGTGGAATTCCCTGCATCCGTTGCGCAGTATGTCGATGGGCGTGCCCCACTCGTCGTTTTTCGTGATGGATTGCAGGTGCTTTACGGCGCGCTTAGTCGGGCTACGGCGCACCAGAGACACCTGCTTGAGCAACTGCCTGGTGGCACGCCTTATGGCGAAGGCTCCGACCTGCATCATCGCGACACCCAACCATAAAACCTGACGGGCATCAGTAGTGGACCTCAACCCTTTTCAAGTCATCTATCGTGTGCGGTGCGCCGCACTCAAGACATGCATATAGTGGCTCTTTCTTGCTGTCGTGTTTTTCAAAATTCTCGCCGCCGCACTCCTTGCATACGAGCTCAAACCGGTAGCCCATCAGTCAAACGCCTCCATGAACTGGCGGCCGACGCCGCAGTTGGCGCACTTGATCAATACGGAGCAATCCTCGCAGTCAAACACCTGCAGTGCAGTGGAGCCGCACGTCGAGCACTTGCGCCGGACGGCCTTCATGGGCATCGGTTCAGGTCCTCCCATTGGCGCCATGCCTTGACGGTGCAGCCGCAGGCGACGCAATGATGATTGGGACGGGTGTTATTGCATGTCCACTGATGCCCGTCCCTGGTGGTGCCGCAGATCAGCATTATCATGTCGATGTCCGGGATGGAGTAATCAAGGATGGTTATCGGGCGCATCAGTCCTTCACCCGCCCCTCCTCCTCCTGCTGCTCCCTCTTCCTTTTCGCCTCCATTGCATCATGCCACGCGTTCCAGCACCTGATGTGGCTGGAGTGCGGTCCAGGCCCCGGTACTAACTTGCCCCGGATTTTGCGCTTGCAAATATAACAGTCCATCACTTGCCGGCCTCCCCGCTGCTGCCGGCATCCACCCTCACGATTCTCCCGTCAATGACGTGCCCGTCCGTGATCTTTACCGCCTCCCCGCCCTGCAGCTCCTTCAAGTACGCCGTTGCAAACTCGTTCATCTTGTTGATGAGATGCACCATTATGGCGATCTCATCCGTTGTGGCGATGTCGGTGTGCTTGCATTCGGGGCACAGTACGGTGTTTGCCTTTTCCTTGATGGTGACGACCGGGTCGAACTCGAAGACGGCGCCGCACCCCCTGCATGTCCACGTGGGCGCGACTACAAATCCGGCCCCCATCACGCCTTCGCCTCCAGCTCCTTGCAGTCGCACGGCTCAAAAATCACGCCTATCTTGCCAAATTTGGGCTTTCCATTGTCATCAAGTACCATCTTTTCGGCGTGGCATCCTGTGTCATCATGCTTTATCTTGAAATGCCCGCAGTTCGTGCAGCTGTTAGTCTCTGCGAGTTTGTCAAGATAGTTGTCGACCTTGTTCAGGCAGATAGGGCAGGAGTAGAACTGTATCCCATTTTGCTCGTCGTTGCCGCGGTGCGACGTGTACGATACCGAGCCGAATTCCTCGTCGTCGCCGCAGGACGGGCATTGGCTGGCGCCCATATCAGACAACCCCCTCCGGCTGGCAGCCTGTCACGTATTCCATGTCCGCCTCCCACTCCTCGCACGTGCAGCCGGTGGCCTTGCAGTTCGACTGCGGCTCCGACAGGGAGTGAAAATTGGCATTATGGCCGCAACCAGCGCAATTATTGTACATGTTGTACTGCCTGAGACTGCCCATCAGTTCCCAACTCCCCCGGACCCGTGGCACTCTTTACATGGGCAGTCAAGCGGGCAGCCCCACGGCTCGCAATCATGATCGCATATCGGTATGATGTTATCTGCGTCGCCCATCAGTCCCCACCCCTCCCCACGTCCTTTTTCCGGCAGTCAAGGCAGATACAACCCATGACCGTAAGCTGGTCCGAGCCGCCAGGCATGTACTCCCGCTCGTCGCAAAAGTCCCCGCACCTCTGGCACGTGGCGCGCCCGGGGTGCCGCGCGGTGTTGCCGCGTATTATGCCGCACTCGTCGCACTCAAAATACCCGCGCCCGCGCGGGAGTTTGTGCAGTACCATCTTGCCCTGACAGACCATCAATCCGTACCCCTCGGGAATCTTTTAACGCCCGTCTTGTCCGGTTCCACACCCCCCACTGGGGACGTCGCCTTGCCGCCATGCTCATGGTAAGACGTGTGCTCGGCCGCCTTGTCGACGACGTCGCCGTCTGTTCCGGACTCGGCGCTACATATTTTGCACTTCCAGTACCGGCCGGCATTACGGAGCCCCCACTTGATGTACGTGCCTATGATTGGCATCAGTCCTTCGCCTCCGCGTAACCATAACATGGATTGCCCGTGTGGGCGCAGTTCCCGCACAAGCCGCATTTAGTATGATCGTCCTCGCGGCATCCGCATGTACATACCGGCATCAGCCACCAGCCTCCTTGTGGCGGGGGCACTCGCAGCGCACCCTCGGCGCGCTTGGCGACTTGGTACACCCCGGCTTGATCATCCTACCACTGCAGCTGCCATGCTGTCCGTTCCTGCAGACCGCGCAACATTTGGCAAGCCTGTCGGGCGGTACGGAGCCGTGTTTTTTACTGCGTGGTGATGCCGTGGCCGCAACGAACTTCTCGCAGTCGCAGCCGTCATGCAGGCACTCGCCGTCCCACGAGCGATGCCATCGCAGCAAGTGCGGGCAGCCGGCGCACTGCTTTCCAGACGCCGGCATCAGTCCGCCGCCTCCCCCGCCCTTGGCCTTGTCTTCTCGTACTGGAACCAGTCGAGCAGTGAGACGCCGCATTCGGTGCACTCCCACGCGCACCTGAAGCAGTTCAGGCCGTCATGGTGCGTGGGGCATCCAAAGCCGTGCCCCTTCGCGGTGCTGCCGCATTCGATTTGCGTTTCCGTAACGTCCGGGACAGGCGCCTCCTCCGCGCCGCCCTCCGGTGACTGGCCGCATCTGCCGCACCTCCACGTGCGGACGATGCACCCGTGCTTCTCGGCGTCAACCGGCGTCTGCGGCGTGCCGCAGTCCGGGCAGGTATGGTCGGAGCGGCTGCGGTGGTTGACACCGCAGTCAAGAGAGCAGAACTTGGAGGTGTGTCCTTTACGGCGCGTGAATTTCTCACCGCACCCGGCGCACACGGCGGCGCACATTACGTCGTTTCCACTGGCGGCACCAGCATCCAGGCCGGCCGCACCCTGCGGGGGGAGGTCAACGAGGCTCATTTCTGGCGCCTCAATTCCCTGACAACGCGGCGTGCCGCCCGCATGTCGCCAACATGGTAGACGTGTATGTCCGACATCAGTTCCGCCCCCCAAACATCCCGTCAACCACATACCCCCACAATGACGAATCCGTGGTTCTGGAATCATCCGCATTCGTGTCAGTGTTGGCGACAATATCCACTTCCTGCACGCCGCCCGGTTCGTCCGCATCAGATGGAACGGAAAGCAACCCCATAGGGACAACAAACCCAACGCCGACTACGAGAAGCAATACGCATAATATCGTAAACGGTGTCATCAGTCTTCACTTCCCCTTGCGTCGCTTCCGGCCTCCTGGGCCGCCTTCTTCTGCAGGCCCAGCGTCATGGACTCCAGCGTGCGCAAATCCGCGGCGATCTTCCCGTATGTGGCGGCGTCCGGCCCGTCTCTGGACAGCTTTTCGGCATAACCGTGCGCGGACTTTACCTGCTCGTGCAGATGGAACGACATGTTGTAGCGGACGGTCTCCTTGTACACGGGCGCAGTGCATTCCATTCTAAATAAGGGGAAGCCGCCGCGCCGTGCGGGCGCTCCGTTTCGGCCGCCATTACTGTTGTCGTCCCTGCCGTTCCAGGCCAGCACCGCCAGCGCCATCCTCGTGCATCAGGCGCAGACCCCCCGGGTTGCGGCGGCGGCGGCGCTGCCGCCGGCGCGCACGGCGACCGCCACGAGGATCTGCTCCCGCCACTTGCGCCTGAACCTGGAGTTGCGGGGGCGCGTGCGCAGCGTCTTGCTGCAGCACGGGCAGAACCGCCCGTCATACTCCAGCCACGCGGAGCACGAGGTGCACCTCTTGGCCCCGCACAAGTACAGCGACTGCCGGCCGCCGCCTGGCTGGAACGTGATACGGAACCTGTATTCTGGATGCCTGCAGACGCCGCGGCATGTCATCAGGAAGCCACCCCCGCCACCGGTGTACCGGCATCGGCCAGGCCGTACATGCGGGCGTCGCCCCAATTCATTTGAAGCCCTCCCTGATGTTCTTTTCAGTATGGGCAAAGAACTCCATTACCTCGTCGTAATCCTCCTTGTCGTACGCGGCGTTGGCCTTGTAGTGCATGTCCCTCTTGAAGCGCGTGCGCAGCTCGCCGAGCAGCAGCAGCAAATGGTCCTTCTTGTCGTCGTATTGCAATTCCCGGCAGTTTAACGAGAATATCTCCAGGGCGTCAAGCGCCGAGATCATGTTGCTACACGCCTTGAGGTACGCGCCGCGCCCCTTTTCGTCACCGCGGCCGTCGTGCATCTCAAGGTAGTGCTGGGCAAAGTGTTCAGCGGTGCCGATGCGGTCGAGTTCCACCCATATGGAACCAAACTGGTACGACCCGTTGAAGATGATGTAACCGTACGTGGTGCAGTCCAGGCAAAAGTGATCGCCGCCAACCTCGTTGTACTTGTCGCTCCAGCCCCAGGCTTCGGCGACGACGTCCCTGTCGTACGTATCGAGGTCCGCATGTATGCCGCGGCGCAGCTTCTCAAACCACACGGGGCACAGTTGCTCCAGACAACTGCGCGGGTCCTCCCTGTCCTCCTCCATCATGCGCCCCACGTCCCTGTCTGCGGAGTCATACACCATCCTGAGCCCGCTCCCGCAGTACGCGCACTTCTCCTTGTCCCCGCCGCACTGCCCGTTGGCGTGCTTGTCATAGTCGTAGCGCAGTTCGCACAGCCGGTTGCCCCTGGCGCACACCGCGCAGTAGTGCCGGTGGGTGTCGCCGTCTGGGAGCAGGCGGCTCCTCATGGAGCGGCCGCACCTGTGGCATTGGATCTGCCTCGACGCGGCGGCGGTAGTGGTTCCAGTCGTTGTCTTTGCGGACATCACAGTCACTCCCCTGCCTTCTCCTTCCAGTCCGCGCATTCGCACTCGTCGCAGGGGGATGGCGCCTCGGTCTCGTCGTCAGTGGGGGAGTGGTCGCCCAAGTCATGACCGCACTCACACTCGCGGAACATACCAAATGGCGCGTCGGGCAGTCCCTTGTCGATGAGCCTGGTGCAGGAGTCACACGCTATGGTGTACCTCCTATTCTCGTCAGACTTTGGGACCTCAATCTGGAAGGGCAGCGGGACGCCGCAGAACCAGCACCGCCTGACTACGCGCGTGTCCGCCTGGGCGCGGCCGTAGTACAGGGAGTCCAGTACGGCGGTGGTTTTGGCGGCAGAGGTAGAGGCTGCAGCGGCCTCGCGCGCCTCGCGTACCAGCATCGTCATACACGATATAATGCGGTTGGCCAACGCGGACGTCAGGGTGTCCATGCTCCTGATGTCGTCAAGGGTGGCACCGCCCATGGCGCCGCCCCTCATAATCTTGTTGTATTTGATGATCAGTCCCACGTAGTTCGCGACGGCTTCCTTCCACTTGCGCACCAGGTCGGGGCTTGGTTCAACCTTGGACATGTGTGTGTTTTTACCGCTATGCGCGCCGTGTCTGTTTTTCACCACTGCCGTGTCTGCGCCAGCGTCCGGCATGTACTGCCCTGGTGTCTGTCCGTGGTAGCGCATGTCCGCGAACCTAGAGTAACAGATGCCGCACAGGCGTCCACCGCGCACCGTGATGCTACCGTGCCACATGACATGCCCTCCGCAATCAGGACACCGAGGATAGGGAGGATATGAAGACTCAGGATCATCACCGTCATCATCCGCACCCTCCGGTATGGGTACGCTGACGTTCTGGTTTACGGCCTTCACATATGAGCTGCCGATACAGTAGTAGTAGTCCCGTCCCCTTTTGACGAGCTCGCGTTCAAGTGTGTTGGACGTCATTCCTCTTCACTACATCCGTTTGCATTTAGCCTGCTCCGTATGTCTGCAAAGTCGCAACCCATGACACTCCCGTTTAGAAAGACATCAACAAGCGGGTCCTTCGTCCCCACGTGGTCCTCATCAGTCCACATCAGTCCGCACCTCCATCATGGCCGGCATGTGCAGTCCGGGCTCCTGCTCGTGTTCGCGCATATCGGCAAAGCGCGAGCCGCAGGGCCTGCACTGGCGGCCGCCGGGCGCACATATGCCGTCCGTAAAGCTGATACGCCCCCCGCAGTCCGGGCACCTGGGGTATGTTTGCCCGTAGAAGCAGAACCCGCAGTCCGCCGCCCCCTCCGGTATTGCAATGCTGACGTTCCGGTTTGCGGCATCCACGTATGAGCTGCTGATGCAGTATGTGATGTTCTGGCCGTTTTCGATGAGCTCGCGCTCAAGCATGTCGGGCATCACTCTGCACCCCCCTTGCCGGGCATGTGCCGCCCCGGGGTCTGAGCATGGTATCGGAGGTCTGCAAACTGCGAGCCGCAACTCCTGCACACTCGGGAGCCGGGGACGTGCCCGGCCTCGTTCCATACCACCATGCCGCCGCAGTCCGGGCAGTCCGGATACGTGCCGTCGTCCGCGGCCCCGGGGCGTATGCCCACCGATACGTTGTTGCGGTCGGCCTCCACGTATTCGTCGCCGATCTTGTACGATACGGTGCCGTCGCCCAGCATCCCCTCCTCGCGTTCCATGACCGGCATGTCAGACGGCCTCCCTGCGCGCATCGTACACGTAGTAGTCGCCCTCCGGTTTCCCGGGTTTGCCAAAGTCCATGAAGCGTTTGCACGTGACCCTGCAGCCCGGGCGCATGCAGTGTGATAAAAACACGCAGCCGACTGACGTCCTCTCGACGCCTGGCGCCTGCAGGATGCCGCCCTCCACGTCCCTTGGCACGCCCCACGTATGTGCGAGTCCGTTGACGCACGGTGGCTTTGTGCGGTCGGCGACCGACGGGTAGCCGGGCCCAAGTTCGGGTACGACACCTGATACTGCTATCGTTGCCGTGTCGCTCATGCGCGTTCGCTCCTCTCCTCGGCCACTGCCGCGGCGCGTCCCGCATGCTCTTTTAGAAAGTGCCGGGCAAACTCCTCGGATATCACGCGGACCTGTGCGATGCCAAATTTCTGCGCCGCCCCGTATATGGCGCAGTTGAAGCCGACACACGCATCGCACCGGTGCCCGTGCGCATAGTCCGCGCTCCATCCCCAGGCCTCGCCGACCACGCCGTTGTGCTGGCGTGCAAGTGACTGCAGGTCGCGCGCGTTTAATGCGTCATGCCCGTAAATGCACCTGGCCCACTCGGGGGACACCTCGGACAGCAGCGTATCAGTCGGCGCCTCTATCTCGTAGTACTGCTGGCGCGTGAGTACGGAGCGCGGACGCGCCACCAGCACGGCCCTGCCCGATGATCTCGACATGCGCGCCATCATTAACATCCCATATATAAATGATAGGTTATTACACACCCCTCGCGTTGGCGGCTTTTGCGGCGGCTTTGCGCGCCCTGTATATCCGCACGGCCGCCCGCCTCTGCGCGTAGAGGGCGTTGATCAGCTTCACGTATGCCTCGTGTATTTTGTTCTCCGTGCACGCGGCGGAGTCTGCCGATGCGGCGTCAAGACCGGCGTCAAGACCGGCGTTGGGACCAGTCGTGTCCTGCAGCACACCGGACACGCGCATTTCGCACTCCGCCACCTCACGCGTGGCCGCGGTGAATATCCCGGCCAGTCCAGGCGCGGCGGGGGAGGGCGGTGCGGCCGGTGGCGAGGCCGGTGGCGCGGACGGGGGGCTTGCGGCGCCGTCCTCGACGTCCGCGCTGTTGCCGAACACGGCAGTTTTGCCGCCGCCTTGACGGCTCAACGCCTGCCACCCCCCTTCCGTTTTCCCCTGGCGGTAATGGAGAATCTCTTGCACTGGCACCTCTTGCCCGGACCGGCGGCCCCGCCCCCGGCAGTGATGTGCCCACACCTGCCGGTTTCATTGACGTGCACGTCGCGGCGGTGGGTACAGCCGGCGCACTTGTCGGCCATGCCCAGGACGACGGCGGCCGCGGCGGGCATTGCGGAGCTGCTGCTGTTGCCGCCCCCCCTCCTGCCCCTGTTCCGGCGGGGCCGGATGTAATTGAGCTCGTATTTGTCCCCGCTGCCGCTGCGGTCGTCGCCGGCGTCCGCGAGCGCGTACATGCGCAGGTCCGTGCCGCCGCAGCGCATGCAGTGTACAAAACCGCGCAGGGCCGCGGGCGGGACGGGCAGGATGTTGGTATCGCGGAGGCACCCGCCGCAGCGCAGGATGACGATCATGGCCGGCCCCTCCGCCGCTCCCCCACCTCGTTGCGCTCGTAGCTGGAGGCGCGCATCATCCAGTCGCCGAACCCGCACCAGGCTTGTCCTGCGTCCCCCTGGTTCTGTTTTTGCAGGATGCCCGGCGGGCTGGCCGGTTCCGGACGCGGGTGCCCTGCCGGCGGAGTATTCCGATACAATATCCCTGATGTTCTCAAAGCAGTCCTTGCACAGCATGTCCTCGATGTTCTTGTGCGCGTTTCTCTGGTCGAGTGTGCGCAGGGACAGGGTGTGCTCGTATTTCCGCTTGTATATGGCGTCGCGGCACACGCCGCAGTGTTTTGGTTTCAACAATCCTCGGGACTTGTCAGGGCCGGGTTTGGCAGCAGTGGTGTCTGCATGCTGGTCGCTCATATGGGGCATGCCCCCCGTATGATAAAAGCCCCGGATGCCTTTGGGTGGAGTCCACGTCGCACGTAATGCTGCTGCCGGTTTGCATCGATCATGTTACGTCCCCCTGTACTCGTCGGCCATGCGGTCAAGTTCCTCGGCCGTAGCCTGCGGTGGGTCTGGCCCTATGTGGTTGCCGTCCTCATCAACACCCGTACACGTGCAGCCGGGCCGGTCGCACTTTGACTTGTCGAGTGCCATCAGGCGCCGACCTCCGCGCGCTTTACGCCGTACACCATGTAGTCGCCCTCCGGCTCACCGGGCCGTTCAAAGTCAATGACGCGGCGGCGCGTGACGTCGCAGCCGGGCTGCACGCAGTGCGAGCTTATGATGGAGCCAAACGACGTGCACCATGCGTCCCAACGGGTCTGTTTTGAAGCACGTCCGGTCAGTACGTCTATGGCGCCGCACCTCAGCGTGGGTTCGGCGCCCGGGACCTCGGGGCGGTCCCCGTACGTGTGGGTGGAGGCCCACAGGTGGCCCGAGTGGTCTATACATTCGGGTTCCATGCGCTCGCAGACGAACGGGTAGCCGGGCTCCAGTTCCAGTACCGCTGCGGCGGGCATCAGTTGTAGTCCTCCACGAAGTTCTTGCAGGGGCACTCCTGCTCGTCCTCGGTCTCCTCCTCGCACGGCGAGGGGGCGCCGGAATCGGTGTCGATGTATTTGTGATCGTCCAGGGTGTGGGTGCACTTGCAGCGGCGGTGCTCGCGAAACTCGATGTCCTCGACCCACCTGTTTAACAGGCTGATGCACGTGCCGCAGGCGACGGCCAGGGCAATCCCGGCCGGCAGGTCGACCGGGGCGCCAAGCATGACGTTGCAGTAGGAGCACCTGAAGATGGTGCGCGTCGCGTTCGGCTCGGTCGGGGGCATCAGTTGCTCACCGCCTCCGCATGTGTCTTTTCATCAAGGCGGACGGGCTGCCCGTCTTGACCGTACCGGATGTCGTACTTTGGGCGGTTGTATGCGGACCAGCGCGAACCCTCTGCAAGTGCGCGGCAGGACCTGACGCGGCAGACGGCGTCAAACAGTCTCAAAAATATATTCGCGGCAGACGGCACGTCCGCGGTGAGCCGCATCCACTTGTGCCGGTGCGGCATCATATTGCGGCCTCCAGTCGTTCGGCGTGGGTGCAAATGTGGGTGCACCTGCCGCAGTCCGCGCACCTGGAAAACGCGCCAAGTTCCGCGCAGGGCCTGCAGGCGCTCGGTTCCCACTTGTGGTCCGCGCGGTTGTGCTCCACTAGAGAATCGAGTGTTGGAAACTTCTTGTCGCAGGACGTCCAAAACGTGATGGGGTCGCCGCACATGTAGAACAGTATGGAGCCGTCGCGGTTGTCCGTCCTGATGGAATGTCTGGGCATCATCGGCGTGCTGTTTACAAAGCGCGTTGCCATCAGGCCTCGACCTCCGTTGTCGTCTTGCCCCGGATGAACCACTTGTCTGGTTTGCCGCACTCGGGGCACATGGGGTGCTGTCGCATCTCGACGGCGGGCGCCCTGCGGTCCTGCGTAAAGTAGATGCCGTCGGCGGGCTTGCCGCAGTGGTGGCACGTCATGATCATGCCGTCGCACCTGCCGCAGTAGTCACCGTGTATCATGCGTTCGGGCTTGGCGCATTTGCACCTCTTGACGGGCGGGGGCATCAGGCCGCCGCCCCCGGATACACGTCGCACTTGTAAGTCAGCCTCCTTTAGCGTGCCATTCCACGCCTCGCGCCAAATCTGGAGCAGGTAGGTGTCCACGAGGATGTCCGCCACCTTGGGTGTGACGTTGCGGCGCTGCTTTTTTGTCATACCGTCGATGTGCGACGCATATATGGTCATGTAGTATGCATTGCCGTCGCGATACAGGGCGTAGTGGTGCGTGACGTCGTTGAGACCCCCGAGGTGTTCCTGCGTGGTGTCAAGCAGGCAGGGCATCAGTCCACGACCTCCGTCGCGTCTGAGAGCGGCTTTAGCCGCGGGTTGCTGCAGTCGTCATGCCGGGCGATCGTCTCGTCGAGCCTGCCGCCGCCGTAGTATTTTGTGACGCGGTACTCGTCACGGCGCCCGATGATCTTGTCGCAGTCGTAGCAGAAGTGATTGGGGGGAGGCGTCAATATGGACGCCCCCAATGGGATTTACGGTATGGTGTCTCGGGCCTGTCGTAGTCGCTTATGTCCGCGTCGTATGCGGCGCGGCGGGAATCTGCCTCCAGCAGTACGGGCTTGTGAATCACCTCCGCAGCTAAGGCGCGATCTATGTTCCCGTAGGTGCGTATCAGTTTGCAGTTCCATGACTTCCAAGCCTCCTGGAACGTTCGTTTCGGCGCGCCGTTCTCGTGTCCGGCGGCGGCCACGACGAACCAAGTGGGCATCAGTCCTCGCCCTCCTTTGGCAGTCCCACGACAAAGGTGCCCTCGTGCCAGTGTCCCCACTTGCCGCGCTCGCCGTCATCGGCGCACCCACAGTCATACAGCACCATGTCGCAGTCGGTACATGATTTCTTGACGCCGCCGCAGCCCTCGCACTCGGAGGCGCCAGAGCCGCCCATTGCCAGGCCGAGGCAGTTCGGGGTGGGGCAGCCGCTTGTCTCACAGGACATCAGCTGCTAGCCCTCCCGTAGATTTCCCCGATGGACAGGTGCCCCTGGTGCTGTAGGACTTCTTCCATCTCGTCGAGGATGTCGACGATCACCTCGTCCACCATGGTGCGCTTGTGTGCGCGCCCACAAATTCTCTGCAGTACTTCCACCTGCTTTATGGCCGCATACTCGTCGCAGATGCGACCGAGGCTGCCCCGCAGGTTAGTGGTGTCGGACTGCTTGTCGATAACGGCCTGGATGCGGTTGATTTGTTCTCGTGTGGGAAGTCCCGGCATCAGCATGCAGCCCTCCTGTTCCTTTTAGCCATGTGAATCTCTGCGGCCTCCTCCTCCTCCAGCATGAGTCCAAGCGACATGGAGACCGGTACGTGCCTGCGCCCCCTGCCCTCGTGCAACCTCTTGGACATCAGTCTCCGCCCTCCTTCATTATGGCATGGGCGTCTGCGGGGTGCTGCTGCCCCTCAAAGTCCACGTGTATGATGTTCATGTCGTGGCGGACGCACCACACCTGTATGCCGTGCTTGGTCCATCCGGCCTGCGTGTGGGCGTAAGTCTGCGGGGACTCGCCGGGGGGCAGTTCCTTGGCGCACATGCCGCAGTTCAGGTACAGCTGAATCTGGTTTGTGCGCAGTTCCTTGGCGCGCGGCATCAGAGGGACACCCCCCTGCTGCGGCTGTTGGCTGCCGCAACCGGGACCGGCGCTGCTTCCATTTCCCTGGTTCCGCCGCACTTGGGGCAGCCCTCGTTGTGCGGCCTGCCCTGCGGACGGACGTCGGAGCCACGCCTTGCTGACGGCGCAAAAATTACCTCTGACATCCCCGCATGCCGTACTGCTGCACCGACTGTATTGCCGGGCGCGACCAGTACGGTCTTGCTGTTTGATGATTTTGACATGCTATATTATAGTATAGTACTATATTTATAGTTTTTTACTATTATAGTAAAAAACTACTTATGTGGCGGGGCGCCACATATTGGTATGAGTACGAAGGCCGACGGCGGATACTGGAGGCATGAGTGCAACAGGTGCGGGTGCGTTTGGTATTCGTTAAAGAAGAGGCCGGGGAACTGCCGCGGGTGCAACTCGCCGCTGTGGGACAAGGAGCGGGTGCGGGACCCCAGCATTTGGGACCCAAAACTAAAAAAGAATGCAGGGGGCACGGCGTAGTATGGAACCTGGTACGAAATTACAGCTGGAGCAGATTTCCGTATCTAATAAGGAAACAGGGCTTGACATACTGGACGGCATAGACCTGCGGGTGGACGCCGGCGACTTTGTGTGCTTTGTAGGGCCGTCCGGGTGCGGCAAGACGACACTGCTCAAAACCATTGCCGGGTTCATTCATCCCACTGCCGGACGCGTCATGCTGCGCGACGCCGACGGCGGCGCCCTTGACGTTACGGGGAAGATAGACAGTTCAAGGCTTTTGGTATTCCAGGATCACGCGCTGTTCCCATGGCTCACGGTGCGCGGCAACATGGAGTTCGGACTGAAGATGCAGGGCGCCGGCCGGGTGGAAATGACCGCAAAGGTGACGCAGAACATCGACATGGTTAGTATGACTGGTTTTGAGGATTACAATATCGGGCAGATATCAACGGGGCAGCGTGCACGCATTGCCATCGCCCGCGCGCTAGCGATGAGCCCCGACGTCATGCTGATGGACGAGCCGTTTGCCGCACTGGATGCAGTGACGACGGAGTCCCTGCAAGACGCGCTGCGCCTCCTGTGGCTGCGCACGCGTAAGACAATACTGTTTATCACGCACGACATCTATGAGGCATGCATGCTCGGCACCAAGATTGTGGTAATGGGTCGGAGGCCGTCCACCATACTGCGCGTCTTTGAGAGCCCGCGTGAAGAATTGCGCACGCGTGAGGATGTGGCCGACATGGCGCTGGAGATCCGCGAACTACTGCGCCCAAAACGCAGTCCCACAGATTAGCAACAGTATTAATATCTGAACGTGACTGGCAACCATATGGTAGATTTTCTGAAGTTTGAATGCGCTCGTTGCGGAACGTCCAAATGGGGACATAAGACTGAAAATGTCAGCTGCGACAAATGCGGCTGTCTTATGACTGAAAAATAACCAGATCCTACAGCCGCCGCCACTGCCATCATCAGTCCCCGCAGGCGCAGCTGTCATAGGTGGTGGTGCGTAGTACGTGTCCGCACCCGTCGCACTTTGCCACGTCCTTTAGGACCTGGCCGCAGCCGCCGGGGCACCGTACCTCGGTGTTGCGCATGTCTGGTGGTGTCAAGGTGAGGTCGCGGCCGCAGTTCTCGCACTTGGGGTTCGTATCTCCACTCATACCGCATGTAATTGGTGTAGTGTTTAAGGGGTGGCCAGCCCGCGGTGTGCTACTACTACTACTGCTGCTGCTACCGGCTGCCTGCCACGGGGACGGGCGCCTCTTTTTCCATTTCCCTGGTTCCGCCGCACTTGGGGCAGCCGTCATTGCTGTGAAACCAGCCCCACAGGTTGCACTTGTGGCACTTGGCGCTGTGCTTCATGTCGTCCGCGTCCACGCAATGCGTACCAGAGGCCTCGAGCCTCGGCCCGGCGGCGCCAGGGCGCATCACCTCGTGCAGCTTCTGCTTGCCGTCGGCATACTGCATGACGTCGGAGCTCGGCGCGCTGTATATGGCAAAGTCCCATCTCATGGGCAGGCCGCCGTCGCCGCCGTGCAGCACGTAATACTGCTCGTCGATGCGCTCAATGGCGCCGCTTGCGGTGCGCGCTCCAAGCACCTCGACGGCGTGCCCGTCAGCGTCGACTGCAAAGTATACGCGCTCCTTTTTGCGGTCGCACCTGATGACGTGGTGCCCGCGATTTTCCTGGTTTTTGTAGGGCGTGAGCCTGTATCCGCCGACGGTGCAGTACAGGTCAGTCGGGCTTCTCCACTCGGCCTGCCTCTGCAGCCACCACATGAAGTTGAACATCACGGAGTCGGACTCGAGCCTGTTCAGCGGCCCGCCCGTGTCGTCGGTCACGGCGTCGGCCTTGAGCCTCCGCACGTACTCGGTGGCCAGTCCCACGAGGTCCCAGCCGTCCCAGTGCGAGTAAAGGACGGCGGACTTCATGCCGTCTGTCTCGAACTGTATGGACACGCGGTTGCCCATCAGTTGTTCGCCTCCCTCGGTGTGGTGAGCCCGCATGCGGGCGGGGGGTTTACGGAGTCCGAGGACAGCCACCACGCCAGCCCGAATGCGGAGCCGCCGCACCTGGGGCATACCAGGTCGTGGC
>JAGWAX010000010.1:566-5235 GCA_021296175.1 Nitrosopumilaceae archaeon | reverse complement strand
ATGCGGCCGTCCGCGGGGTTGGGTTCCGGGGCGCGCACGCATTCCACGTGGGCGTACATTACATTTGCGCGCGGCATCAGTTTCCCGCCTCCGCAGAGTTCCGCTGATGGTCCAATTCACCGGCGTGGTATTTGCGCACCCACTCCTTGGCATCGGAGGCCAGGTCTTTGGCCAGTGCCTTTTCGGGCGTGGGGCTCACGATTGCGCACAGCCTGTACATCGTCCAGTAGGTGATGTCGTCAAGCTCCACCACGACGCGGTGTACGGTGTTCTGCTTGGCCGGCATCAGTTGCCCGCCTCCCTGCGGCAGTTGTCGCACATGTTCGAGCCCCTGAGCCTGCGCAGCGTTCTCATGCTCTCAATGTTGCATGTGGGGCAGCCCTTGGTGTACGGCCTGCCCTGCGGCCTGACGTCCGATACGCGCCGCACCCTCTTGGGCTTGGAGAAAAAAACGCTCGACATGCCGGCCTTTCTTACGGCCCCGCCGATTGTATTACCGGGTGAGACCAAAACTGTCCGTCTTGACATGGTGTGGGTTACTAACCTACCATATATAAATGATATGTTATTTTGCATGGGGTTTTGTGATACTATGTATGTGAATTGTTTTACAGAGTAGCGATGCACGGAGTCAAACCGCGGACCCCAGGTTATGAGCCTGGAATGTTGTCGTTACACCACGTCGCTGTTGTGTGTGGGGCGTGCGCGCTCTTATGCTTTTTGCCGCGCGGTTCTGTTCGCATTTCGGGTTATGTGTCTGCCGCGTCTAGGTTCCGTGTCCCGCCCTGGAAACAGCACTGTAAATTTTAATCGAGCGCCATGACATAATGGGATTCCCCATTATCAAAATAATTGTCTATCTCCTCGCGTATTTGAAATCCCATGGACTTGTAAAATTTCAGCAAATGGGGCTTTTTGACGTTAACCAGAGTTATGATCGGTCTCAACCATGCGTTTTCAATGGCGGTTTTTCGGAGCCTCCTGCCTATCCCGCGTTTTTGATGGTCGGGATGCACGAACAGACTATCCATATACCATGTTTTCTTTGCAGTCGGAAACGAAACCGATCCGCCAATTATGGTGCCATCAAGCACCGCCTTGTAGGTATTCTGCATTCCAATGCTTATTTTCCATTCTATCATGTACATTTCATCAATGTCTGTATTGTCAAGGTCAAAGCAAAGTGACTCTAATTTGGCCATTTCTTCGGCATCGTTTAATTCAGCTTTTACTATCTTTACGTTGCCTGTCATCGTAACTGTCAAAAACCAAGCGCATAAAGGGCATTTTTCCCGGTACTGCTCCCAATTCGGGACATGACGCCGTGGGCGGGCGCGTCTAAAACCTATCCCGAATTGGAGGCAGAACCAGGGCGAAGGTACTGCTGCGAATTCGTGACCTCCTATCTAGCCCGCACCCTCTGGTTGGTTGCGATCAGGTGCAGGCTTGAGTTCTGAATCATCGTTTTCCACTTGTTGCGGCCCTCGGTGGTGGTGCCTGCGGCTTCTGCCGGAGTCTTGCATATGCTATCGTGCTTGCGCACGTGGTTATAGTGAACCTTCATGCCTTCAAAGGCGGCAGTATCATAACAGCCGAGGCCCCTGAATGTCTTTTCACGGTCTCGGATCGTACCGTTAAGGCGCTCCATCTTGTTGTTTGACGGGTGGTAGTTTGCGCCGCACGTCTTGCCTGACGGGCCGACACGACTTGTGGTACGTCTTGCTGCCAAAGATTTTGCGGGCCGCCTTCTGGTACGCTGGCAGCTTGTCGCTTATCAAAACGGTGGGGTTCTTGCCGCCCGCTATGCGCTTGGTCATGGCAAAGATGTTTTCCGCGTCGTGCTTGTCCTTTGAGTCTGCCAGTTCGCCCGCCAGCCAGTATCTAGTGTCGTCGTCCATCGTGGTTCATGGTTCACAGGTTAAGAGAATCTTGTAAGAAGCTTGCAGGCGTGGACGAGATGGAGGGCCCGGTTGAAATTGACGAATCATATTTTGGCGGTTCAGACAGCAACAGGCACAGGGACAAGAAGGGCACCGCCAAGAAGACTGCAGTAGTCGGCGTCAAGGATCGCACCACGAACAAGATCGCGGCAAAGCCAGTACCGGAAACCACCAAGGCCAGACTGGAGCACTTTATCGAGGGCCACGTGAACGATACGGCCAAGAAATACACGGACGAGAATCCCGCATACGGCTCGCTGTCCAACCACGAGTCATGCAACCATTCCGTAGGGCAGTACGTGAGGGGCATGGCGCACACGAACGGCCTTGAGTCCTTCTGGTCAATGGTCAAGCGCGGGTACGACGGCACGTTCCACCACTTCTCGGAGGGCCACATGCACCGTTACGTGAACGAGTTTGCAGGCAGGCACAACATCAGGTCCATGGATACGATAGACATGATGGGTACGGTCGCGGAGACCATGGCGGGCGAGAGGCTGACGTACCAGCAACTGATCGGGCACGGATGATTCCAGATTTACCAGTTTGCGAGAGTCCCTGATATCTGAATAGCAACCCACACTGCCACCGCCACGCTTATGACCCCTACAATCCACCCGACTGCGTTCATGCCTAGGAACTCCCGTCCGAAAACAGTCCGGGCCTGATGTGGTCTATGTTTTCAAGCCATTTGAGCTGGCCAAGAAGCATCTCCAGTTGCATGCCCGCTTGATCTACAAGCTCAATGACTGTTGCCATATACTGCCCTCGCCCACTGTCTATATAACTGATCATGTTCTTGTAAAGTACGGTTCGGTACGATCCATCTATGTCCATGCCTAGTTTACTTAACGATATAATCCCCAAAAACGCCTCCCAAAAATTATAAGGTAGTTGGACGAAACCGGATTCAAGGACTCGGACAACGCCAGTCTCGTCATTGGGAGTGCGGCTCCCTCTGACC
This sequence comes from Nitrosopumilaceae archaeon, assembly GCA_021296175.1. GTDB lineage: Archaea > Thermoproteota > Nitrososphaeria > Nitrososphaerales > Nitrosopumilaceae > Nitrosopumilus. The sequence continues at coordinate 2,331 of JAGWAX010000010.1, read as the reverse complement.
GTGTTTTCTTCATCGTCTTTCTTGCCGGTTTCATACAGTAGGTAAGAAACAAGCCCTATATAATTTGTAGGTAATATATTATGTCAACATATGCATGTAGGTAAATTATTATTATACCTAGATAATTTACCTACATGGGAAGATTGGAAACCGACGAGACCATACTGACGCTGGCCGTGTCAAGGAGCAACTCGCTCAGGACAACCGTGCCGAGGCACATCATCAAGAAACTAAACCTGTCAAAGGGTGATGCCGTAAGGTGGGACTTTGACAAGACGCCGGACGGTAAATGGATCGCAACGATGAGCAAGAAATCAGAGGGCACTACTTGAAAATCATAACAACCCCTGCAAGGCAGGTGTAAACAGTTGGCGCAGGTGCGGGAGGAACGACGATCAGTCAGGAAAGCGATCAAGACCGTACCATTCCTAGATACGGTACAGTGTGGAAACAGCACCAGACTGTTGAGACAAAGTCCAGGCAACTCAATAGATCTGATTGTTACGTCCCCGCCATACTTTAACCAACGAATTGGAGCGAGGCGCGGGAATATCATAGGGGATGGCACCGAGCGCTATGTAGAAAACTATGCGGATGCCGTGATGGATGTATTTGATGAGTGTGTTGTACGGGGTGCCGTACTGCGCGCCGAGGCCACTGCCGACTGTGGGGGGGGGAGGATGTCACTGGCGCAGCCCCGCGGCCTGGTCCCCCCAGGAGTCAAAGCCGTCGTGCGGCCGGCGGGCGAACAGGTCTATGCGCGGCGGGGGCGTCTTGGCGCGCAGCATTTTGTAAAAGGTGGCCGGCTTTTCGGAGTGCCGGCCGGAGCTGCCGCCGAACACCGCGGGGAGCGCGGGGGCCGTATATGACAGGGGGTAGGGTCCGCGGTAGCCGAACACGGCGAACTCCGTGCTGCGGTGGATGCCCTGCATGGTGAGGCCCCCGCGCTTGGCCCACGTGAACAGAAAGTAGTACTTGAAGCCCCACGTGTCGAGCAGGCTCATGGCGACGGGCAGCTTCTTGTGGGTGGACCAGATGAAGAGGCTGCACTTGGGGGCGGCAAACTTGTCGATGGGAAACGCGGCGATCTCGGAGTCCGACATGGCATCATAGTCCAGGTTCCTGCTGATTTTGCCGCCGCAGGGGACGGAGTTCGGGCCGGTCGATGCGGTGCGCCACGGCGGGTCCATCACGACGGTGTGGTATGAGCCGGCCGTCATGCGGTCGGTTCCCCCGGCGCCGGGGGGTCGTCGTCGCGCGCGGTGGGTGGTGCGTCCCCCCGGGGCTTTGCCTTCTTGTACTTGGTGCCGGATGCCGAGGTTATCATCTCGTGCAATTTGGCGCCGTCAATGAGGCGGACCCCCGTCTTCCGGGAGAGCTCGACGGCGGACTTTGTGAAAGTGTTGTTCGTGATGACCTGCCCCGTAGAACGACATGCCGGCGTGCGCCTCCTGCACGGCCGACAGGCCGACGGGCGCCGAATAGTGCTTTGCCTGCACGGCGATGCGCCTCTTTTTTCGGCGCAACAGGACGTCGACGCCGTAGTCGCCTGATGCCTGCGTCGCCTCCGATACATAACCGAAGCGGCGGAACAGGGCCTCCAAAAAACGCTCAAAGGCGATGCCGTCCATTACATTGATGTCGCGGACGCCCATCTCAAACAGCACGCGGTCGGCGCGATTACGGCGGCGCCGGCGCAGCACGAGAAACATAGTGATGGAGGATATGATTACAATGGCGCATAAAATGGCGAGGGAGGCGCTTA
>JAGWAX010000010.1:0-492 GCA_021296175.1 Nitrosopumilaceae archaeon | reverse complement strand
CGTCGCGTGCCACGGCACCAATGAGGGTGGTGCTTTTTAAGCCGGGTTATGTGGTGCTGCGGCGTGGCGGCGGATTCTCACGCGGTTCGCTGCGTGCCCATCACTGCCACCAGTTCCCACTGCCTCCACGTCCCGGTCTCCGGGGGACGCCGCCTTTCTGATGTTTCGACGGGATCACCAACCGCGTTGAACCCCGCGCGGTGGAGCACTGACTCTAGTTCACGGTCCGAGAAGAAATGCACGTAGAGTCCGGTTTTGGGGCCCGCCTTGTACCTGACGGTGAACCCCCCGCGGTCGTTCCTCTCCACGATGTCATGCGCGTGGTTGACGTCCGTGCGTGCGGAGTTCACGCGCAAGAACAGCAGTCCGCCGGGCCGCAGCATGGAGGCTGCCCGCTCAAAGTATTTCCAGACTGTCTGCTCGTCGCCGTGCTGGAACACCTGTATGGACACCACGTAGTCTAGCGGTTCTGCCTTCTTTCCTACCGCTTTA
>JAGWAX010000165.1:897-2055 GCA_021296175.1 Nitrosopumilaceae archaeon | reverse complement strand
CTGCACGTGACTGTTCCGAAGCGCGGCAGCTTGATTGTACGCGAGTCAACGACGACGGGAGCCAGCGCGCATTTGAGCGCCCCGCGCCCCCGGCGCTTCTTGGACCTGTATGCGGGACCGTCGCCGCACCCATGCTTTGCTGACAGTTTGGCCGCCGTGAACGCGTCGCGTATGCCGGCCCTCTGCACCATTACGGGCACGCCGCGCACCCACTCGTGCATGCGCCGCTGCACGGTCAGTTGTTTGTACATGTCATACTCGGCATTCATATCCCACCCGCGCCGCAAAAGCTCACGCCTGCCGCTGGCCGTCGCGCAATATACGTATCTCGGACTTTTGCTCCGCGGTCAGCCTCACCTGTACGCGGTACTTTCTGTACGTGAATGCGCTCGACATGATTCCATCAGCCGTACCTGGCCGCCCTGTTCGCCATCATATACACACCGCGCACTGCATAAAAGCCGCTAACGGGAAGAAGCGCGTGCTGCGCGCCCTGGCAGGCTTGTTGGGAGAAGTGGCGCGTGCGGGCGTCAATCATTCATATTCACCGCCGCCACTGCAATCGCCCGGTTCGGACGCGCCTTCCTCCAGCAGTACAAACGACAGCCTGTCGTGCATATCATGCACGTGCCCTGCAACCTCAAGCAGGTCGCCCACTAGTATCAGCCCGCACGCGCCGCACACGTAATCGTCCGTCCGGTCCAGTACGATTTTGACGCCGTCCCGATTCATGCCGTGCAGCATGCCGTGCATTATATCGTGCAGCGCGTCGCGCATCATATAGCGCAGCATGCGCCACGCGGCAGCCGGCGCGGAGTGGCGCGAACCGGAAATATCACGCGCATTGCAGGCGTACGCGGCCGCGGCGCGGGAGCCGGTCACTCCGGGCATCAGTCGTGCCACTCCTTTTTCAGCAGGGATGCGGCCCAGACACATTCGGTATGATACGCCTTCCCGTCGATGATGCGGGTGTCACGGGGTCCTCCGACTGAGACGCCGCAGCCCGGACAGTATGCCGTTTTACCGGCCATCAGGCCGACGCCCCCGCGTTCAGTGTGGTGAGCCCGCACGCCGGCGGCGGGTTTACGGAGTCCGAGGACAGCCACCACGCCAGCCCGAATGCGGAGCCGCCGCACCTGGGGCATACCAGGTCGTGGC
>JAGWAX010000165.1:0-840 GCA_021296175.1 Nitrosopumilaceae archaeon | reverse complement strand
ATGCGGCCGTCCGCGGGGTTGGGTTCCGGGGCGCGCACGCATTCCACGTGGGCGTACATTACATTTGCGCGCGGCATCAATACTCGGCCTCCCTGCGGCAGTTGTCGCACATGTTCGAGCCCCTGAGTTTTCGCAGCATGCCCATGCCCTCGATGCTGCACGTCGGGCATCCAGTATTGTGCGGCCTGCCCTGCGGCCTGACGTCTGACGCGCGCCGCGCCCTCTTGGGTGCGGAGAAAAAAGCGCTTGACATGCCGGCCTTTCTTACGGCCCCGCCGATGGTGCTTCCCGGTGAGACCAAAATTATCTGTGGTTTTGACATGGTATATTATAGGTATACTCTATATTTATAGTTATGCCCTATTATAGAACAAAACTACTTATGTAATGGGGTGCGATATATTGATATGAGTACGAAGGCTGACGGCGACTACTGGAGGCACGAGTGCAACAGGTGCGAGTACATTTGGTATTCGAAGAACGAGAGTCCGGGACACTGCAGTGGCTGTAATTCACCACTGTGGAACAGGGAGAGGGTGAGGGACCCGGCGATTTGGGACCCGGAGAGGAGAAAGAAGAAGTAGATGCAGGGGCAGCAACCACACTGCCTCATTCACGTCAAAGTCAGCCGTCGTGTTCTTTGACCGCCTGCTGGTTGTGGAACGCCAAGGTGAGTATGAGTCGAATCGTGTTACCGAGGTCACTTTTGACATACTCGGAATGCGTGTTCAATGCAAGCCATTCACGGAACGTTTTCCTTGCATTCAGAACTCAAGCCTGCACCTGATCGCAACCAACCAGAGGGCGCGGGCTAGAGGAGGTCATGAATTCGCACCAGTT
>JAGWAX010000074.1 GCA_021296175.1 Nitrosopumilaceae archaeon | reverse complement strand
CACCATTTCCACTGCGCATGCTGACACGCAACCTGTCTAGGCTCCGGAACAGGGGGTGAACGACTTTTTGTACAACAGAGCGCGGGCGGCAGCCCTGCAAGCTTTGAATAAAGGCGGCGGGCACGGCCGTACAGTTGAAGTCCGTCTTTATATCCGGGACCGCCGGAAGCGGCAAGTCCCTCCTCACCTCAAAGCTGCACGAGTACTATACGAGAAACGGCGCGTTTGCGGCCGTCCTGAACCTGGACGCGGGTGTCGAGAGCCTGCCTTACACGTGCGACATCGACGTCAGGGACCACATCGACCTAGTGTCCATAATGCGGCAGTACGACCTGGGCCCCAACGGCTCGCTGATAATGGCAAGCGACCTGATAGCCTCCAAGATAGACGACATACGGACGCAGGTCGACGACGTGAACCCGGACTATCTCATAGTGGACACGCCGGGCCAAGTCGAGCTGTTCGCGTACCGCTCAAGCGGGGGGTACGTGGTCGACAACATATCGGCGGGGGAGAAGACCAGCATCTTCCTGTTTGACGGAGCCCTGATCACCACGCCGGTCAACTTTGTGTCAATAGCCCTGCTCTCCACCTCCATAAGACTGCGGCTCGGGCTGCCCGCCATAAACGCGGTCACGAAGACTGACCTGATAGGCCCAAAGATCAAGGATATACTCAGGTGGTCCTCCAGCCTCAGCTCGCTTGAGGACGCGGTCGCGGCCGAATCCGACGGCGAGACGTACACGCTTACCAGCAACATACTGCGCGGGCTCAACATAGGCGGGTTTGCGCAGGGGCTTGTCCCGGTCTCAAACGTGACCGGCGACGGGCTGGTAACCTTGGAGGGGGCGCTCAGCAGAATACTTAACAGAGGAGAGGAGGTGGAGGACTGACATGACAGTAGTAATAGGGTCACGGCCTCCGGCACGCGGCGGGGCGGCGGCGGCGGCGGCGGAGTGAACGGCTTGGGTGCCAACGCAAGGGCCCCGCGCGCCGCGAGGGGGGCGCGGAGGAGGGCGAGGGCGTACTGCAGCTCGGCAAACCTAGGCCCCGGCTTTGACGCGTTCGGGCTTGCGCTCGACGCGTTCTACGACGAGGTCTCAGTGTCCATAGCGGGGCGGAACTCGGGGTCAGGCAGGATATCCATTACCAGCACGGGCCCCAGAAGAGGGCCCGCAGGCAGGGCCGCGCCCCTGCTGCCTGCAGACCCCGACTCGAACACGGCGGGGCTGGTGGCAAGGCACATGCTCAAAAGCCACGACATTACCGACGACATCACGATAGCAATCAAGAAGGGCGTCCCCACGGGGCTGGGGCTTGGGAGCAGCGCGGCGTCGGCCGCGGCCGCCGCGGTCGCGTGCGACAGCCTGTTCGGCCTGGGTTTGGCCCCGGCCGAGCTCGTGGCCGCGGCCGGCGAGGGCGAGAGGGCGAGCGCGGGCACCGTACACTACGACAACGTGGCGGCCTCGGTCATGGGCGGGTTTGTAGTGGTCAGGCCCGGCAGTCCCATGGCACTGGCCGGATTCAGGCCGTCCCCGAGGCTGCGGTTTTGTGTGGCAATCCCTACAATAAAGGTCCCGGACAAAAAGACGGCCGTCTCAAGGGGCGTGCTCCCCAAGAAGGTGCCGCTCGGGGACAGCGCAAGCAACACGGCAAACGCGGCGCTGCTTGCGGCGGCCCTGGCGACGGGGGACAACAGCATGCTCGGCTCCGGGATCACGGCAGACGCGATAGCAGAGCCCGCAAGAAAGCACATGATACCAGGCTTTGAGCGTGTCAAGGAGGCGGCGCTCGGGGCGGGCGCAAAGGAGGTGATGATAAGCGGGGCGGGCCCCTCCGTCATATCAATAACGACCGGCGCGCCCAAGACGCAGCAGAAGATAACGGCCGCGATGTCGGCCGGATTCAGGTCCGTGGGAGTCCCGTGTAGGACCGTCGTCTGCAGGCCCGCAGGGGGGGCAAGGATAGTATCCTAGGTGACAGCGGTGGCGGCGGCAATGCGCGTGAAGACGAAGGGGAGAGGCACGGGCGCCCGGAACAAGGGCGGCGGCAGCGGGGGGAGCCGCCCACCAAGAAGGGCGGTCGTGGTGTTCAGCGGCGGGATAGACTCGACGTGCGTGGCCTCGATGCAGGCGGCCGAGTATGACGAGGTGTACGGCATAACGTTCTCGTACGGCCAGAGGGCGGGCCCCGAGCTGGACGCGGCCAAGAGGCTGGCAAGGAGGCTGCGGCTGAAGCGGCACAGGATAGTCGACATCGGCTTTATGAGGGGGCTGTACGGCGACTCGAACGTCCTGACAAGCTCAAAGAACGAGCTGCCGGGCTCCTTCGAGTACTCTATTGTGGTGCCGATCAGAAACGCAGTCTTTCTCTCGATCGCGTCCGCGTGGGCATTCTCAATCGGGGCGACGCGCGTCGCGTACGGGGCCCATACCGGCGACGCGCACTATCCGGACTGCAGGCCCCCGTTTGCCAGAAGACTCCAAGCCGCGTTCAACGCCGGCGAGTCGGACGGGATAAGGCTGGGCGTGCGGCGCGAGATAGAGATATGGTCCCCGTATTCGGCGGGGATTGGAAAGAGGGAACTGGTAAAGCTGGGGGCCGACGCGCTCGGGGACCGCATATACGAGACGTGGAGCTGCTATGCGGGCAGAAGGCGGCAGTGCGGCAGGTGCGAGTCCTGCATGAACCGCAGGCGCGCCTTTGCAGACGCCGGCGTCGAGGACAAGACGGCGTACCAGGGCAGCTGACTGCCAGTATCGCGGAGGGGACGACGGCGCATCCCTAGTAGGTGTTCCGCAGAATCTTCTTTCGGAGCACGAGCCCCCTTATCCCGACATACCAGGCCAGGAATATCAGGCCCACTATCCCCATGAAGAGGTAGTTCTGCACGTCGGGCGCCAGCTCCTCGACGGAGTTGGTGATCTCGCGGGACACCAGCATGGAGGCCGCCAGCACTATGCCAAACTCAATCGCGTACCATATCCAGTTCGGCCACGACTCGCGGGGTACGTGCGCATAGGGAGGCAGAGGCATGGGAATGCTCCCTGGCCTGATTATTTAATGATTAAGTTTGCAGGCTGGGAGGGGAAACATGCCCCAACAGGCAGCGGCCCGGGGAGTGGCGGCGAAGAGAGTACATTAATGCCCGGGACGACAAGATGATGGCCGGAGACAGTTGACATGCCAAGTGACGGACAGCGGGCGGCGGCGGCGGCGGCAGGAAGGAAGGGTAAGGGGCGCCCGCCAAGAAAGACCGCGATGAGGGGCTTTGGCGGAACGGAGAGGGTAAACCACGACTCTGGGGGGTTTTACGCAAGGAGGATGTTCTCAGGTGGTAGCAGTGGTGGCGACGGCGACAACGACGGCGCCCAAGCGGGGCATGAGAACGACATCGGCGCGTGCAGGGACACGGTCATGTGCGGCGACAGCACCAGCCTATCAAAAATTCCGGATTCTAGCGTGCACCTCATGGTGACGTCCCCGCCCTACAACGTGGGCAAGGACTATGACGCCGACATGGACATGGACCAGTACCTCGAGATGCTTGACCGCGTGTTTGCCGAGACGTACAGGATGCTGGTGCCGGGCGGAAGGGCGTGCGTCAATATCGCAAACGTGGGGCGCAGGCCGTACGTCCCGCTCCACTCTTACATCATAACGCTGATGTTAAAAAACCAATTTCTCATGCGCGGCGAGGTCATCTGGGACAAGGGCAGGGGGGCCGGGACGTCCACCGCGTGGGGCAGCTGGATGTCGGCAAGCAATCCGACCCTGCGTGACACGCACGAGTACATACTGATATTCTCCAAGGGAAGGTTTGACAGGCGCAGGGACGGCAAGAGAAAAAGCACGATAACGAGGGACGAGTTTCTGGAATATACGAAGAGCGTGTGGAGCTTTGGCCCCGAGAGAGCAAAGAAGGTGAACCATCCTGCGCCGTTCCCGGTGGAGCTGCCGCGCCGGTGCATACAGCTCTACACTTTTGAGGGGGACGTCGTGCTCGACCCGTTCGGCGGATCCGGGACGGCGGCAGTGGCCGCCATACGGACAAACAGGCATTTTGTGTCAGTTGACATCAACAGGGAGTACACGGCGGCGGCCGAAAAGAGGGTAGAGTCCGAGCTTGCGCGGGCCAAACCGGCCTAGCTGCTTCGGCCCCGGCGGCCTTGTAGTGTAACTCACACATGTAGGTCTTGCAAAGCGATACGCAGTCGTCTGCCCTCGCCATCAGCGGCGCCGTAGCCGCAGCGCGCTCAGACCTGTTGCCGCTCTGGCGCCTTTCTGCGCAAGAGGGTTATTACCCCCTCCCTCTCGCCCTTTGCCGCGTATATGCCGCGGAACGCGGACGACGTCAGCAGCGCATCGTTCCGGACGCCGCGCATCTTCATGCACAGGTGCTCCGCGTCGACCACGACGGCGACGCCGCGGACCCCCTGGGAGTACAGCTCGTCGGCTATATTCTTGGTCAGGCGCTCCTGTATCTGGAGTCTCTTGGAGTACTTCTCGACGAGCCTGACGAGCTTTGAGATGCCAAAGACCCTGCCGTCTGGTGAGTAGGCTATGTGTATCTTGCCATAAAATGGAAGCATGTGGTGCTCGCACATCGAGTAGAACTGTATGTCGCAGGCCACCACCGTGTCGGAGTCCTCTGAGAACTGCACGGAGAGCTCCGAGTCCGAATCGTACCCGCCGAATATCTCCCTGTACATGCTGGCTATCCTTGCCGGTGTCTCGCGCAGGCCCTCCCGCGTGGGATCCTCGCCGAGTTCTATGATGATCTCCCTGATCAGTCTTCTTACGCGTTCCTCGTCCATTCCCTGCAGCCTGATCTGGCACGGATGCGGGTGTATATGTACTTAGTTTGCAGCCTGCTGCCGCCTCAGGGGGCCCCGATCAGCTTGTGAAGCTGCGGAACCACGCGGACATCGGGGTGTATGGGGCGCACCGCGTCATACATTGACAGCAGGAGTCCAAGCGGCGGCTCGTCCCTGCCGTATGCGGGCTGTATTACGAACCCCGACATGGCGCCGTCACGGTCGTCGTCCTCCTGCCGCCCCGACGACTCCCGGCCCCTCTGCAGGACGTCACGTATGGCAGACGCCAAATCCAGTATCTCCTGCACGGCGGTCCTTGAACTGACCACGATCTTGACGTACGTGGTCTTGCGGGCGGAGACTGCACGCTCAAGGCACAGGAGGGCCTGCCCTGTCATCTTTTCATGGTGTCCGGCATCGACAAACTCAGAGTCGCTCGTCTTGAACTCGACCTTTGCAACATCGATGTGCGGCAGCACGTGCGCAAAGCGCTCCGCATCAAAGCATGACGACTCTAGATACGTCAGCACTCCGCGCGCGTGTGAATGCACGTGTCCTGCAAGCAGCGCGACGGCCTCGTGCTGCATGAGCGGGTCGCCACCGGTAAAGTTGACCTTGTACGTGTGGTCCTGCAGCGAGTCGTCGATCAGCCCTGCGGCCTCCTCAACGGAGTACTCGGTTCCGGAGTCAAGTGGGAGGGACTCGGGCGTGTCACAGTAAAAGCACGTAAACGGGCACCCGGCCAGCCGTACGAAGAGGGTCTTGGTGCCGTACAGGATGCCCTCGCCCTCGACTGACGTGAATACCTCCGATAGTCTGACCTTCAAGCAACGGTGTTAGTACTGGTGATTATTTATTTCAGTCAGTGCATGACGGGCTCCTTTGTGTAGAAGAGTCCCGCGATGAAAAAGGCGATTCCGAGTATTCCTATGGTGGTACCCACCAGCTCGATCTGCGGCTGGTAGCTGTCCGTCTCGAACGGCGCCCACAGAAAGGCCATGAGCGCGCCCACCACGATCATGGGGATGCCCACGCCCACCGTAATCTCCCTTGATGCCATGCCCCGCACTAGCCCCGGATTGTATATGAACTTTCTTGCCTGGGAATTTTGTTTCTTAATTCTGCCTGCAGGCACCCGCTACAGCGGCCTTGAGGCAGCGCAGGCTCCAATTTGATCAATAA
>JAGWAX010000009.1:25567-35438 GCA_021296175.1 Nitrosopumilaceae archaeon | reverse complement strand
TTTGACCTTGTGCTTAACCTAACCGATAACCTAGAGGGGTATGGACTCAAGTCCATTGAAGATTCATGCATGTCACCCTGCATCTTCAGATTCCACGGACAGGAGACCCGAGCCACTGTATGCGGTACAGCTCCAGGCCGGTTGAGGTTTCATTCCTAGATACAAGATGCAGGACATGCTCAGGGGTGAGTTTGGAAGCGGTTCTAGCGTAGACGACATTCTGCAGATGGCGAATGTGGAAAAAAGCAGAGGCGAGCCTACCAGCACCCAGAAACCATGGGATGCCGGTCCCGATCATGGCCGTCCGCGGCTCGTAGTCCTGCGCAAACAAAGGAGGGGACGCGCGGGTTAATGAGACGAGGCTGGCCGCGCTTGGAATATGGCATATGTGTGCGGCAGGGGCGCGCAGATATTCTAATAATTATGAGCGGCGTCAGGAACGATTAGGCGGGCCTGGTTTTTGGATTAGCCGCGGGCTTGATCTGATTTTTATTGCTGTGTGGGGGGAGGTTTGGCAGTTCAAATGACGTCTGATGACAAGAAGGCTGCCAGGCCCAGGCTCACCACGAAGGAGGTTGTAAAAAAGGGCTCCATAATAGGCGCCATAGTCACGGTCCCGTCACTTGCCGTGTTCTTTGCGGTGTGGGTGGTGCTTGACGACATGATGATTGGCGCAATCAGCGGCGTGATAACGCACTTTGTCGCAATGGGTTTTTCACTCAAAATATCAAAAAGGCTGCTGCTGGGCAGCAGCGGGGAGCCATCCCCTTCCGGGTCGTAGGCCTGCCGCGCCGGGCGCGCCATCCCTGCATCGTACGAGGTTCCGTGGGGGGCGGACTGCCGCCCCGACGGCCACCGTTGCTCTATTGTAAACGCTTTATTATCATCCTGATGCCACCTGCGCTGTGTCGTTATCAAAGATCGAGGACGATCTGACGTCGGAGCTGGGCATAAGCGCGCTCCAGGCAAAGACGTACCTGCTTGTCACGTGCAGCGGCATGATGAATCCCGACGAGATTGCCTCCCGCCTTGGCGTGCCAGTATCCGAGGCGCTTGACTCTGCAAAGTCACTTGTGGAGCTGGGCGCCTTTATTGACATGCCCGGTACCAAGTTCGAGGCCATGCATCCCCGGTTTACCGCGGTCAACATGCTCAGGCGCATATGCGAGCGGCATGACAGGCCGTTTGGGCGCAACAAGGTGGTGGACGCAGTCGGGGCGGCCCTCGAGGGGCCGTACGACTCTGCAAGGACTAAATAAAGGACGAGTCGGCGCGCGTATCATGTCGTCGGATGAGGGCACTGAGGGCTGCAGTCACCAGCCGGTCTACTTTGGCGTAGTGAACATCAACATCAACGAGCGGACAATCGGCTCCGTGGACGTGTGGCGCTGCGCCGCATGCAAAAAGCGCTTTTGCGAGGAAAAGCAGCTGGGAATCGAGGAGCTGGCGGATCTGGTCGGGATGCCCCGCATAGACGCGGATCAGAGGTGGGCAGTCAGCGTCTGCAAGCTGCAGCAGGGCAGGTACAAGTGGAGGCTTGTAAAGTTCAGGGAGGAGGACGAGATAAGCCACGAGTGCCTCGACGAGCGCGTGATAAAGCTCCGCGTCTCAAACTTTGAGATTGCCGACGGCCAGCACTGGAGCTTTCTTGTGGATGACCATGTCAACAAGGCCGTGGAGATCTGATGATATGAAGGACGACCCGCCCAGCCTTGACGTGCACATAATCGGGATAGGGGGTACGCAGATGGCCGCCAAGATAGACGGCACGTTCACGCTTGATGGCACGCTGAAGTTTCCATTCGAGGCCATAGCCTTTGGCAGGATAGGCGGGCAGAACATAGGGGCCAAGCTGTCAGAGTCGACCGAGTTGGGCCTGAGGGAGGCAGGATACGATCCGGACGAGGTTGTGATGCAGCTGCAAAGGAACCTGCTGCAGGGAGACCTGACGCTTCCGGAGGGGCTGTCGCGGGAGACGTTTGCAGATGATTATAATGATGATAGTGGCGGTGGCGACCACCGCAAGCACGATCATGACGCGCCATAGCCGGATGCTGCGCCGCGACTGCCGCGACTAGTCGTTGGCCACCACAATAATCATAGTCGCCACCGCGCTCGATTCCCTTTCTAGAACTCTGCCTCGCCGAGCGCGGCGGCGCACTGACATCCGCGCTCGGCGGGCACGTGGCCTGCCAGCTCTGCCAGCAGCGCCTTTGTGCGCTCCACGTTCCTTGAGAGCGTCTCCACCACCTCCTTTGCCGTTACCGGCTTTTCGGCCCACGCGTCATAGTCGGTTATGGTCGACACTGACGCATAACACATCTGGGCCTCCCTGGCAAGCTGGCACTCGGGCACCAGCGTCATGCCGATTATGTCGGCGCCGAGATTCCTGTACATTTTGGACTCGGCCTTTGTGGAGAATCGCGGGCCCTCTATGCACACATAGGTCTTGCCCGTCTGCAGCTCGATGCCCTGCTTGCGGGAGGCCCCCGAAATGGAACCCTGCAGTTCCGGACAGAATGGGTCCGCCATAGATATGTGTATGACCCTGCCCTTCTCAGAGAACGAGTACTCCCTCGACTTTGTATAGTCGATATACTGTGAGGGCATGACAAAGTAGCCCGGCTTTAGCTCCTCCCTCAGGCTTCCTACAGCAGATGGCGCTATTATGCGCGTGACACCCATCTGCCTGAACGCTTCTATGTTGGCCCTAAAGTTTATTAGGTGCGGCGGAATCCCGTGCTTTTTTCCGTGCCTTGGAAGAAACGCAACCCTTCTGCCACGGAAGGTCCCGACCGTAATTACATCTGATGGGTCGCCGTATCTGGTGCCGACCCTTACCTCGCGCGCATCCTCTAGCATCTCCGAGTCGTACAGTCCGGTTCCTCCGAATATCCCAATCTCCGCTGTGTCCCCGTCCATGCTCGTTATCACCAGTCTTTTTCCATATACCGGTCAATTCACTCATTATCATCGTAGCGCACAAGGGCGCCATAGTCATATCCGGATATGGCAGCGGCGCCTCCCAGGCCCGCCAGCTCTATGACGAATGCAAAGCCTGCCACCACGCCTCCGGCGTCTTCCACCAGCTGTCCTGCCGCCTTTGCGGTGCCGCCTGTCGCAAGCAGATCGTCGCATATGAGAACCCTCTGCCCCCTCGATATGGACTCGTCCTGTATCTCCAGGCTGCTGTGCCCGTACTCTAGCTGGTACGACCTCTTTTTGGTACCCCCGGGCAGCTTGCCGGGCTTGCGTATCATTATCATGCCCTTGTCGTATCTTGCCCCCAGAATGGCCGCTATGATAAACCCCCTGGACTCTATGCCGGCCAGTATGTCCACGCCTGCCATGTCAAACCTCTTCCCAAACTCGCCTGCCACGTGGGCAAGGGCCTGCGGATCTGCCAGCATGGGCCCAAAGTCACGGAACATGACGCCCTCCTTTGGAAAGCCGGGATGGTTGCTTATCATGCCCTTGAGGTTCACGGCCGCAGTCTGAACGGTATCAATAAATGTCTTGATCATTGACCCTACGGCCCTATAGATCAATCTCGGCCTCGGCCGTATTGTCGTGGGTGTCCCTGGCCTTGAGCACGTACGTGCCGGGGGGCACGTCGTCTGGAATGGCCCACTTTGCAGACGCAACCTTTTCGCCCGTTATGGATATCTTCTGCTCTGAGCCGATCGGGGTGCCGTCCTGCGCCGACACCTGGATCCACACGCTCTGCTCTGCCCCCACCACCATTATGTCGATGTACCTGCCTATCGCGTGCTCGCTCTTTATGCCGAGCACCTGTATCGACATGCTTTCGGGTATCACCTCGACGGGGGCCGAGTGGCTGCTTCCCCCGCTGCTTACAGTTATGGTCCACGTTCCGAACTTGCCGTGCGAGGGTATCATAAGCGCCTCGAGCGCTTTGCTTCTGTCCTCGTCCTTGTCGACCCTGATCGTAGTAGAGAACGTCTCCTTGATCGTGACGATCTCTCCGTCCGGGTCCGTCATCGTGATGGTAAGCGGCACCTTTGCATCGCCCGTGTCGACTGAGATGAGGAACTGCTCGCCCCGATAGTACGGCGGCTTTATGGGAACCACCTCTATGCTGGAGATGCTCGACTGCAGCCCTATGGTAAACTCCTTGGACGTCTTCTCGGTGCCCTTTTCAAGCTCCGCTGTGTATATGCCGTCATCAAAATCATCCAGGTCCAGCGCAACCACGCCCCTGCCGTCTGACTGCACGGTGAGGGACTCGGTGTACTTTATGTTGTCGGAGCTGTCCAGTATGTTGAGTCTGATCGTATCCGACGGCTTTGCAACTATGCTGATTATGGCCACGTCTGAGAATCTATAGTTCACCTTGTCAAGATCGAACCTTATCTTGACCTGTGGCAGCTCGTTGACCCCCACAAACAAGAACTGCTTGTAATCGCCCTGTGTCGCAATTAGCGTGTACGTGCCCTCCGTGTCGCTAAAGCTCGTCTCGTAGTCAAACACAACCGAGTCCGAGCCGTTTGTGTTTATTATGTCTGAATATATTCCGACGTTGTTCGGGTTTTCAAGATGCACCTTTAGCGGCTCGTCGTTTATGGTGGTTATGTTGAACCGCATGACGTCGTTGCGGTCGTACTTTAGCTTGTCAGACGTTATCTGGATTCCCTCCTCGATCACGACTGACCATGGCGTGCTTTCTGACGCAAAACCGTCTGTAATGATGGTGCTGTAGTTGCCGATCTTCATGTCGGCGCCCACCAGGAGCGCCTCCGATACGGACCAGCTGCCCGAGCCGTCCACCTTTACTACGTTGGATTTTATCTGCGCTCCGTCAGGGCCGGTCACATACACTACCAGCGTGCTGCCCGGACGCCCGGATCCCTCCATCGTGATTCGGTCGCCTATCTTTGCCGTCTCCGTTATGCCGGATATGCCGAGTGCGGACTGCTGTCCTCCTGCGCCCGGCACGCCTCCGAGCTGCGGCCTCTGTTCTGCAGGACTCAGCCTCAGGCTGCGCACCACCTCGTCACCCTCCGCGCTCCTTACGGCAAAGTTGACCCTGTCGGCCTGCAGGTCTGAGGGCAACCTCACTGTAGTTACAAATGCTCCGTCGCCTCCTGTCGTAAACCCCCCAAGTATACGGTTGTTTATGTAAAAGTCATAGTGCGTGTTGAGCCCGAACTCCTCGCCTGCGATCCTGATCGTGGCTCCGACGCTTGGCTTGAGGGGTATTATCCTAAAGTCGGATTCCGAGGTGATACTCTGTGACGGCGGCGGTGCCGGCGGCTGCCCGTCCTGGTCCGGCGGCGGCTGCCCGGCGGCTCCCGGATCTCCCGCGCCGTCCGAGGGTTGCGCGTCGTCAATCTCGGGCATCTCGCCCGGTGTCACCCTGCCGGTTGCAACCTCGACGCCGTCCTGCCCGACTGCCTTCCAGTTGATCCCCGAGACTGCCGCGTCAGTCTCGACTCCGAACTTGACAGACCCGCCAGGCTTTAGCGGGACTGCTGTTGTAAACACAACGACACCCTGCGGCGTCTTTTGGCCCGTCCATCCGATCTCAGTCTTGAACGACTTGAAGGCGGCGCCGCTGTCCGAGCTAAGCCACAGCCTTAGCATGGATACGTCGGGGGCGTTTTCAGAGCTGGTTATCGTAATGAGATTGGTCCCCCCTACGGATATGCTGGATACTGTGATGTCCTGCTGTTGCTGGGCGTACGCGTGGTTTACGACGTGGTACGCGGCCTCGCCTGTCTTCGGCCATGCCGATGTATCCGCGGCAGCTGCAATTACAATCATTGCCATCACCGCAGCGGCCGGCATCACTGCAATGACACGACGGCTTCTTGATGAGGCCGCCATCATAGTCGCCGCCTGCATTCCAAGGTTCCGCGCAAAGCGCGTCGGTCCGTTACTCATACGCCCAGATCATCCCCTCTGATCCGGCACCGGAATCTACGTATGCAAGACGCGTGCCTGCCAAATGTCACACTCCCATTTGGTGTCCGCTGTATATAACCCACGCATGCAGCATCCACGTTTGGTTAGAAAGCCTGCAAACTTCTAAAGGTTACGCTTTTGCCCGTCGGTATCTGTCCAAATCCGCCTTTGCCACCACGTTCTGGTACAGTCGGATGCGCTCGGCCATGAGCCTGTAGAGCGACCTAAACCTGTCCCGGGTCTTGTCGGACAGAAAGCTTGCCTCATCAAATGTGATCTTTTCGCAGATGTATCTTGTGATCTCCTCGTTGCTGAACTCCCCCCATTCGTCATCGGTATGATCCTGCCATATGGCGGCAAGCTTGGCAAGTATGCCCTTGTGGTCCCGCTTTTCGTCCAGATCCCCCAGTCCTATGTCGGTGTATCCCTCGCGCCTGAGCTTTATCTCGTAGGTCTGGTTCACCGGGTGCAGATAGTCCTCCGGCAAGATGTAATCCTCTATGGACTCTAGCTTTTTGCCTTCAAACTCGTAGGATATGGTCTGCACCGGCAGAAAGCCGTTTGCCGCAAGCTGAGCCGACGTCTGCCTCGACTCGTCCGTATTGTCAAGCAGTATGAACGTCTTGTACCCGTGGTTTCTGTAGAATATGGCAAGCGGCAGGACCGAGTTCTTGCTGTATGCGGCCACCACGTTGAGCGGGTTCATCGATATGTTGGGATCCTGCAGAAACTTGTCAAAGGCGTTGAGGTACATGGAGTCGGACATGGTCTCTACGATTATGACGGGCCTCGAGTTTGTCCCGATCTCCCTGTCGACCACCGACTCCACCTGGCCCCGGGACAGCCCGTACAGGATTGGCGTCAGGGTCTTGTCATCGGCGTTCCAATAGTCGTAGAATATGCGGCTCAGGTGCCTCCGTTTGTCAAGCTCGACTACCAGCAGGTTCCCGGGGGTATAGTCAAATATCATAAACGGCGAGTGCGTGGCGTAAAGCACTTGGTTTGATCCGGCGAGGTTCTTTAGCAGATCCGATATGCCCATCTGCTGCGTCGGATGCAGGTTCCTTGCAGGCTCGTCGAGCAACAGTATGGCCTCCTTTAGTTCCGCCCTCTGGGTCTCGGCTGCAAAGTTTACGATAAACGAGAACGTCCACTTAAAGCCCTCCGCCCGGCGACTCAGCAGTCCCGTGTTTGTCACGTTCCCGTCCCTGTGCACGTCGGATATCACCACGCTCATGATGTTGCCCGGGCTGTACCTCAGCTCGACCCGTATGGGATCGCCCTTCCAAGCCGGGTTGAGCCTGGACGTGAGCTTGTTTGACGCGGCATTGAGCAGCTTGATGCACTTTGAGGGGCTGTCCTTCACCTCCTCCAGCTCGTCCATGTCAAGCTCTGCCAGATAGAAGAGGTTTCTCACGGTCTCGGCCTTGTCGAACTCCTCCACGTACTCTATCGACCGGCCTGACGCGGCGCCCTTCTCCTCCCTGACGTATTCACTGAGGTTTATGTTGCCAAAGATCTTTTTGTAGTCTGAAAAGTAGACGAACCTTGGGTGCAGGTGGGAGCCTACAAAGTTGCCGAGCGCGACCCTCTCGCTCTCCCCGCTCAGCAGGTTGTCGAACCTGTTCTCCGGACTCTCGTAGATCTTCTCCCACTCGGACACGACCTCCGGCTCCTGTATGGCTATGACGTGGAACCTGTTGCTGAACTCGGCCATCTGGCTGTCAAAGGACTCCTGCGTCCCCGGAATGGGGCCGTCAAAGAACGACGTGTCCACCTGTATCCGGAGGTGGTTTGGAATGGTATCTATGAACGAGATTATCTTTTTTGCAAAGTTCTCCCAGGAGTTGAGGTCCCTGCTGCGCCCCTCGTCGACGGGCATGTTGTCAAACTCGTACTGGACTCCCGGACTCCGGTTTGTCCTGTACAACGTCATGCGCCTGATCTCCGGCAGTCCCGGAAAGCGCTCCCTTATCATCTCAATCTCGTTGGGGTTGAGCTCGAACTGCCCCTCCGCAAGCCTTATCTCGCTCTTGAGCTCCTCGTCCATCTCGTCACACAAGTCAAGCTCCGAGACCTGCTCGTCCCGGTTCAGGAGAGTAAGGGCCTGGAGTATGGTCGTCTTGCCGCTCTCGTTCCTGCCCACGAACGCAGCCAGGTCGCCTACCGTAATCTCCCCCGAGTCGTGTATGCAACGATATGCCCTGACTCTGAACTTTCGAAGTCTCATCGCGCCATTGTTGCGCGCCTACGATTTAACTTATTCGAGCATTTGCCCGTGTCTGGTGCCGAGGAGGTGGTGGTGGCACGTCAAGCCGTGTTGTAATGATGGTGTCACAATAACAATCGTCCCGATGTCGGCCCCGGCACAGCTTCAAGTGTCATTGTGGCTGCGGTAGCGGCAACGAGGCCTGCAATGGCATCAGACGCGGGTGTCAGGAGGCTGGTGTAACGGGGTATGAAAAGAGAGGATTTTTCGAACACATGCATCCGGTCCTGCAAGGAGGTGGTGCCCAGATGCAGGATGCCTGTTATTACGGCAAGTGGCATTACCGGCACCATGCGACGGCACCATGCGACGGCATCAGCACGGGATAACGGCGGCAAGCACTTTACAGCGGCCGCGGCCGGAACCCTGAAGATAGGGCCCCCTTGCCACACACCATGACGACTACGCGCTTGCGCCCGTATGTGTAAGTTGCGCAACAAGCACCCATATCCACTGCATATTGTCGCGCGCATACGATGCCTCACCCGCACGATTGTCAGGTAGATATATGGGCGCCCCTACTGCACTGCATGGCATCTAGAAGGATATTCATGATCTTTGTGCTCCCAATCATACTGTCTCTGTCACTTGCAACCGCTGTAATGGCCGACGTGCTTGACAAGCCAGGCCGCGAGATGCAGATGTGGCCCCCCCAGTCGTCGGGGGTACACGGAACGACATACGTGCCCGGCCCGCATTCCACAGACGACGGCATCCTCATCATGGGACTCTCCGAATCGTACAGGGCCGGCGGCCAGATTGTCGTCGGCGTCTCTGTCAGTGACGCGACGTTTGACTGCGGCGATCTCTACATTACCATATACGACAGTGACAATGCGGTCTTGGCCCAGGAGGCATTCTTTGAGCAGTGCTTTGCGGATGCCGGCATCGACCTCCCTGCGGAGGGTGACTTTGAGACTGCGGTGGACTCTCCGGGTTCGTATGTGATTGTGGCAGAGATGCGTCATGGCGGGGAGACGATATCTACCCCGGGAGAGTTTGTCGTTGAGTAGACTTTGTTGCCGTCAGGAGTGTGGCGGCAACTGCGGCCTCCGTATCTGCACAGAGTGCGGCGCATATCGACTCTTTAGCAACAATAATAGCACTGCTGGCAGTCAGGGTGCTTGGATGCCTGCCGCGAGATACAGAGAGTTGGTGCTGTAATGGACGAGAAGAAGCGAGAGTTGGAGCTCGAGGAGATTGAGAGGATAAAGGCCGAGCTGGCAGAGTTAAAGCGCCGCAAGGACATTCTAGATGCCATTCCTCCAAAAAAGAGACGTTCGGCAAAGGCCAAAAAGCAGGCAGGTTCCAGATCATCATCCCCACCGTCTGACGCCCCCGCGGCCGCAAGATCCAAGAAGCCGCGCCCCAAAAAATTGGATCATGCCAACGACGGTAGCTCCGGCTCTGGTGCGTCCCCCGACTCTGCAGACGCCAGTGACACCTCCGCGCGGAGCACCAAAGAGCCAGAACATGGGCCTTCCGACGACGACGACGACGGCAAGAAGCCTGCCCGCAGGGGTGCGCGCAAACCATCCCCTGCTGCCGACGCCACAGTGACAAAGTCTGCAGTGGAGCCCGATGCAAAGCGCTACGCCGCCAAGGCCGTCGCAAAAAAGCCGACCGGCGCGGCCGCAAAGAAGAAGGGCACGGCCAAGGCCGTCGCAAAAAAGCCGA
>JAGWAX010000009.1:0-25539 GCA_021296175.1 Nitrosopumilaceae archaeon | reverse complement strand
AAGAAGAAGGGCACGGCCAAGGCCGTCGCAAAAAAGCCGACCGGCGCGGCCGCAAAGAAGAAGGGCACGGCCAAGGCCGCTACAGGGAAGAAGAAGCTTCCGGCATCCTCCAAATCCCCCGATGATCATGACGCCGCCCCCGCCAAGAAGAAGAAGGGGAAGGGCTCGGCCAGACAGGCAAAGTCCGGCCCCGCGTCAAAAAAATCCGCATCCGGCAAGGCGGAGGAAAAGAAGGTGCCGGAACTCACGCTTGAGGAAAAGCTCGAAAGCGAGCTTACCGAAGAGGAGATTGAGAGGTTTCAGATCGAAAAGGTGAACATGGAGCAGCTCATCAGGAAGGTGTGCGACATACTAGTCGAGCACGAGTCGGCCGGCATGCTGCAAAACAACCTGTGGAAGAAGCTAAAGCTGTCCGACATGACCGGATCCCGCCTCGCGCTCAAGCTTGAGCGCATGGGCACGATTACCAGGGAAAAGCTGCTTGAGAACGGCAGGTGGACATACAAGCTGATACTCAAAAAGACCCCCATAAGCACGCAGTCGATAGAGGACGCCCCGTGCCTCGTCTGCAAGGTGGAGCAAAAGTGCACGCTTGACGGCGATATAAGCCCCCGCACGTGTCCGTACCTGGAGGACTGGGTGGTCTCCATGATAAAGAAGCCTAGATTCAAATGAAGCTGCAAGACGCCCGCAGGGACCAGTACAGACGGCTTGCCCACGAGCAGGGCTACAGGAGCAGGGCCGCGTACAAGCTAAAGGAGCTCAACAGGTCGTACCGCATCATAGGGCCCGGGTTCTACGTCCTTGACCTGGGATGCGCCCCGGGCGGCTGGACGCAGATGGCCGTCAGGCTTGCCGGAAACCGGGGCAAGGTGGTGGGGGTCGATACGTCCTACGTCGAGGAGGTGCCGGGCGCCCACATAATTCGGCGCGACATTGCAGAGGAGGGGCTTGCAGATCTTGTCATATCGTATTTTGGGCGCAAGGCAAACGCAGTCGTATGCGACCTGTCGCCAAAGGTAAGCGGAAACTGGTCGGTGGACCATGCAAGGCAGGTATCGCTCAACTATGACTGCGCTAGGATAATGGGCGCGGTCTTGGCGCGCAGGGGAAACGCCGTGTTCAAGGTGTTTGACGGACAGTACTCTGCGGAGTTTCGTGACTATGTGAGGGAGCAGTTTGCAAAGTTCCACAGCACAAAGCCAAAGGCAAGCCGCAAGCAGAGCAGCGAGCTGTACTACGTGTGTCTGGGGTATGTGGGCCCAGACTAGCGGACTGCTGCCTGCCTGAAGGCGTCCCTTGCCGCGTCAGACGGCGCGTCGGTCCTGAATCCTGTGGGCGCCAGCGACGTCCGGGACGCAGGGTACCCGGCTTCGCGCAAACTCTCCAACACGTGCGCCATACGCGGGGGTGACACCCCCGTCCGGGACGCCATCTCGTCTAACGTATAGAACAGGCCCGTCCCCTGCACGGCCGACTCCTCGCGCGCCCTCTCAAGGTGGGCATGCAGCGCCCCGTCGCGGGCATGTCCCACGTGCGGCGCCTTTTGCACCATGCGGTTTACGAACTCCCCGTCAAAGAGGGGCCCGCGCCACAGGGGCCCCGCGCGCCGGGTCTCCGAGCCGCACGTGCTGCACTCCTGCTCTGCGCGCGGTCCCAGCCAGCGGCCTCCGCACGCGTCGCAGTGCGTCGCATACCCAACCTCCTCGTGGGCGGCCCCCGCATGCCCCACCTTTATGCGCGCATACATCCTGTAGTAGTGCATGTCTGATGATACGAATATCGGGGATATCGACACTCCAAGCCTGGCCGCGACCGCCCTGAGGCATCCCAGCACTATCCTGATTGCAGTCTCGTTGCCGTATGTGGTGCCCCTGGTGGGCATGCCGCCGTACCTGTTCTGGCACGCCTCGTCAAACAGCCCGTTGAGTACCTGCAGGTCTGTCGCCGTGCAGGACAGCAGTCCCCCGTGCATGAGGGACCTTACCGCGCAGTCAAAGAACGGGGCCGGTGATCCGAACGGGTCGATGTCTACGATGGCGCCCCTTCTTCCCCTTGTGGCATAATTCGAGAGGAACCTGCAGGCCTCGAGGTTCGAGAAGGAAGCCTCCGCATCGAGCCTGTTTAGAAGGGCCGCCCCCCTTGCGAGCGATACTGCCTTTGGGTTGACGTCGTTGATGTGTATATGCCGTATCGCGCTAGTCTCGTTTGCCGCCCTCAGGCCCCTTGCCCCCACGCCGGCAAGCGGCTCGAGCATGGTCGGCGGCCCGTCAAACCCGTCAAGATGCGCGGCGTATGCGACAGTCGAGACGTCGCGGTTTGCCACGGACCTTGGGTTGAAAAACGCCGTGTCCCTTGGGGGCGCCTCGCCGTCAAGCGCCCCGGACGGCACGAGCAGCCTGGTGTGGCCCTCCGTAATCTCCCTTATCGCGCCGTCCGCCCCGCCGTGATCCTGCATCTGTATCACTTACGGGCAGTTGTTGCAGTATATGATTTATTACTAGTGGCCGGGGGCGACGCGTATTGATGGTCTGCGGGGTCGACGATGCGGGGCGGGGCTCCATGCTGGGGCCGCTCGTGATAGCAGGCGTCTGCCTCCAGAATGACCAGATGTCACGCCTTAAAGAGATGGGGGTGCGTGACTCCAAAAAGCACACCCCCGCCGCGCGCAAGAGGCTGTCCCGCATGATAAGGGAGGTTGCCGACTCGTATCACGTGGTGCACGTGCCGCCCCGTTCGATTGACGCGAGCGTGCGCCAGCACGGCCTCAACAGACTGGAGGCCAGGTATATGGCAAGGGTGATCTCAAAGCTCGGGCCCGACTCGGCCCTTGTAGACTCTTGCGACACGGATACCGCAAGGTTCGGAAGGCGCATATCGCGCATGTCGGGTAACTGCCGCGTCGGGTCGTACCACCACGCGGACAGCCGGTTTGTGATAGTGTCCGCCGCGTCCATCCTGGCAAAGGTCGCGCGCGACGACGCGATCGGGCGCCTTGCCAGGAACAACCCCGGGATTGGAAGCGGGTATCCAAGCGACCGCAGATCCGTCTCCTTTCTCAGGTCGTACTATAAGAAAAACCACGCGGTGCCCTCCTATGCGCGCAAGAGCTGGAAGCCGGTGAAGCGCTTGCTCGGGGCGCGTCGCGCGCAACAGTAACAGCAGCTCCGACGCGCGGTCCGCCGGCCGCGGCGCGCGTGTCAGCCCGGATACCTTGCAACGACCATTGCGTGGTCCTTGTCGTACGGCTCCAGATTTATGGACTCGACTATCTCAAACTCACCGCTCAGCTTTTCAGTCTCCTGCCTTATTACCTCCCCCGGCTCCTTTATCACGTCTATGCTGCGCGTCTTTATCACAAGAAACAGGTACCCGCCCCTTTTTAGGAACATCCTGCAGTTTGCCATCGCTATGCCCGTCTGGTCCGGCTGCGCAATATCGACGTATGCCACGTCCATCTTGCCGAACACCGCAAAATAGTCGCCCGGCATCCTCGCGTCCTGCATGACGGGTATGATGTTCGGCCTGTGTGACGCCACCCTGTCCATAAAGTCCCGGGCCACTCTGCTTGCGTGCTCTATTCCAAACAGGATGCCTGACTGTCCGATTATGTCCGATATGTGGCTTGCAGTCGTGCCTGTCGAGACGCCCAGGTACAGTATCCGGGACCCGTTCTCAAACGGAAAGGCCTCAAGCCCGTTCATGACGGCAGCCGCGAGCTTGGACCTGAACGGATCCCATATGCGGTACTCGGTCTTTTTCCTTACGAGCAGCTTCTCGCCGTACACCCTGTTTCCGGGGACCTGGTTCTCCGTGGCAGGCCTGTCCCTGCCCTCGAACTTTGTCAAGATGAACGGGGGAAACGGTTCTGAGGCGGCCATGCGCAGATTGTCACTTGTATGTCCGGCGTATGAACGTATGGCGGCGGCCATGTGCAGAAGCAGGCAGTCGCGCAAAACCGGCGGAAGTGCACGATCGCGTGGGGCTGCTGCACTACCGGAATCTCTTTCCCCTCTTTCTGTCTGCAGGTTTCCTGCCGCGCTTGTTTGCGCGGAACCTCGATGCGGCCGGCTTCTTTGACGCGCGCTGCCTTGCCGCCTTTGCGGATCCGCCCTTCCTGCCGCTACTGCTGCCGCCCCTGCCGTGATAGCGGCCGTGGCCTCGGCCGCCGTCGCTGCCACCATCACCATCAGCATCACCGCCACCAGCGTTATCGTCATCCCACCGGCGACTGCCATAATCGTCACGGCCATACCTGTAGCCCTTTCGCCCCCCTCGGGCCGCGCGCCCCTCTGCCGCCTCGGTCCTCTTGCGGGACCACTCTGGGCGTCCTCTTCCTCCGCGGCTGTCGCCACCGCCGCCCCTCTTGCCTGAGCGGCCACCGCTCCTGCGGCCGTAATCCGGTCTCGGGGCCGTTCCGCCGCCGCCACCCCTCTCCGCCGGTTCTCGGAACTTTTCGCCTATCTCGCCTATCCTTACATTCAGCTTCTCCAGAAGCGTCCTGTTGAGCTCCCCGTCCTCGCTGTATACGTCGACCCGGGCCGCTATGACGGCCTTTGCGGCTATTGCCCGCGCAATCTTGCCGCGCTGCCACCGGGGCGCCGCGTGCACCAGGGGATGCTGGAACAGCAGTCCGTGCTTTGGCGGCTCGGAGCCGGTCTTTAGCGAGCGGAACAGGGCCCGCTCGGCTCCCAGGACCTGTATCGTGCTGGCAGGCAGCGACGCCATCTTCTTCATGCTGCCGATTCTTGCAAGCATCCTTGCGCTCAGGGCGGTGCCCAGTATTGCGGCCAGGTTGGGCGCCACGGCCCCCATCTCCCGTTCTACCAGTGCCTCCAGTTTCCTGCGCAGATCGTAAAATGAGATCAGCTGCCCCGCCATGGCCTGCACCATCTCAAGGCTCTGGTCCGTAATCTCGCCGCCCCTGCTGTTTGACGCGGCGACAAGAAGCATCTCCGTCTTCTCATCTGGAAAGCCCGCCGCCTCAAACGACTCGGCCGTCAAGCCGTCGCGACGGCCCGCCAGTACTATGCGGGCGTACCCCTCTATGCTGTCTACCACGTTCTCAAGCTCCGGAAAGTGAAGTCCGTACCACTCCTTTGTCCGGGAGCTGAGCGCGTTGGCAACCTTATCTATCTCGTCAAGCGAGTTGACGGCCTGTATGACGTGCATGTCGGAGCTGCCGGATATCTCGGTCACCTTTGATGACGACAGTCCCATGGCAAAATCCCTCAGCTTTGAGATGGCGTCTCTTGCATCCGACGCAAGCCCCGACGATATGATCATCTGCTGCTTTGAGGCCCGGGCATCCTCGGCTTCCCGCCCCTTGAGCGCCTGGACGTCGACTGACTCCCTGTTTAGTACGCTAAGCAGGGCGTCGTCGCCCGTGGATACCGCTGTATTCAGGGACTCTAGATACGGCCCGAGGCCGCTGCACGACCGCGGCGTCCTGCCTTCCTTTATCTCCAGATAGTCCGATACGGGATCGTCAAAGGCAAAGGTCCTTGCAACCGTGCCATCCTCCTCGCTTACGATTATAACTCCAAGCTCGGTGAGCAGCGCCCTGTACCGGCCGACCATGCGCATGGCGTATTTGCGGCCCTTAAAAAGATACTATGCGCCGCGCCGCGCCCGGTCCGCCGTCCACGCGTAATGAAGATACGCCAGACATGCGGAATGGTTACGCGCGCCTGCCGTAGATCACATGCGGAGACGGCGCCTGGCCGGCCACGTAGGCTCAAGCGCGGGGCACGGCACGGCCCCCCGGGCCGATCTCCGAGCCGGCCATACGTGCCCAATTAACCGTTATATTCAAAGCACATCGCATGACAGTTGTGAGCGACAGTCCCTCCCTGCATACTGAGATAGGCCCCATCAGGCTCGAGAGGCCCGCCATGCTTGCCTCCGGCATACTTGGGATCTCCATGGACGTCTTTGAGAGCCTGTACGATGCGGGAGCCGGCGCCGTCGTGACAAAGTCGCTCAGCCGCGAGCCGTGGGAGGGGTACCCGAATCCGACTGTCGTGGGGCTCGGAGGCGGGGGATGGATAAACGCAGTGGGGCTCTCAAACCCGGGGGCGCGTAACTTTGCGCCCATGATAAGGGGGAACAGCCGCGTGCCCGTGGTGGTCAGCATGGTGGGCTCCGCCGCGTCGGAGTTCGTGGACATGGTATCCGAGTTCTCCGGCTGTATGGTAACCGCGTACGAGCTCAACATGTCGTGTCCGCACGTTGACAAAGTGGGCCTCGAGGTGGGAGACGACCCAGAGCTGGTGGCCGGAATCGTGCGTGCCATAAAGGGGGCCGCGGCCGACGTGCCGGTGGCAGTAAAGGTCGGGCTGGGGTCGTCAAACTATCTCGACACCGTGTCCGCCGCGGCCGACGCCGGGGCCGACGCAGTCACCGCCATCAATACGATACGATCGATTGCCATTGACGCGGAGGCGCAGACACCCATCCTCAGCCACGGGTACGGTGGCCTGTCCGGGACACCGATAAAGCCGGTCGCCCTGCGGTGCGTCTACGAGATTGCGTCCAACTGCGAGATTCCGATAATGGGATGCGGCGGGATATCCACGTGGGAGGATGCCGCGGAGTTCATCCTGGCAGGCGCCTCCGCGGTGCAGATTGGCAGCGCGCTTGGCGGCCATGGCTACGGGCTCTTCGAGGAGATAAACCGCGGGATCGCGTCGTATATGGAGCGCAAGGGCATCGCAAGTATTGGGGGGATGGTGGGGCTTGCCAGATAGGACGCGCGACCATCCGTTTCCGGTGACAGTGGAGGATGTGACGGATGAGACCCCCACCGTGCGCACCCTGACGTTCTCAGATGACGTGATGGCGTCTGCAAGGCCGGGGCAGTTTGCAATGGTGTGGGTGCCGGGCTCATACGAGCTTCCGATGAGCGTGATGGTTGCGCCGGAGGAGGGACGCGCCGCATTTACGGTAAGGCGCCACGGCCCTGCATCGACCTCGCTTTACAACGTGAACCCGGGTGACATGATTGGCGTCCGCGGCCCCTATGGAAACTCGTTTGATATG
Source organism: Nitrosopumilaceae archaeon (assembly GCA_021296175.1). Classification (GTDB taxonomy): domain Archaea; phylum Thermoproteota; class Nitrososphaeria; order Nitrososphaerales; family Nitrosopumilaceae; genus Nitrosopumilus. The sequence continues at coordinate 18,498 of JAGWAX010000009.1, read as the reverse complement.
CGCGACGGAAGGCTCCTGCTGGTCGGCGGGGGGACGGGACTCGTGCCACTTATGAGGCTCGCATCCCACGCGAGTACAGGCGGTGGCAGCCGCAGAATCACCTTGGTGATGGGGGCCCGCACCGAGTCGGAGGTCTTTTTTGAGGACGCGGCGTCCAGGATGCTCTCTGTATGCCCCGACAGCCGCGTCATGGTGTGCACCGACGACGGCACGCGCGGCACCAAGGGGCTGGTCACGGACGTGGTGGACGGTATGCTTGCCGCGGACGGCACCGGCAGCTTTGACGCGGTGTACACGTGCGGGCCGGAACCCATGATGTACAAGGTGATGCAGTCCGCCCACAAGGGCGGCATCTTTGCCCAGGCCAGCCTTGAGCGCGTGATGAAGTGCGGCGCAGGCATATGCGGCAGCTGCGTGGCGGGCCCTGACGTGGTATGCCGGGACGGCACCGTGTTTGACGCCGACCACCTGCTGCGCGCAAACCCCGAGTTCGGCCGCACATACAGGGACAAGTCCGGAGTGTCCGCCCGCTGGCCGCCTCCATGATGCGTCTGGCCTTTTCCCCCGCCCCGCCCCGCCCCTGCGCAGGCACGCGCCGTGTAGCGCGCACGTACGGCGAACTCCTGCCTTTTTATAGCTAGCAAGGTTTAAAACAAATCAAAGGGGGCAGAAAGCTGAATTTGCCCAGCCCCAAGATCGTGCTTACAGCGGATCGTACACTGATGTCCATCTACAGGGGACTCTCGCTCGCCTCGTTCTTTGGCTGCGCCCCTGCGATAGACCCCTACCGCGACAAGAAGAGCCTGCTGTACCGCATACTGGGAAACCAGGTCACGCCGAAGATCCTGTTTGACTTTATCTGCAACTACATACCGCACACCAACGGTGTTGCAGACTACGCCCCGTACGGGCTGCGAAAGCTCGAGGCGGGGCTTCTCAGGGACGGCTTTGCAAGGGAGGATGTGGTGGTGGCCCATCCGGACCACATTGAAAAGTTCATCGGGCCGGAGACGCTTGCAGTAGGCACCTACGAGATGGACCCGCTTGGAATGGGGCCCGTCACAATGACGTTCACGTACGGGCGCAAGCAGATATCGTACGACGAGTACTACAACGCGGAGCTGCACCGGCGCATAAAGGCCGCAAAGGAGAGGACCGGATCAAAGGCGAAGGTGATCTCCGGCGCGTCCGGCACGTGGCAGTACAATTATGATCCCGAAAAGATAGAGGAGTTTGGGATATATGCCATACTGGAGGGCGAGCTGGGCGGCATCGCACCCGAGATTGACGGGCACGCCGGGCGCTTCTTCAATTATCTGATCAACGGTGACTTTGATAACATGGATCCGTTCCGCAAGAGAAGCGACTTTAAGGTGAACATAAAGGAGTTTGAGCGCCACGACAAAAAGATCTACGGCAGGTTTGTCAACTTTTGGAGCAGGCCCGATCTTGAGGAGATACCGGAGATCGTCGAACCGAGCATACACGGGATGGTCGAGGTCATGCGCGGCTGCGGCCGGGGGTGCAAGTTCTGCGACGTGACGCTCCGGTCGCTCAGGTACTACCCGCCTGAAAAGGTCAAAAAGGAGATCGAGGTCAACATGAAAAAGGGCAACGCAAAGTCGGCTTGGATTCACAGCGACGACATATTCGTGTACGGCATGGATCCCCGCACGTCAAAGGGCATGGAGCCCAACCGGGAGGCGCTCGAGGAGCTCTTTACGGCCGTAATGTCGACGGGCGTGCCGCACACCAACCCGACGCACGGCACCCTTGCCGGGGCAATCGCCGACGAGCGGCTCATCCCGAACATATCAAGGATAATCCGCGCGGGCCCCGACAACATGATCGGCGTGCAGGCCGGCTTTGAGACCGGCAGCCTGCGGCTCATTGAGAAGTATGCGGACCGCAAGCTTGCTCCGTACTCGCCAAGCGAGTGGCACTGGGTCGTCAAGGAGGGAGTCAAGATGCTCAACGATTACCACTGGGTTCCCGCGTTCACGCTGATAATGGGGCTTGACAATGACGAGACGCCGGAGGACTCGTGGGAGACCATTGAGCTGCTAAGCGACCTTGAGCGGGAACAGCCAAACTCCATGTTTACAACGACGGCGCTGACGTTCGTTCCAATAGGACTGCTTGAAAAATCAGACTTTTTCAATATCGGAAACGAGATGCTTCCCGCGCAGCTCGGAGTGCTGTACAAGACGTGGCAGCACAACTTCAAGTATGGCATACAGAAATTCATGAACAAGACGGGCTCCGCGGGGCCGCAGAGGTACTTTTTCAACATGCTTGCAAGATCGCTTGGCGGCGTGCCGCTGGGCGCCATGGAACGGTACGCTCGCAAAAAGAGCCGCGACCACGAGCGCGTGATAGAAGAGATAAAGGCAAAGTACTGGTAGCCGCGTGCGCGCGGGACGGGACGCTCGCGCATTCTTGCCGCCTCTTTCGGGCCCTGCCCTGCCCGGGGTGCATGAGCCTGATCGAAGTGTCAGAACTTGTGCGTGGTTTTTGATATTTTCGCGGACAGGGGAATTCATACATTGACTGCTTGCAAATACATAAATTCATAGAAGAGGCCGCCCTTTCATGGCAACTCACGGTTCACTCACAAAGGCGGGCAAGGTCCGCGGCCAGACCCCCAAGGTCGAGGGCCGCAAAATTGTAGGAACGAGCTCCAGCCTCCGCAACAAGAGCAACTTTAAGAAGCGGTTTGTCCTTGGAAGATTTCCGGGCCAGAACAAGCCGGGTCAGAGAAGGCGAAGGCGCTAGGCCCCCTATGCGTGACGCGCCAAGGCGTGCCACATTATACGGCACTGCCAAGCTGATTCGGGCATGCCACCGATTCCGAAACAATATCTAGGAGATTGCCACAGTGAAGAAATGCAAGGGAGCGTCGGACAGACTGCCGGAATCGCCCATCGCGTGGTAGCGCCTACCGTCGTTCTGGCGCTGCTTGCAGCAGTCGGCGGCATGGTCGCGGCTGCACCTGTTGACGGGGGCGCGTACGCGCAACAGCAGCAAGACGGCGAACACCTTGAGTTTTACACAAACAGCAAGGTGTACGCACCAAACCACAAGCTCCAGGTGTACGGCATGGGGCTTCCAGAGGAGACGCTCATCGTGCGCCTCTTTGCACCTGACGGATCCATTGCAAAGTTCGATCAGGTTACCACCAATCCGGACGGCTCGTTTAACTATGATCTGCTGATCTGGCCACGTCCGTCTTCCAGCTTTTCATACGGGACGTACGCGGTGGAGGCCATCAGCACGGCACAGAACGGCGCGTCGCGCATAATAGACGTGAGATTCTCCTCGACGTCTGATCTAGTCGACGTGCCGGTGGAGCGCTACGTCAACACGCTGGTCTTTGCACCGGAGACGGCCGCCATCAACCAGCCGTTCCGGGTGTTCGTGCAGACCACCAGTGACGGGCTGCTCATTGGAAACGACCCGTCGGATCTATTGGAGAGCACGCACGTGCACCTGCCGTCGGGCGCATACGTGCCACTTTCCGAATCGTTTGAGACGCTGCACCAAGGCCTGTACTTTGTAGAGTACGTCCCGACAGAAGAGGGCACGCACATATTCCACGTGGTGGCCTTCAACCGCGGGACCACGTCGCACGGCTCGGCTGCCACCAACGTACTGAGCCAGGATCTGGGCGGAATCTCAGAACAGATAATCTCACTCAACAGGATCCTGGACGAAACCTCCGAGGAGCTCGACGTGCTAAAGTCCGAGATAGAGGGGTTCGATTCGACGCTTGACCAGGCAAGCAGCAAGATAGACGAGAGTACTGGAACCATATCCACATCGGTGGCCTTTATAAGCGAGGCATCCTCGCAGCTCAACTCGCTCCTGTTTCCGATTATAGCCTCGATTGGAATCATCGTAGCGCTCCAGATTGCAATACTTGCACGCCGCAGGTGATCGACTCACGGTTATAATGCCCGTGTGAGGTTACCATCTGTATGACTGCAAGAAACTGCCGCACGGGCGCGGCGGCCTGCGCCGTCGTGGCCGCGCTGGCGGTGATGTCGGGTGCGGCGACGGCAGTACCCGGACTGATGCACGGTCTGGGGCCCCTTGGCGCATACGATCCGTGGACGACGTACGGGACGAGCCCGGCCGCCGGCTCGGCCTTTGCCGCATCCCCCGCGTACGACGCGTCCCCCTACAAGACGGCCGCCGCATCGTCCCCGGCACCGCCATGGGCGCCGTCTTGGAGCATCTTCTCAGAGGAGCCACCCGGGTGGCTTTGGCAAGATTCGGGCGCCGGGGGAACCTCCTCATATCACGGGACTTACGACTCTGCAATTATCAGGTTTGGCTCCGGATCCCTTGATGACAACGCCGGCGGAAGCTGGGCGGACGGGGACAGCCGCCGCTACCTAGTCTTTGGCGACGGAAGCTGGGCGGATCGCGGCAACGCCGCGTCATCTGCATCGTCGTTGACACACTCATCGTCATTATCATCATCGTCATTATCATCATCGTCATTATCATCATCGTCATTATCATCATCACCGTTCCCCGCCCAACCCCGCACGCTTCAGGACAGTACAGACCAGCGGCCCGGCGGCGGATTTTTCACGATTGCCACACTGCACCCCGAGTCCGCATCCGATCTCTCCTCAAAGGGGTTCGTGGTAATCCCCGACAGGCCGCTCGACTTGCACGCGCCGTCCGCCACCCTGGCAGGATCCCCCGCAGTCACTTCAAGCTCCAAGGAGGCCCCGGCCGCAGCTCCGTACGGTGATGCGCGTCCCCCGGCCGCCCCGCACCTGCACGTTACGTCCGGCTCTGCCGGGGCCGGCGGCGGTGGGGACGCAACCGGCATACTTGACATAGTGGGACTCGGGGCCGGCGGCAGGGATGGCGTCGGCATCGCCGAGAAATACGGTGCCACAGGCAGCGGCGTTACCATCGCCATCGTGGATACGGGCGTGGACTTTTCAAACCCCGACATTCAGCATGCACTTGCAAGGGATCCCACCACAAACCATCCCGTCATGCTCGACCCCGACGGGCAGGGAATGGTCATAACCAACAGCACGTTTTATGCTAGCATATCGGACAGCGGGACGGTCAGGAACCATACGGGGGGCGTCCCGGAGGGGTTTGACTCTGTCGTGTACGTGGCCGGAGATGGCGGCGTCTATCTGGACATTGAACAGGGCGGCCGGGGGACCACCATGCTGGTGTACAACTCGCTCTACCCGCAGATCGGAAGCGCCCCCGTACTGAACGGGACGCTTGAGCATGACATGCGGATAGGGCTCGACAACAGAGACTACATACTCTCGCAGAGCGGCGCGTACAGGCTGGGCGCGATATTCCAGATGGGGGCGCCGGGACTCGGGGACGGGCAGCCTGCCAGGATCCAGGTGGTGCCGGTCTTAGTGGTCGACTCCGCCCTGCCGGGAGTATACGACACCATAATACCGGACATGAGCACCTCGTGGCAGGACTATACCCGCGAGCAGGGCAGTCAGAAACCGGACTTTGACTTTGACTTTACAGACGAGCGCCCCATCATCCTTGGAAGCGGCGGGGAGTTTCTCTCGTACGACTCAGACGGGGACGGGACGGCCGATTATACGGTGGGAACGGCCGGGGCGCAGGTACTGGACGTATTTTCCATAATGAACGACACGCTGACGTCGCGCCAGAACGAGGTGCTCGGGGCGGTGAACGGGACGCTGCTTCCGGGACTCGACCCCGACGGCCGGTTCTTTGGCGTGATGAGCGACTACGCTGGGCACGGCACGGCGAGCTCCGCTACGATCGTGTCAGCTGGCAAGATGACATACGACGTCTACAACGACACGGGCAGCTACGTCATAGGGGGCGTGGCGCCGGACGCGCGCATACTCCCGATAAAGGCGCTCTGGCTGGGGGACGCGCTGTACGGCTGGCTCTGGGCCGCCGGCTTTGACAACGAGGGTTCCGCGTGGTCGTATTCCGGGGCCCCGCGGGCCGACATCATATCGAACAGCTGGGGCGTCTCGGCGTTTCCAAACGTGGGCGCCGCGCCGGGCCATGACATGCTCTCCCTCGTAGTCGACATGCTTTCCGTGCCGCGCTCCCTTGATGACAGCTATCCCGGGGTGGTCGTTGTGTCAAGCGCCGGCAACTCGGGTCACGGGTACGGAACGCTCGGGACACCGGGCGTGGCCTCCTTTGGAATAGCTGCAGGGGCCAGTACGAACAACGTCTTTGTTGGGTACGGTCCATTCAAGGACCAGCCGAGGTTTGGCGGCAGCGGCGATAATGACGCCAGCGCGACTGACCGCGCCCCGCGCTCATACCACCGCGGACACGTGGTAGACTTTAGCAGCCGGGGCCCCGGCATAATCGGAGACGTCAGGCCCGACATTGTCAGCGTGGGGGCATACGGCTTCGTGCCCAGAAGCATGATGGGCGCGTCCCAGAATGCGGATACGCGTGACCCGTTCACGCTGTTCGGGGGGACCAGCATGGCGGGGCCCGCGATAGCGGGCGCGGCGGCCGTAGTCATGAGCGAGATGACGGAGAACCATATCGATTACGACCCGTTTGTGATAAAGAACATCCTGATGTCCACCGCGCGCGACATGGGCAACGATCCGTTCGTGCAGGGCGCGGGCCTCGCCGACGCGGGGGCCGCCCTAAAGTTCGTCCACAAAGAGGGCGGGATCTTTGTGGTGCACAATGACGACTCCTATCCGAACATACGCGACGTGCTTCGGCCGGCGATATTGTCTTCAAACATCACGGACACGGGGATAGGCAAGTTCGACCTTCCCGACCGCGACATACCCATGACTTCGTGGTTTGCAGGCCACCTGCAGCCCGGCTCGAGGGCCACGGCCACGTTCACAATCGAGAATCCGGGGCCCGACGCAATCGACGTGTCCATATCGCCGCAGAAGATGTCGCTTGTGGGTCACGCCAGTCTCAACGGCACCACCGTACCGCGGCAGCAGGATCCCATACTCAACGATACCGACGCGTACATTCCAAACTACGTGAGGCTCGCCGACGTGCGCCCCGACGAGGGCCTTGCGGGCCTGTTCGGCGATGGAAGGACGATTCCTGCCGATGCGTCGCTGCTCGTACTCAGCGTCAACTTTGCATTTTCCGATTTTATGAACATGTCAGCCGACGTGTATGCTGATGACATAGGGATAGCCTCCCTGTACCTGTACGACTGGGTTGACAGAGACGGAGATCTGGAGATAACAAGCGACGAACTCCTGCTTGTGACGCGGGGCGGTTCGTGGGGTACAACGCAGGAGATACGCGTGTCGGATCCTGCCGACAAGTTTGAGGGCGTTCCGATGGCCGGAATATATCCGGTGCCGCTCAGATACTCCTACTGGGTGGGGCCCAACGGCGCCAATGCAACGGCGCTGGACTATACGGTGTCTGCAAGCTATTACGCGAGGGAGAAATGGGAGGACGTCTGGCCGGCAAAGTCCTCAGTATCCGTCCCGCCACAAGACTCAAGACAGGTTGACGTCACGCTGATCACACCCGACGATGCAGGCGCGGGCATACACCACGGGTTCGTAGCCTTTGAGGGTGATCGTCACACTGCAAACGTGCCGGTGTCGTTTGCAGTAACGCCTGTCATACAGGATGCGGGCTCCCGAATCGTCTTTGGCGGCGGAGGCGCTCTGGCAAACGCGTCAGGATCCGGGGTGGCGGCAACATCCCCGCCATACCCGGACGTCACGTACTCCAATGGCCATACGAGGGGCGCCTTTGACATGGTGGGGCGCTACATGTCAGGGGACTGGCGGCACCACCACTTTGAGGTTGCAGACCCGGCCATAAGCACGGCCTCGGTCAGGATATCCTGGGAGTCGGAGGACACGAGCGTGTCTGCATTCGTGGCCGATCCTGCAGGCCGCATAATCCAGACAAACGTCCCGTCCGGCGTCTTTGGGCACTTTCTCGACTGGCCGTCAGTCGACTGGCTTGGCCGCACGCCGTTCAGCGAGGGCGGGGGGTTCTATCCCGTATCCGGAGGCGCAGAGGGCGCGACGTCCACATTCATGACAGTTCCGATCAACGGCACCGGGACGTACGCCATAATGACCCACACGACCCTGTATGGGGGTGATTCAGTCATAGAGCCCATGAGCATAGAGGTCAGGTTCTATGGTGGTGGTGCATATGATGATGAAAATGAGGATGCAATGTATGATGCCGGCAGCTCCGGGTTTGGCACGGGCGCCGGCCAGATTGACCCTGCTGCAGGTACAGACGGCGGCGATAACTCCCGTCATGATCCGGACGCTGCGCAAAAGGACACAACTACGGATGGGGCGGCGGCATCCGCACCGGCGTCCCCGCTCGAACCATCAGCCCCCGACACTCAACTGCCTGCCGCAGACGGCACGAGCCAGCCTGCCGCAGGCTCGGTGTCTGTAGTAACCACGGGAGAGGCCGGCCCCGGGTTTGGCACGGGCGCCGCAGCGGGTTTGGCGGCGGGCGCCGCCATAATGGCCGTGATTTTCACAGTGATCAAAAGAGCCAGGCCGGCATCAGTGCGGCAGGCGCCACCCGACGCCAGTGCCGCCGGCGCAGGGCGCGGCAATAACAATGGCAGCCACCACAATGGACACGCCGGCGATAGCGACGATGATGATGATGATGATGATGATGATGACAGCAGGAACGTCAGATACGGCGCGCTCTGAGTCTGGTCCCGGGTGCGTCACCAACCGGTTTAGTTTGTCTTGATCCTCACAACGTCTTGATCTTCACATATCGCATAATTGCACAGCACCGTGTCAATGCAGTAGTGCGCCGAATCCGGCGAGACTTTTCGCCGCACCTTCGAATCTCTGGTATGCCCGAATATCTGCCTCGTGTGCGGTATGTCCACAAACTCACCATAGTCGCACCATATCAGGCCGCCCACGCTGTTGGGCCCGCCCCTGCTGCGCCCGGCCTCCAAGAACGGGTGCGGGACGCTCTTGTCCGACGCACCGGCAAGATCCTCGACTGCGCGGCAGAGGACATCCTGCACAGGCTCAGATTCTGTCCTGCGCTGCTGCGCGTACAGCCTGTTTGAGAACCCGGCATGGGTGCACAGCCATCCGGTACCCGCCGCCCCTATCCAGTAGTAGAGGCGCAGCTTGGCCCAGTCTATCCCGTACGAGTCGATGACGCGCCGCTTGGCATCCGAGTACCCGCTGCACCTGTAATCTGCATTGCCCGTCATATAGTGTAGGTCGTGGTTCCCAAGCAGGTGTATCCTGCCGCCCTCCTCACCGTCGCACTCCAGAGAGCGCGCGAGCCATTTTGCAGTCCGCCCCGCCATCTCCGGACCGTCGCCAAAGTCGTCAAAATAGTCGCCCAAAAATATGGTCAGATCAGGGCGCTCCCGGCTTATTATCTCCTCTGCCGTCGGATACCGGTGGTGTATGTCCGGTATGACGAGGGTCTTGCTTCCCATGGCATGCCTGCGGCACATAGGCTAATACCTGTTTGCCGCATCCCGTGCGGCGGTCCCCTAGGATCAGTGCGCGTCACCCAGACGCCACCGCATGGAAACACGGCGGTTCTGGTACCGTACCCATCAAATAGATATCTTTATTATACCGTACTTTTTTATGCCACATATGGAGGACATGAAACTCAGCAGCTTGGAGGGCGTCGGCCCAGTTACAACACGCAAGCTGTCTGATGCGGGAATCCACAACGTCATGGATCTCATAGTCCGCGGCCCCGTCGAAATTTCGGAGATAACCGGGATGGAAAAGGACACTGCCGAGAAGATCGTCAACAAGGCCAGGCAACACCTGGTCGACGGCGGCAAGCTGGCAGGAGACTTTGTGAGTGCAAGCGAGATCTACGACAACAGGCAGAAGATCGGGCGCATTACGACCGGTACCGACTGTCTCGACTCCCTCTTTGGCGGAGGAGTCGAAACCCAGGCACTTACTGAGGTGTATGGGGAGTTTGGATGCGGCAAGACGCAGTTCGCCCACACCATGTCGGTAATGGTCCAGAAATCCAAGGAGGAGGGAGGACTCGAGGGTGGTGTTCTGTATATAGACACGGAGAACACGTTTAGGCCCGAGAGGATCGTCTCGATTGCGCAGGCCCACAACATGGATCCCCTGCAGGCTCTGGAGAACATTACCGTGGCACGCGCGCACAGCAGCTCGCACCAGACGCTGATTCTGGAGAGCTCTGGTCCGGTAATCGAGGCAAACAACATCAAACTGATTGTTGCAGACTCGGCAGTCGGGTTGTTCCGTTCCGAATACCTCGGACGCGGGACACTCTCAAACAGGCAGCAGAAGATCAACCATTTCGTACACCTGCTGTCCCGCTATGCAGAGATCTACAACTGCGCCGCAATTGCAACCAACCAGGTCATGGCATCTCCGGACGTCTTCTTCGGTGATCCGACCCGGCCCATAGGCGGAAACGTAGTCGCCCACACGAGCACCTACCGGATCTACTTTAAAAAGTCCGGCAAGAAGCGGATTGCCCGCATGGTCGACAGCCCGCACCACCCAGAGGAAGAGGTACTCTTCGCCTTGGGTGAGGCGGGCGTAATAGACATCGTGGATGCAGAGGCCGCGGCCAAGACCAGAAAGACAAAGTCTGCGTCTGCCGCGACTACTGCTACCGCCGCTGCCGCTACCACTGCTACAGTGGCAAAACCCAAGGATGCGGCGCCTGTAGATCCCAAGGCGTCCTCTCCTGCCGACTCCAAGGCCAAGGCTGCCCCCGGCAGAAAGGCAAAGACCGCAGACGATGCCACCCCCGCGGCGGAGTCCGTGGCGGACGTCCCGGAGGCGGCCGACCTTGACGAGGAGATAGACCTCACAGACGTAGAGCTCTCCGACGAGTAGCCTCTATTCCTTTTTTTTCTTTTTTTTTTTGAAAGACACGGGAACCGCCATCCGCGCCCAGCCCAGCCTGTCCCGACGCGCTGCCGCCTTCTTGCACAGCGGCCTGTGGACGGCTCGAGCCCGTGCTCGTAATGCTGCTGTCAGGCAATGGAAGCCGGTGGAGCCTGTGACAACTGCCGGTGTAAGAGCCTGCAGATATACTAGATTAAATAGGGTTCCGAGTCCGCCCCTGCATGGCAACCAAAAAGTCGCACGGCCGCTCCCACGGGTTCAGGCACAAGTCCCGCTCCGTCATGAAGAAAAGGGCCCCACGCGGCGTGTCATTTCTGTTGCGCGAATACCAGACGGGACAGCAGGCGCTCGTCATAATAGACCCGCGGCAGCACAAGGGACTCCCGCACAGGAGATACCATGGCAAGGTCGGTGTCGTAACTGAGGTGGGCCGGAGGGCCGTAACACTTGACGTAAAGCTTGGAAACAAGACCAAAACCTTAATCACGAGGCTGGATCACATAAAGCCGTTCGGTGTGTCGTAATGGAAGAGGTACAGGACAGGCAATCCATCTCACTCGCAGAGGTAAGGGAGATACTCGGCAAGGTGGAGCCGGAGGACATGGACCAGATACAGCGCTGGACGTTTGACTATGTCGCAAAATTTGCCACTACGGACTCCAAGAATGCGGCGGAGATGAAAAAACTCCTCATAAAGGACTGCAGCCTCACGGAGGATGAGGCAGTCGAGATTGTGAACATCAGGCCCACCAGCATGGCCGAGCTGCGCTCATTTACGTTCGGATGGAAAAAGCTCATACTTGCAGAGACATTGGAGAGGATGCTCAAGATAGTGCGGGAGCACTCCTAGTCTGGGTATGATGACGGTGATTATAACTATGATTGTGTGCCGGCGGCAACAATAACCGTGGCGGCGGCAATAGTTGGTGAAAAGGATTGCGTCTGCGGCTTTCTAATCGGGGGGCAGGTTTGCGTTGAACACCGACCCGCCAAAGGCAAGAACGTACGAGGAGCATGCGTACGTACTTGGCCCCACGCGCCGCGGCCGCTCATCCGTCGTCAGGGGCAAGGAGGGTACGATAGTAACGGCAGTGGGCGAGAACAAGCTCACGCTGCTGGAACTGCTTGGCGTGCCGGGATCCGGGTTTGCAAACGGCGAGCGGCTCCGCATTGGCAGGACCGGCAGGACAAAGGTGGCATCGGTTCTGGGAAAGGTCTCATATGAGATGCTGTCAGAGTCCGCCAAGAACGAACTACAGGGGGTGATAACCACGATCGTGGCAAACAACGAGCAAAAATTTATATCGTATCTCAACAATGCCGGCCCGATAACCCCCCGCGTGCATGCGCTGGAGCTGATACCCGGCATAGGCAAGACGTACAGGAACGCGATGCTTGACGAGCGGGAGCGCCAGCAGTTTGAGAGCTATGCGGATCTGCAGGAGCGGGTGGGCCTCAGCGACCCTGTGGGGCATATCGCCGAGCGCATAGTATCTGAGATGAGCGGCCAGAGCCGGCGAGTCAACATATTTGTAAAGAGGTAGGCGCCCGAAAATGACGCCGACTGCAGCCACGCCCGCCGCCTTTGAGGCCGCCGTTGTGCGCAGGGGCGCGCCCGTTCAGGCCGCCGCATTGCGCGGTCCCCCTGCAAACCCGCCCCCTAACGGCGGGGGCGCATCCCGCGGGCAAAAGGCAGATCCGGGCGACCATGCCAGCAGCGGGGGTGACGGCAATGATGGCAGCGGCCGTCCCGACACACCCGGGAGTCGCGGCGGCAGGACCGCCGGAAGCATCCGCCAAAAGAAGGGAATGGGGCAGCATTTTCTGGTATCCAAAGGCGTGGCCGAGCGCATAGTCTCTGCCGCCGGGATCAGGGACGGCGAGGCGGTGTTTGAACTTGGAACGGGGCGCGGCATCCTGACCGGCCTGCTGTGCAAAAGGGCCGCCCGCGTGGTCTCCGTGGAGCTGGACCGGGAACTGGCAGACGAGACGCGCACGACGCTCTCAGAGTTTGGAAACCTGCGGGTGGTGCGGGGCGACGGGCTCGGCCCTGCTGCGAAGGTAGGGGACACGGCAGACGGCCGCTCTACGGTGTCCGCCTCTGACTGCGCCGTCTTTGTGTCGAACCTGCCCTACTCGCGCAGCCGGCGTGCGGTGGAGCAGCTTGCATCCTCCGGCTTTGAGCGCTGCATCATAATGGTTCAGAAGGAGTTTGCGTCAAAGCTGCTCGCAGGCGCCTCGCCCCGCGGGGAGAAGGGTCACCGCTCCGGTGACGGCTGTGGAGGCCCGCGCGCGAGCGGCAGGAGGCGCGCAATCAGCGTGGTGGCCCAGTACTGTTTTGAGATACGCGCCATAATGGACGTTCCCGCCTCCTGCTTTGAGCCCAGGCCGGGGGTGGATTCGGTGGTCCTTGCGATGGCTCGAAGGCGTACGCTTGAGGGCGCCCGGATCGCTATGATCAACCGCATCTTCTCATACAGGCGCAAGCGAATTTCCACCCTGGTAGGTATGATCTGCGGCGGCAGTAGCGGCGGCGGCGACAGCGCCCGTGACCACAACCGTCACGGTAGCAACCACAATGATCATATCGTGGATGCCGGCAGCCACCCCCCCGGCCGCCGGATGCATGCAGGCGGCACGCGTGGCGAGGTACGCGGCGGTTCAGACAGGCTGCGCCTCGACGATCTGTCCGTCCAGGACGTAGTGGATTTGGCGGACTCTGTGCTTGCAAGGGTGTGAATGATGCCGGATGCTCCACGTGACTCTGCTGCAAGCCGTGCGCGGGAGGGGCTCCCGCCCGTACGAACGAAGCCCGTGGTGGAGCAGGACGAGTATCCGCCGTCGGAGGACACCTTTTTTCTTGCAGACTACATAGGACGCGCGCCCAAGGGCCTGATGGCCCTTGACGTGGGAAGCGGCTCCGGGTACATCACAAGGCTGCTGCGCGACTCGTTTGAGTTCGTGGTTGGGACCGACATCAACTGCCGGGTGCTCCAAAACCAGTCTGGCGCGTACCGCACGGAGAACCTGGTATGCTGCAGCGGCTCTGACGCGATACGCGCAGAGTTCGACCTTGCAGTGTGCAACCCCCCGTACCTTGCGACGGACTCTGTCACGTTCGAGTCGACTGACGGGGGGCCGGGCGGCCTGGAGGTGCCGGCCCGCATACTGGACTCGGTATGCCGCAGCGTGCGCCCCGGCGGCAGGTTTGCCATCGTAACCACCACGCTCTCTGACTATGACGGCCTGATGAGGCACGCCATGATGGCGGGCTTTGGCGACGCCCGCATCGTGGCAAGAAAAAAACTGTTCTTTGAGGAGCTGTTGCTGGTGGAGTGCTCAGCGGCGGGCGCCTAGCGGCGCAGCGCCTCCTTTGCCTTTGCGCATATGGCGTCTGCCATCTGGGTGGTCTTTGCATCGCCCCCGATGTCCCACGTTACGGTCCTGCCCTCGTTGACCACCGACTCGGTGGCGGCAAATATGGCGTCGGCGATGTCCGCCTCGCCTAGATACCTTGCCATCCACGCCCCCGAGCATATGGCCGCGACCGGATTCACGACGTTCTGGCCCGCAAACTGCGGGGCGCTGCCGTGGGCCGCCTCGAACATTGCAAAGCGGTCGCCGATGTTTGCAGAATATATGAGCCCGATTGATCCCACGAGCCCGGACGCCAGCTCGGACACTATATCCATGAAGAGGTTCGTGCTGACCAGGACCGCTCCGTTGAACTGGGCTGGGCGGACCACAAGCTGCTGCATTATGTTGTCGATGTAGATCTCGGAGAGCTCCATCTCCGTGTTAAGCACGCCCCGCTGCGCCGCGTCCCAGAATATCCCGTCAGTCTCCTTTAGGATGTTTCTCTTCGTGATCGCGACGATCTTCTTCATGCCGTGGTCAGACGCCCACCTGACGGCGGCGTTTATGATGCGCTCGCTGCCCTGCCTCGTTATCTTTCTGATTGCAATGGCCGTATCCTCCGTTATGCGGGCCTCTATCCCGGTATAGAGCCCCTCTGTAGCCTCCCTAAAGCAGACGCAGTCAAGCCCGGCATCCGGTGAGAGCCGGCTGTACGTCTTGGTGGGCCTGATGTTTGCATACAGGTCAAACTTTTGCCGCAGCGTGACGGCCACGCTTCTCGGGGCGTCGGGCACGGGTATCGTCGTGGTGGGTCCCTTGAAGCAGGCGTCTGACTCCTCCAGTATCCCCATGGTCTCGTCGGGTATGTACGACACGTCCGCCCTGCCGTTGCGGTCCCACTGCTCCGAGCCGGCCTCGCACATTGCAACCTCCGCCTGGAGGCCGCACTCTCTGACCACCGTGAGCATGGCATCCACCACTTCGGGTCCTATGCCGTCGCCCTTCATTACGGCCGCAGTCTTTGTGCCCAAGTCATGCTGAGACGGGCGCGATATTATTTAATCCTTTGAAGCTGCGGCCATGCCGCACGGCGAAGAGGGCGGGCTGCGGCGGCCTGCGCTATGGTCGCCCCATACGGCCTATAGTACGCGTTTAATACCATCCTTCGGCCAGATATGGTTGTGAAGATTGTCCAGATCTCTGATCTGCATGTAGGCTCCCAGTTCCTTCCAGAAAAGTTCGAGGCGCTGCTCTCCGAGGTCAACGACATGAGGCCGGACGTCATTGTCGTTACGGGCGACCTGACAAACGAGGGGCTGGTCAAGGAGTATGAAAAGGCAAGGTCGCTGGTCTCAAGGTTTGACGCCGGCAAAATAATTGCCATAAGCGGAAACCACGACTATCGCAACACGGGTTACCTGCTCTTCAAAAAGTACTTTCCCTTCCAGTCAGTCAACGAGCTTGGCGACAACACCGTGCTGATAACGGTGGGCACAGCCCGCCCCGACAGGAACGACGGCGAGGTGGGCTACCGCCAGAACCTGTGGATTGAACGGACCCTGCAAAAGTACGCCGGAAAGACAAAGATTGTGGCAATGCACCATCACCTGATAGCCATTCCTGACACGGGATCCGACCAGCTCACGGTGGTGGACGCCGGCGACGTGCTGAGGACGATCCTTGAGACCGGCGTCGATCTCGTCTTGTGCGGGCACAAGCACAGGCCTTGGATGTGGGCTTTTGGCGGACTGACCGTGGTCAACGCGGGTACGGCCACATCCGAGCGCGTCCGCGGACTGTTTGAGAACACGTACAACATAGTCACTATAAACGACAAGACGGGCAGGGTGGAGGTAGACCTCAAGATGGTGGGAGGCCGCAGGGTGCCGCTCAAAGACATCGTAAGGAACTACGCCCAGTTTCGCGAGGAGTACAGCACCACTCCGGCCTGACTGTTGCGGGTGGGGAGGAGGCCTAACAAGGTTGCCGCCGACAGAATCAATTTAATTGTGCGGCTTGGCGTCTTTTTGCGTGCGGGGATCGCCTAGCCCGGTAGGGCGTGGGATTGCTAATCCCATGTTCGAAAGAACTCGGGGGTTCAAATCCCCCTCCCCGCGCCATTTTCGCCTACCGTCTCCGGCTGCCCGGATGCAGTCGGGGTGGGAGGCCGCACCGCACCGGAACCGGCGTCGCGCCGCATGCGGTGTTGGAGTGCGCGGATCACGCCTGACGCGCGCGCCTGTTTCTGCAGCCATCCGCCGCAGCGCCGCCCCATTTTTACTCCATTAAACCTTAATACTCCTGACGTCCAGTCTGTGGCATGGGGCGCAGAAAGACTCAGAAGATAATACGCACGGGCCCAAAGAACGCCACGACGGGGCTGTGCCCGGCCTGCCAGACCATCGGCAAGGTGTTCCTCCTCGGACCTCCCGGCGAGGAGAGGGGCAAGTGCGAAAAGTGCAGGCAAGAGTTTGAGCTGTAACCGGGATTCTAACGCCGGGCGTCTGCACGCCTTTTATACTGCCCGTCCTGTCGGGGCCGCGGACGCAGCTGAGATGACATTACAAGTCATATATATGATCAAAAATTGTCTGCCGGGCCGCACTGCACGCCGCACCGCACATAGGATATCTTTTTTTAGATCCACATCTGACAATGATCGATGAGTACTGAAGAAGCTGAGACCATCTATGACCGCGTATCTGCACTTGAAGAAGAGGTTGCAGTGCTACGAAGCGAGGTTGATCTGCTCAAAAGGGCGCTGCGCAACAAGATCGCCCGTCACGAGATATCCATGATCAAGAAGGGCGAGGATGTCGAGAGCATTATTGACTAGACACAGCGGCAATAGCAGCAGCGGCAGACGGCGGCAGGACGTCGGGCACACTTTGGTTTGTCGCTGACGCTCGTCAGTTGCGCTTGGAGTGCGTAGCCAGTGCACGTCCCGAATGACGGCTCGGCCGCACGGCCTGCCGGCGTCACCTGATGACCCTCTCGATATAACGCGACGGCTCCTTCAGCTCCCTTGTCGTGGGCGGCTCGCGTATCATGTCGGAGAACGCGTCTCTGCCGCGCGCGTCGTATACGGCCCTTGCAAAGTCGCGCCCCATGTTCTTCCTTACCTTGTACGTACTCAAGTCGGTCCCCATGAACGTGCCCAGGTACCTTGCAAAGTCTTCGTCGTCTCCAAGGATGCTCTCCACTGCGAGCGCCGCCATCCCCTCCATTGTGGTGAATGCCGAGTGGTGCCTCTGTATTGGACCGAGCCACTCCATGTACGTCTCGTGTATGTCCGGAATGGCGCGCTCTATGGTCGGATCTATCTCGACGTGCGTGTACGTCATGATGTCAGGGCCGATCTGCTCTATCAGGAAATGATCAGGGTTCAGAAAGAAGAACAGGTTGGCCTTCTTTGCAAACGGAAAGTCGTCCGGCACCGCCTGCAGCTGGCAGTGCTCTGCAAGCATGTTTACGGTGTCCGCGTCCAGGCCCATTATGGTCTCTGCAAGCCGTTCGTTTATCGTGTTTACGCGCGCGGCCGCCTCCGCGTTTGCGCGGTGCAGGTTTCCCTGCGCCGAGTGGATCATCTCCTCGAGCACGGTCATCTTTACGGCCCCGACGTATCCGGAGTTTACCTCATCAAACCTAGACTCGTACGGCTCACCCTGCCTGTACAGTATTATCCTCGGATACCTTGAGAGGACAAACTTGTTTAGGTATATCACAGAGTCCAGGTAGTCGCCGTATGTCGTGGTTATCTTTGAGATGTACTGTATGGCATAGGTCGAGTACACCAGGTATTTGGCGGTGTCCCTCTCCATCAGGCCCGCTATCGCCGCCTGGTCCTCTGATGCAACCGCCTCGAACAGGTCGGTCACGAACGCCCGCGCATCCTCGCTGCCCGCAAAGACCTTTGCGGCCTTTAGCCTCTTGAGGCCGTCGAGCTCCGGATATTCCAGCCCGAGCCCCTCCTGGCACCTTGCACCGAGGAACTCCTCGGCCTTTTGCACGTATGTGGGGAATATCCCCTCGGCAACCCGTTCCAGCTCATCGAACCTGACCCTGTCCCCCAGACTTTCGGCGGCCTTTGCGCCAAGGCTCTCAATCTCGGCCTCCTCGCTGATCTCTACTGAAAGCTGGTCAAACAGGGCATCGGCAAACTCGTCGAACTCCTTCAACGCGCCTGCAACGAACGACTGCAATTTAACGCTAACCTGACTTGTGCGTGCGCGCGGCATGCCCGTGCCCGGGGGGGGGGGGG